>CAYRGS010000008.1:20326-59604 GCA_964423875.1 uncultured bacterium
GGCGATGGCGTCTCGCACCCGGAATCGGATACCCATCAAAATGTCCCGGACGTTCAAGGCGAAGCTCGCGTCGCAGACGGGGCCGTGTCCCGGGACGATCACATGGGGGTGGATCTCCTTGTAGATGCGGTTCAGCGTGTCGTGCCAGCCGTGGATGACCCCCTCGTGGCACATCGGCGGCCACTGATTGACCACGTTGTCTCCGGAGAAAAGGACGTGCGCCTCCGGCAGCCAGACCATGGTGTGATGGCGGGTGTGGCCGTCGGCGCTCAGGAGCTCGATCCGGCGTCCGCCGACCCGGAGGGTGAACCGGTCGGTGAAGGTAAAGGACGGCTCCCGCATCGTGAAGCCGGAAAAATCCATTTCGCACTCGGCCCCGACCCGGGGGATGAATTCGCTCAGGTGATCCGGGTAGCGAGCGAACTCGTCTTTGAGGGACGCGTGGCAGATCATCTCGGCTTCGGAGAAAAACCCGTGCCCGCCGATGTGATCGGGGTGCCCATGGGTGGGGACGAAATACCGGGGCGTTCCCTGGGAGCGGACGAATGCTCCCCAATCCCGGGCTTCGGCCGGGGCAAAGGGCGCATCCACCAGAACCACGCCGTCGTCGGTGACGATGCATCCGACGTTGGCCAATTCATAATCGGTTTGGGTGAATACGCCGGGCGCCACTTCTTCGAGGGGCATCTGTGCTTCCTTATCCTGTAGAAGATTCCGGTAGGACCGAACCCGCCGGAGCGATTCGGCGATGACGGCCGGGCTCATTCACCCTTGTTGACGAGCGGTTTTCTCTTCTTCTTGGGCTTCTCTTCCTTGGGGGGCGGGTTCAGGACGTCGTAAATCCGCCCGATGCTCTTGCCTCCCAGAACCTGATAAAAGTCGGGGGCTTTCTTCACAATGGGATCCCACTTGAGAACGTAGTTCTTCATCTCTTCCGCCTGCCCCTTCGTCTTCCCGTCGTCGACGGCCTTCTGGACCATCGCGACCAGATCCTGGATGTCTTTGCGTAAGACGGCCAACACTGACTTGTCGGAGACCTGGCCGTGACCGGGGCAGATCACGTTGATGTCCATCCCCTCGATGAAGTCCAGCGTATCGAGCCACGCGGCGGCCACGCCGGAGTGGAGAAGGGGCGGCCAGTCTTCCACAACGTTGTCGCCCGGAAGAAAAGCCCGGGCATCCTTCAGGTAGACCATCGCCTGGTTCTCGGTATGGCCGACCCGGTGGATGAGCTGAATCTCCCGGCCGCCGAGATACAGGGTCATTCGGTCGTTGAAGAGGATGTCCGGCTTGCGGAAATCGAACCCGTCCGCCCGGGCGACGCCGTCCGGGTCCATGGGCTTGACCCGCTCGAGCCATCCTTCGGGGGTCTCCCCCACCGTCTCGTGGAACCGCTCCAGCGTCCCCTCGTGGGCGACGAACCGGGCGTCCCGGAAGAACCAGTTTCCCATGATGTGGTCGGCGTGGTGCTCGGTGTTCACCTGGTACCGGATCGGCCCGATCTTTTCCACCTGGGCCCGCCAGTCGAGGGCGTCGGAGGGGTTCTGCGGGTTGTCCACCAGAACGAGCCCGTCGTCCGTTCTCACGCAGGAGACGTTGCACCCGTAATACTTGATTTCGGAAAAGACCCCGTCGGCGACCTCTTGCATGTTGTTCCTCCCTATCGTCCGGGTCGGGCCGCAAGGTGGGTCCGCGCATTGGGCAGGCGCCAAGGAGAGCGATTCGTCAAGGATGCCCACGTCCGCTCACGGCTTCCGTCCCGCCGGAATTCTCCCAAACCCCTGGATTTTCTCACACGCCCATTCCGATGGAAAGGGGTCGCCGGCGGGTGTCGGGAGGGAGCGGCGCGCTGAAGGCCGGGGGACGAATGCGGGGTGATCCCTCCGGACGCCATCATGGGAGCGGAAGACGCTCCAAGTAAACCAGGTCGGGGACGGGGGGCTTGTCGCTTTCCAGGAGGACCGCGGCCACCAGGACACACCGCCCACCGGCGCGCTCGATCAGCGCATGGGCGGCGATGAGGGTGCCTCCGGTGGAAACCACGTCATCCACCAAAAGGACATTCTTGCCGTGAATCCGCTCCACGTCCGGCCCGTCCAGGACGAGATGCTGCTCGCCCGCGGTGGTGATGCTGGTGTACCGGACCGAGAGGGGGTTCTGCATGTATTCCTTGGAGCCCTTGCGCAGGACAACGTAGCGTTTGTGCCCCGCGCGCAAGGCCAGGGCCTGAAGCAGGGCGATGCTCTTGGCCTCGGTCCCGACGATGAGGTCGAAAGATCGCTCCCGTTTCCTGATCTCCCGGCCGATGGCCGCGTTCAGGAGATCCGCGCAGACCTCGTTGAGCTCGGTGTCCCCCAGCATGACGAACGAGGCGATGCGCTTCCCCGACGGGAAGGTCACGATCGGCAGATCGCGGGAGATCTTTCCGCCAATGGTGAGGGGGTAAGTGTCATGGGTGCGGGGGGCGTGAGACATCTTCCAAGATCCCGTATGCGTTCGTCAGTTCTTCCCGCTATCGAGGGGCCCGGCCGCTTTGAGGTTTATCGATGCGGGTTCAGGGATTTCCTCTCCACCCACATCAATCAAACACGCGGCGCGGGGGCATAACCCTCGCAGAACCCTTCGCACAGATCACGGACTTCCTCGGTTTTTCCTTATCATTGCCATCATGCAGGGACATGTCCCCAAACGTCAAATGGTTCCGATGCGTTCAATCCATGCGTCTTTTCTCTCGGGCAGGGGTCGGCAAACCGCCGCCGGCCAAATTCAGGCGACAGGAGGAAGCGTTTCGTAGTAGAATCCCGCTCGACCTTCAGCGCAGACGGAACACTCGATGCGGCGCCCCGGGTGGCGCGCCGTTCGGGAATTTGCGGAATCGGCCCGGAAAGCCTTCAGGAGGATGGAATGGACCTATCAGGCATCGATACCGTCTTGACGGAGGGGCGAACGTTTGAGCCGCCCAAGGAATTCGCTGAAAACGCCCATATCAAATCCATCGAGGAATACCGAAAGCTGTATGACGAGGCCGTCAACTCTCCCGAAACGTTCTGGGGCCGATACGCGGAAGAGCTTCACTGGTTCAAGAAGTGGGACAAGGTTCTGGAATGGGAAGAGCCTTTTGCGAAGTGGTTCGTCGGGGGACAGACCAACATTTCCTACAACTGCCTGGACCGGCACCTGGACACCCACCGCCGGGACAAGCCCGCCCTCATCTGGGAGGGCGAGCCGGGCGACAGCCGCACCCTCACCTACACGGAGCTTCACAAAGAGGTCTGCAAGTTCGCCAACGCCCTCAAGGGGTTGGGCATCGGGAAGGGCGACCGAGTCTGCATCTACATGCCCCAGACACCGGAATCCGCCATCGCCATGCTGGCCTGCGCCCGCATCGGCGCGCCCCACACCGTCGTCTTCGCGGGCTTCAGCGCCCCCTCTCTGAGAGACCGCATCAACGACGCCGAGGCCAAAGCCGTCCTCACGGCGGACGCCGGCTGGCGGCGCGGAAAAGAGGTGCCCCTGAAGGCGAACACCGACAACGCGGTCAAGGACTGCCCCTGCGTAGAGCACGTCGTTGTCCTCAAGCGCGTCGGGAACGACATCGATTTTCAACCGGGCCGGGACCACTGGTACCACGATCTGATGGAATCCGCCTCGGAAGACTGCCCCGCCGAGCCGCTCGACGCCGAGCATCCCCTCTACATCCTCTACACCAGCGGGACGACCGGAAAGCCCAAGGGGATCCTCCACACCACGGGCGGCTACATGGTGGGGACGTACCTCACGTGCAAGTGGGTCTTCGACCTCAAGGACGAGGACGTTTACTGGTGCACGGCGGACATCGGCTGGGTGACCGGACACAGCTACATCGTGTACGGCCCCCTCGCCAACGGCGCGACGAGCGTCATGTACGAGGGCGCGCCCAACCACCCGGACCCGGGCCGGTTCTGGGCCATCGTCGAGAAGTTCAAGGTCAACACTTTCTACACCGCCCCCACGGCCATCCGTGCCTTCATCAAGTGGGGCGACGAGTGGCCAGGCAAGCACGACCTCTCAAGCCTGCGACTCCTGGGGACGGTGGGCGAGCCCATCAACCCGGAGGTCTGGATCTGGTACCGCAAGACCATCGGCGCCGACCGCTGTCCCATCGTGGACACCTGGTGGCAGACCGAAACCGGGATGATCCTGATCACGCCCCTTCCGGGCGCGACGACCACCAAGCCCGGCTCGGCCACCCTGCCCTTCCCGGGCGTCGTGCCGGACATCGTGACGAAGGGCGGGAAATCGGTGGGGCCGGAGGGGGGCGGGCTCCTGGTCCTCAAGCGGCCCTGGCCCGCGATGGTGCGCACCATTTACGGCGACCCGGAGCGCTACAAGGAAACGTACTGGTCGGACATCCCCGGCGTCTACTTTACGGGGGACGGCGCCCGGCGCGACAAAGACGGATATTTCTGGATCATGGGCCGGGTGGACGACGTCATCAACATCTCCGGACACCGCCTGGGCACGATGGAGGTGGAAAGCGCCTTGGTCTCGCACCCCGACGTCGCCGAAGCCGCCGTCGTCGGCATCCCGCACGAGCTGAAGGGGCAGGGCATCGCCGGCTTCATCACCCTTCAGGGCGGCAAAGAGCAGTCTGAAGAGCTGGAAGGGCGGCTCCGCGAGCATGTGGTCCAGGAAATCGGCGCCATCGCCCGGCCGGACCAAATCCGTTTCACCGACGCCCTTCCCAAGACCCGGAGCGGGAAGATCATGCGGCGGCTTTTGCGCGACATCGCCTCCGGAAAACCGGACCTGGGGGACACGACGACCCTGGAAGACATCTCCGTCCTTCAGTCTCTTCAGGGGTACGAGGACGAGGGATAGTCGGCGAGCCGGGTCAGGCCCACTCCAGGGTGACGGGCGCTCCGTCGGGGACGCGGGTGAAGCGGGAGGCGTCTCCCTCGACCCGTCCGAGAGGGTTCACGTCGCTCGCCGCACGGGGCGCGGCGCCCTCGCTGGCGGGCGTCGGTCCGAAGAAGATGCAAAACGCCGAGCCGGGGGGCCAGTAGGCGATCTCCCCCACGGCCATTTCGATCCGGGCGTCCGCTTCGGCGGGGCATTCAACGGGGATGGAGAAGTAGATCTCCTCCCCCCAGCGGTTGGCGGTCCCTTGGATGGGCAGGGCGTCCCAAATTCGATCGGCCGTGGGACCATCGTTCAGCCCGGCCCGCGCTTCCACGTCGCCCGCCAGGATGCGGATTCGCCGCTCGGTGTCGGTCATCTCGGCGCACTCCTCACACCCGCGCGCCGGTCCGTACGGACCAGCGCGCGGGAAAAGCGGTTGACAACGACGGTTGCGCCGATAACATAAACGGCGAATTTCCGCGGGTTCAGGACAAAACAGGCGATCAAGAATCTATGGTACCGTCCTCCTCATCGACGAGCAAGACAGAGGTGTCCTATGCGGAGGCCTTGGAGCATCTTCAGGGCGATCTGAACGCGGTGGAGGAGGCCCTCACCACCCACCTGAATTCCGACGTACCGTTGATCCCCTCTATCGGCCAATACCTGGCCCGCGGGGGCGGAAAGCGGATCCGCCCCACCCTGGTGCTGCTGTCCTCCAAGATGGGCGGTTACGAGGGGGACCGGTGCATCACCAATTCCTGTCTGGTTGAATTCATCCATACGGCGACGCTGTTGCACGACGACGTCGTGGACGCTTCGGAGATGAGGCGCGGGGCGCCTTCGGCCAACGCCCGCTGGGGAAATGAGGCCAGCGTCCTAGTCGGCGATTACCTGTTCGCCAAGGCGCTGTGGCTCATGGCGTCGGATGGCGATCCGGACATCCTCCGCGTCGTGTCCAGCGCCACGGTCTTCCTCTCGGAAGGCGAAGTCCTCCAGCTCATCAACGAGTACAACCTCGCCTCCACCGAGGAGAGCTACCTGGATGTGATCTACCGCAAGACGGCGGCCTTGATGGCCACGTCCTGCCGCATCGGCGGCATCCTGGGGAACATGCCCCGGGAGATCGAAGAACAACTGGGGGAGATCGGCTCGAACATCGGGTCCGCCTTCCAACTGGTGGACGACGCCCTGGATTATATGGCCCTGGCGGATCGGATCGGAAAACCCGTCGGGCAGGACCTCTCCGACGGAAACGTCACCCTTCCCCTAATCCACCTCTACCGCTTAGCGGATGAGGGGGAAAGGCAGCAAATTCGCCGAGTCTTCTTCGAGTCCAACGGAACCCCGGACGGAAAGCTCGATTCCATCCTCGATATGATGAAAAAGCACGGGGCCATCGAGTACACCCTGTCGCGGGCCGCCGACTTCGTCGAGCGCGCGAAGGCCTCCCTGCGCGAGCTGCCGGACAACCTGGACCCCTTCTACCGGAACGCCCTCATCGCCCTGGCCGATTACATCGTCGAGCGGGACCGGTAGGGGCGCTTCTCAGCGGCGTATCGTCCGATTGGGCGGACCGGATTCCCGGCAACGGACCCCAATCAAAAGGAAAAACCGTGGCCGGAAAATCCATCGGCTCCTTGATTCTCTTCATGGTTGTGGGCGGCCTCGTGGGGAGCGTTCTGGGCGAAATTCTCGGCCGTCTCGTGGGGCAGGGATTCTGGAACAACATCCTGACCACGGGCGTCCACTTCGGCGTTCAAGATCCGGTCCATCAACCCATCGCCGTCAACCTGGGCATTGTCATCCTTTCCTTCGGGCTCGCCATCAAGGTCTCCCTCCTCGGGATCCTCGGCTTGGTCGTCGGCGTGGTTCTGCACCGGAAGCTCTGAATCAGGATATGACGTCTCCCCCCCTGGTCCTGGCCTCCGCCTCTCCCCGCCGCAAACACCTTCTCAAACAAGCCGGCTTGGTCTTCGAGGTCCTGCCTTCCGACGTGGATGAGCGCTACGACGGAGAGCCGCCGGGAGAATTCGCCCGAAGAAACTCAGCCCGCAAGGCCGCCGAGGTCTTCCCCCTTCGGCCCGCGGCGGCGGTCGTGGCAGCGGATACGATCGTCGTCCTGCGTAACCCGGCCTCGGGAAAAGACCGTGTGCTCGGGAAACCGGCCGGGCCGGCGGAGGCCAGCTCCATGCTGGCCGGGCTCAGCGGCCGGGAGCACCGCGTCATCACAGGCGTCACCGTCCGGTGGGGAATGGAAGAGCGGACCGGCTCCCGGGAGACCCGCGTGCGTTTCCGGACACTCGACCCGGATATGATTCGTCGCTATGTCGCCACGGATGAGCCGCTGGACAAGGCGGGAGCTTACGGGATCCAGGAGCGCGGCGTTCATTTGGTCGAGAGCCTGGAAGGTTGTTACACTAATGTGGTAGGTCTTCCGCTCGGACTGTTGAGAGAGCTTCTTCTCAGCGTGGGGTTGGACGCCCTCCCGCCCGGTCCGTGCGGCGCGTTCGCCAAATCGAAGGAAGTCGAGGAATGCCTCAACCGGATACGGCGCTCCTGATCCTGGACATGCAGGGCGACCTGGCGAGGCCCGGAGGCGTCCGGTATCACGAACGAACGGCGTCGGTCATCGAGCCTATCCTCCGTCTGCGCGGGTTCGCCCGCGAGAAGGGTTGGCCCGTCCTCTACACCCGCAATGTCCACGAGACCTGGGCGATAGCTCCTGAAAGCGGCGGGACCCCCTGGTGCGTCCGGGGGACGCCGGGCGTCGAAATCATCGACCCGTGCAAACCCGACATCGGGGAAACCGTCATCCGCAAGCGGACGCTGGACGCGTTCTTCGGGACGGAGCTGGATTCCTTCCTGAGGCGGCGCGGCGTGAAGCGTCTGGTCCTAGCCGGGGTCTTCGCCAACGAAGGGGTCCTGATCACTGCCGGGGAGGCGGCGCTGCGGTGGTACGACCTGGTCCTTCCCGTCGACGCGGCGGCCGGACAAACGGACTTCGACGACCAGGCCACGCTCCGGGAGATCTCCTTCCTATACCAGGGAACGCTGACCACGACCGAATCCCTTCTGGCGGGTCGCGAGACGGACGTGGCGGCGGACACCGGCGTCTCCCTCCCCGGGCAGGCCCGGAAAGAGTCGGTCGAGCTGCCCGCGGCGGAGACGGCGCTGATCGTCGTCGACATGCAGAACGACTTCGCGCGGCAGGACGGCGCGCTCTTCGTCCCGGATTCTGCGGACACCATCGAACCCATCCGGTCTCTACTGCACGAGGCGCGGGAGAAAGGAGCGACGGTCGTCTTCACGCAGGATTGGCACCGTCCGGACGACACCGAATTCCGGATCTGGCCGGTTCACGCCGTCGCGGGGACTCCCGGCGCGGAGGTGATCGACTCGCTGGAAGCGCGGGATGATGAGCTTCGGGTGAAAAAACTTCGGTACGACGCCTTCTACGGGACATCGCTCGATCACCTGCTCCGCCTGAGCGGCGTGCGAAACGTGGTCGTGACGGGAACGGTCTCGAACATCTGCGTCCTCCACACGGCCGGCAAGGCGGCGCTCCACGGCTACCGCGTGGTGGTCGCGGAGGACGGGATCTCCTCCCTCGATCCCTTCGATCAAGCCCTGGCCCTGCGCCAGGTCACCGAGGTGTTCCAGGGCGATGTGTGCGGCTCGGCTGGCTTGGGCTTTGGCTGACTCGACCCTTCTCTGTTGTGAGGCCGGACGACAGGGATTAAAATGAATCTGTCCGAAATGCACGCCCGTTTGAAAATCGGAGCGGCGGGGGAAGCCCCGCGGCCGTGGGAATCACCATGCCCGAGATGAGGACCTGAATCATGAAGCTCGAAGACGCCAAGAAAGAAGGCCGATTCCGGATCGGCCTCATCGTCCCCTCCTCCAACACCACGATGGAAGTGGATTTCTATAACCACCTGGAGGAGAAATCCTCCGTCCACATCGCCCGGATGTACCTGGACACGACGACCAAAGAGGCGGAGGAAATCATGGTCCGGGAGTCCGCCCCCGCGGCGGCGGACATGATCCGCACGCTCTACCCCCATGTGACGGTGTTCGGCTGCACCTCGGGCGGATCGATCTTCGGGATGGATTACGACCGGAAGATCGCCGGAGACCTGACCAAAATGACCGGAGCGGGCCGGACCGTCACCGTCCTCGGGGCCGTCACCGAACAACTTCAGCATATCGGGGCCAAGCGCATCGCCGTCTTCACGCCTTACATCGACGAGCTGAACCAGACCATTCAGTCCTGCATGGAAGAGGAAGGCTTCGAGGTCCTGTCCATCCAGGGCATGGGAATCACGGTCAACTTCGACATCGGAGTGGTGTCGCCCGAGGAAATCCTGGCGTTCGCCCGGGAGCGTTTCAAGGACCCGGAGGCCGACGCCCTCTTTTTCTCGTGCACGAACATGAGGGCCCTGGACACCGTCCCCATCCTGGAGAAAGAATTCGGCAAGCCGATCGTCACCAGCAACCAGGCGGCGGTGGAGACCGTCAACCGGATCTACCGTTCGGTGATGAACTAGAGCGCCGCGGCCGCCCCCGTCTCCGAAGTCTTTCACGCTTCGGGACAGGGGCCGTTCGTTTCTTTGCGCGAAAACCTCACCTGAATCTTCGATGGAATGACGGGCGCTCGTCTCAGGGTGCGGAAGGGAGAACCATGAAACTCGCGGATCGGATGAGCCGGCTCGGAACGGAGTCGGCCTTTGAAGTCCTGGCGCAGGCCAAAGCCCTGGAGGCGCAGGGGAAGAAGATCGTTCACATGGAAATCGGGGAGCCGGACTTCGACACCCCGGCCCACATCGGCGAAGCCGCCTACCGGGCCATCCAAGACGGCTACACCCATTACGGTCCATCGGCGGGCCTGCGCGAGCACAATCAGGCCGTGGCCGACTATTTCAACAATCGCTACGGACTGGACTACGGGGTCGAGAACATCGTCGTCGCGCCCGGGGCCAAGCCATTTCTCTTCTTTGCCATCCTGGCGCTGGCCGGAGAGGGCGAAGAGGTCATCTATCCCAACCCGGGATTTCCCGTGTACGAATCCGTAGCGGAATTCGCCGGGGCCAAGGCCGTCCCGCTCCCGCTCCTGGAGGAGAACGACTTCGCCTTCACGCTGGAGGACGTCGCTTCGCGGGTGACGCCGAAAACCCGCCTGTTGATCCTGAACTATCCCCACAACCCCACCGGGGGCATTCTGAGCCGGGAGCTCCTAGAGGGGATCGCCCGACTCGCCATCGACCGCGACTTCGTCGTCCTAGCCGATGAGGTTTACTCCCGCATGGTGTATGACGGCGAGCACTACAGCATTGCCCAGGTCCCGGGGATGAAGGAGCGGACCATCCTTCTGGACGGCTATTCCAAGACCTTCGCGATGACCGGGTGGAGGCTGGGCTTCATCGCCGCGCCGGTCTTGCTGGCCGACGCCATCACCCGCCTCATCACCAACAGCGTATCCTGCACGGCCAGCTTCGAGCAGATGGCCGGCATCGCCGCCCTGACGGGTCCCCAGGACGAAGTGCACCGGATGGTCGAAGAATTTTACCGGCGGCGCGACTTCATCGTCAAGGGCCTCAACGAGCTCAAGGGCGTGAGCTGCAAGAATCCGGGCGGGGCCTTCTACGTCTTCCCCAACGTGCGGGAAATTCCCATGGCGCCCGAGGAGCTGGCCCCCTATCTGATGAGAGAGGCCGGCGTCGCTTGCCTGCCGGGAACCTCGTTCGGCGAGTACGGCAAGGGGCACCTGCGCTTTTCCTATGCGGTGTCGCATGAGGAAATCGAAGAGGCCCTGACGAACATGGACAGAGCGATCAACAACATCTGAGAAGACAGGAGAGAAATGAGATGGCCGCAAACCCCAAAGTCTTGGTGACACGCCGATTGCCCAAGGCGGCGATGGACAGGGTGCGCAAGGCGGTGAATGCCCAGGTGAACCCCCACGACCGCCCCATGACCCGCCGGGAGCTCCTGCGGGGGCTCAAGGGGAAAGACGGCGTTCTTTCCCTTCTCAACGACCGAATGGACGGCGAGGCCATGGACGCCGCCGGCCCGGCATTGAAAGTGATTGCCAACTACGCCGTGGGCTTCAACAACATCGTCGTCCCCGACGCCACCGAGCGCGGTATCGTCGTGACCAACACCCCCGAGGTCCTTACGGAGACGACCGCCGACATGGCCTGGGCGCTCGTCATGGCCACCTGCCGCAGAATCGCCGAAGGAGACGACTTCCTCCGGAGCGGAAAGCCCTGGGACTGGGCGCCGTTGATGATGCTGGGCGCGGACGTCCACGGGAAAACCCTGGGCATCCTGGGTTTGGGCCGGATCGGCCAAGGGGTCGCGCGCCGCGCACGGGGCTTCAACATGAAGGTCATTTATTACGACGCCTTCCGCCAGAAACCCGCGGCCGAGAAGAGGCTGGGCGTTCAGTATAAGCGGTTCGACACGGTCATCAAGCAGGCGGACATCATCACCGTCCACACGCCCCTGATGAAGGAGACCATCCACCTCATCAACGCCAAAGTCCTGAAGGCCATGAAGAAAACGGCCTACCTGGTGAACACCTCCCGGGGACCCATCGTGGACGAGGCCGCCCTTGCCCGGGCGCTGCGGCGGGGGGACATCGCGGGGGCGGGGATCGACGTCTTCGAGGAAGAACCCAAGGTCCATCCCGAGCTGGTGAAATGCCGCAACGCGGTCATCACACCGCACATCGCCTCGGCCACCATCGAGACCCGTACGGCCATGGGGACGCTGGCGGCCTCGAACCTCATCGCCGTCCTCAAAGGGAAAAATCCCCCGACGTCCGTCAACCCGGAGGTGTGGCGGAAGCGGAGGAAGTAGGCCGCTCTGCGGGTTACGGGTTGGGCGCTTCGGGTTGACCGGCCTCCCTCGCGTCAGGCGAGACGGGCCGCGGGCGAAGGGCGGCGAATGGTTCCATGCGCGCAACAGGTGGATACGCGATTGGGCGTCGCCCCCGCGCCGGTCTCTCAGAGCCGATGGCGGGCGGGGACGGGGACCCGCCCCTACGGGTAAAGCAGGGTTTTTTCGATGTGGGGGGCGGTCCCCGTCCCGGCCCGTCGCACTCCCATGGGAAACAGAATACTGGGAGTTGGTCAGCACCCGTCCGTTGGGTAAATGATTGAAAGATAACGGTTCAATCGACTTACCCCGTTCGGGCGTTTAAGTTGGTGAGAAATGCGGGTCCACCGGTGGACCCCGGGGGCCGGGGGATTTCTTGCCTTCACCCGGCGGGGGAATCCGGGATGCGCCACCGCTCGCCGATGGCCATCAGCCGGACGGCCTCCGGGTCTCCCCCGGCGGCACGGACCGCCTTCTTCAATTCCTTCGGCGGCTGGTCCACGGGTTCGTTGGTGAGGTCGAAGACGCCCCAGTGCATGGGCAGCATCCACCGGGCGCGAAGCTCTCCGAAGGCCCGGTAGGCCTCGGCGGGGTCCAAGTGAGCGTAGCGCATGAACCACCGGGGCGCGTAGGCGCCGATGGGCAGCATGGCCGCGTCGATGGGGCCGAACTTCCGGCCGTACTCGGCGAAACCGTGATAGTAGCCACTGTCTCCGGCGAAGAAGAACTTCCGGCGCTCCGATTCGATCAGCCAGGAGCACCACAGCGTGCTGTTCGCCCCCATGCCGATCCGGTTCGACCAATGCTGGGCCGGAAGGCAGGTCAACTTCCAGCGGCCATGCCGCGCCGATTGCCACCAGTTAAGCGCCACCACCCGCCTGCCCCGGTCCCGGAACCACCCGGCCAGCCCCATGGGCACGTACCACGTGACGCTGTCCGGGAGATTTTCCATCGTCCAGGCATCCATGTGGTCGTAATGGTTGTGGGAAAGCATGGCGAAGGCGTCGGCCGGAATTTTCCCTACGGGAACGCCGGGCGGATGGAGCCGTTTGGGCCAAAAGGCGCGGGCGCCGAAATGAGGGTCGGTCAGAAACGTGTCGCCGCCGTCCTTCACCACATACGTGCAATGACCCACCCAGGTGAAGGAGGTCGAGCGCTCCGGCTCGGACAGATAATCACCGTCATTGGCCACCGTGGGAACACGGGGCGGCGTCCGCTTCGCCTTCCACCACTCGTTCCGGTAGAAGAGCCTCATCCGGAAATAGCCCAAAGGACTGCGCGTCCCTCTCCACCAGGGGTTGAACCAATCACCGGGCCGGCCGTGGGGCGCGTAGATGGAGTCCGGCGATCTGGAGAGGAGACCCTCTTCCTCGCGCGAGGGAAGCGGTGAAGGGCCGGAGAACCCGAATCGCCCACACCCGGAGAGCATACCCGCCGCGCCGAGACCCGTCCCGGCCGCCAACCGGAGGAACCTCCGTCTGTCGAACCGGCCCTTCATCCCCCCTCCCCCCCCCCTGACCTCCTGAAATCCGCCGAGCGCGGTCCATTTCAGAACCGGACCTGCATACACCCTATTTTATAGACCATAGGAAACTCAATGAACATTGCAACCCGGACCCTGCATACGCCGGTCGGCGTTGATGTGCGATGATCCCCGCTCACCTGATTCGATCAAGCGGTCCAAAGGGTTGCAATGATTTGACGAAAGCGACTTTCGAGATTAGACTCTGAAACCCGATAAACTGGAGTGGGGAAACAATCAAGGGTGGCCTAGGTCGCCTTGGTGAACGTGGAGGAATCGCGGCCGTGTCCCAACCCACAGTCATCATCTACACGACTGATCCTTGCGGATACTGCAAGATGGCGAAAACCCTATTCGATAAGAAAGGGGTCGCATATGAAGAGAAATTGGTTTTCGGTGGAACCCCCGAATGGGAAGAAATGCTGACCGTCACCGACGGCGCCAAGACCGTGCCCCAAGTCCTGATCAATGGTCGGACCGTAGGGGGGTATCCGGATCTGTTGAAACTCCAAAAGTCCGGAGAGCTGGATTTGCTCTTAAACCTCGCTTGAGGGATTCGGACGTCCTTTAGAGCGCCGGGGGTTTTATCTCCGGCTCTGGCCGACATAAACTGCGGAAATCGATCCCGTGCGGGGAGGCCGCGTCGGGAGGTTTCCTGAGACTTCAACCGAGGCATTGCGTCCATTGCTTCGGGGAGGCTGAATGGTCAAAAACGCAAGTTTGCCTGTAGAGCGTGCTCCAGGACGGGACGCTCTCGAGCGAACCCGGGACACGAAAAATGTGGTCGAGCGCGCCCGGGATTGGATTCTGGCGCGTCAGGATCAGGAAGAGGGTTTTTGGGTCGCCGAGCTTCAGGCGGACACAACCCTGACGTCGGACTATGTGATGTTGAGGGCCTTCCTGGGTACCCTCGACGAAAGGATCAAGCGAAAAGCCGTCCGGCATCTGGAGATGGAACAGCTTCCCGACGGAGGCTGGAACACCTACGCGGGCGGCCCGTCGGAAATCAACGCGACCGTCAAGGCCTACTTCGCCCTCAAGCTGGCGGGGCTCAAGGAGGACGCCCCCATCCTCCTCCGCGCCCTGGAGGCGGTCCACCGGCTGGGCGGACTCGAGCGGGCCAACATCTTCACCAAAATCTACCTGGCGCTCCACGGACAAGTGGATTGGGAGCAAATTCCATCCATGCCGGTGGAGCTCATCTTCGCGCCCAACTGGCTTTACGTAAACATTTACGAGTTCTCTTACTGGACCCGGACGATCATTGTGCCGTTGTTCATCATCGCGGCCGTTAAGCCGAAAATACGGGTCCTCCCCCCCGACGCGTTGAAAGAGCTCTACCTGAGGGGACCCTCCAAAGCGGACTGGTTTCAGAACGGAAACCGGACCCTCCTGCGCACCCTGTTCCTGATCGGGGACTCCGTTCTGAAGTTCCTGGAAAAGAAGAACATCTCCGAGATCCGGGCCCGCGCCGTCCAGAAGGCCGAAAAATGGATACTCGAACGCCATTTCAAGACCGACGGCCTCGGGGCCATCTACCCCGCGATGGCCAACGCCATCCTCGCCATGAAAGCCCTGGGGTACGACGAGAAGGAAAATCCCACCCTGGCCAAAGCCCTCCAGGATTTTGAAGACCTGGTCATCGAAGAACCGGATCACCTTCGGGTCCAGCCCTGCGTATCGCCCGTCTGGGACACCGCCCTCGCTTGTTACGCCTTGCAGGAAGCCGGGGTCTCCGGCGAGCATCCGGCCCTGGTGAAGGCCGCGAACTGGCTCCTGGACAAACAGACCCACACCAAGGGCGACTGGCAGGTCAAGGGAAACGGCATGCAGCCGGGGGGCTGGTATTTTCAGTTCCAGAACGAGTACTATCCCGACAACGACGACACCAGCGCTGTTTTGATGGGTCTTCAAAAAATTGACGTCCGTGACGAGAAACGCAAGGCCGAGGCCATCGATCGGGGACTCCAGTGGGTTCTCCGCATGCAGTGCAAGGACGGCGGTTGGAGCGCCTTCGAGCGCAACGTCAACAAGATCATTTTGAACAGCATCCCCTACGCTGATCACGGCGCGGTCCTGGACCCCAGCACGTCCGACCTGACGGGCAGAGTCCTGGAGCTGCTGGGGCGGTTCGGCCACAACAGGAAAAGCCCCGCCGTGCGCCGGGCCGTCCGGTTCCTGAAAAAAGAGCAGGAGTACGACGGATGCTGGTACGGGCGTTGGGGCGTCAATTACATCTACGGCACCCATCTGGTCCTCCAAGGCCTCGCCAGCGTGAGAGAAGACATGACCGCTCCTTACGTCAGGAAGGCCGTCCAGTGGCTGATGGAGCACCAGAACGAAGACGGGGGGTGGGGCGAAACGATCGCGTCGTACGACAATCCCGACCTCCGCGGGCAGGGACCGAGCACGCCCTCCCAAACCGCCTGGGCGATCACCGGACTGATGGCGGCCGGGGAGATCCAACATCCCGCCGTATCGCGGGGCGTCGATTTCCTCCTGGACCGACAAACACACGATGGGACCTGGGAAGAAGAAGAGTGGACGGGCACGGGCTTCCCCAAGGTCTTTTATCTGCGGTATCACTTCTATCGCCATTACTTCCCCCTCGCAGCCCTTGGACGCTATCACCGCCTCACCCCTTGAATCGAAGGTCTCCGGTGGAATCGGATGCACCCCAGCCCGCGACGCCCCTCATCGGAATCCTCTCCGCATTCCAAACGGAGGTGTCTGCCCTCGTCGGAAGCCTGACCTCTCTCGGCAAGATCCTCATCGGCGGAAGAAGAGCCTGGCGGGGGAGGCTCGGACGCCTCGGCCTCATCGTTCTTCCCGGAGGCATGGGCGGGGAGAAGGCGGCGGCGGCCTCTAGGGCCCTGCTCGACCGGGGCGTATCGGTGCTCTTGTGCGTCGGAGCGGCCGGTGCCCTTGACGACCGGCTCCAAATGGGAGACATCGTTATTGCGGAGTGGGTGGTCTCAGCGGACGACCCCGCGTCGCGCAAGTCGTGCGACCCCGGCATGGCCGAAAGGGCGAAAAGGCTGGCGGCCGAAAGGGGATTCGGAACGTTTGCGGGCGGGCTTGTGAGCGCGGCGCAACCCGCGAAGACCCCCGGCGAGAAAGCGCGATTGTGGACCGCCACCGGCGCGCTGGCCGTGGATCTGGAGAGCGCGGCGGCGGCCGAAGCGGCTGGCAGCGTCCCGTTCCTGGCCGTCCGGGTCATCACCGACGATTCCCGGACTGCGCTCCCCGATTTCCGCTCCGTCTGGAAGAAACCCACCAGGCTGCTCAAGGACGGGGCGGGGTTTGTCGGGCGGAGCTCGGCGATGCGCCGAGCTCTTCGCACGCATCAGGAATTCCTGCGCCTCTTTCTTGGCTGCTTCCCTTCCCCATCCGACGACCCGTCGCACGTCGGTCGCTCGCCCGGCGGTCAGGCGGACGGGCGCTCCTGAGGAGGCCATCCATGCGACGGGCCATGAAGAGGGCGGCATTCGCTCTGCTCCCCGCCATCGCCCTGCTCCTCGCCGGGGAGCTGGGAGCCCGCGCGCTCCTCTTCGTGCGGCACGGGTACGACCCGAAATGGTTCATCGCGCCCTTCGGCTGGGAGGGGGGCGACCGGGCGGCTTCCGAATACGAGAACATCCCCTTATATCCTAAGGGGCCGGCCCGGTGGACCGGGAACATCCAGTTCGAATTCAAGGACGCCTGTGAGGGCCGGATTCTCTCTTTCCGGTTCAACCGCCTGGGATACCGGGGAGAGGACTGGCGGGAAACCCCGACCGGGGACGCGGTGCGCGTTCTGGCCCTGGGAGGATCGAGCACGCTGGGGGTGACAAACCCGGAGGACAAGACCTGGCCCGCGATCCTGGAAAAGGACCTTCAGGGAAAACTGGGAGGGAGCCGCAAGGTCGAGGTCCTCAACGCAGGACGGAACGCCGAGGAGCTGGACCAGATGATCACGGCCTTCAGGGAGACGCTCTATTCGCTCGATCCCCGCCTGGTGATCTACTACGGCGGCTACAACGAGGTGGCCGTTGACTCGGCCCTGTTCATCGACGTCGGCGAGGCCATCAACCACCTGAACAAGAAGGTGTTTCCCTGGTTTTACACAACGCTCTATTCGCGGTCGATGCTCTACACGATGCTTTTGGAGAAATACGCGTACTGGCGGGTGAGCCGCTCGTCCTCGGCGCTGGTCCCTGACGTGAAAGCCTATGTGGAGAGAGTGAAGCGGCTTGCGAAGGCGGTCCGACGCAAGGGGAAAAAACTCTTGATCGTCATCCAGGAGAACCGGCTCCCCCGGAGGGGAGAGCTGGAAAGGCTGAACCTGAAAGATGGGGACGCAGTTCGGCAGTACGTCTCGGCAACAGGAAACGATGGACTGGGCGTCCTCAAGAGGATCCACTCCAGGATCCATCACATCCTCATGGAGGCCCTCCGGCGACTCGGCCCGGACTCGCTGGGACCGGACGTTCAGATCATCGACCCCGCAAGCGCCTTCGCCGGGCAATCCGACCGGAATGAGCTCTTCTGCGATCCGATTCACCTGACCGATAAGGGGAACTTGACTCTCGCCCGATTCATTTCCGGGAAGTTGTCGAGCGGATTCTTGTCCAAGTGAACGGCAGCCGGGAGCCGTGGAGCCTCAAGGGCGCGCTCAACAGGCCCGGCTTTGACACTGGAGGGGAGGTCACATAGGCTGACAATTAGCCCCAAGACTTTCCGCTGAAGTCGGGGCGCCCGCCTTGCTGATCCAACCGGGCGTCGGGAGGAGAGGGGGACACACTCCTCCGCATAAGGTGTGAACCCCCGGGGGAAACCGAAAACCCGGCGCCGTCAACCGATCGACGCCGAATCACGGAGTATGGATGAATGGCGAAGAGAAAAGGCATGCGGGAAGGCGCCCTCTGGCCCGCGCTGAGAGGATACTGGCATCCGGTGGCCTTCGCGGACGAGCTCAAGGACGATAAACCTCTGGCGGTCACGCTTCTGGACGAGCGCCTGGCCATCTGCCGGCTGGGCGGCAAGCCGCGGGCGTTCTATGACCTTTGCGTCCACCGGGGGACCCCCATCTCCATGGGATGGGTCGAAGGGGAGAGCATCGTCTGCGCCTATCACGGCTGGACCTACAACAGCAAGGGTGTGTGCACGCGCATCCCCTCGATTCCCGATAAGCACCCCATTCCCAAAAAGGCCTGCCTGACCTCCTACCTCTGCGAGGAAAAGTACGGCATCATCTGGGTCTGCATGTCGGAGAAACCCAAGACGCCCATCGCCGATTACCCGGAGTACGACGATGACGACTACGACGTTTTCGTCAAAGACAAGGACACGTGGGATTGCAGCTCCGCCCGGGCCATCGAGAACTTCGTGGATCAGGCCCACTTTCCCTGGGTTCACGAGGGGATTCTGGGGGACCGCGAGCATGCCGTCACGTCGGAAATCGAGCTCGAACGGGACGGCGAGGCGCTTCTCTTCCGACGTCAGGACCTCGCCAGCAAGTTCCACCCGGTGCCCCACATCCGTAATTACCGCCTCACGCGGCCCTTCACCATCTACCAAAGGAAGGAAGAGGACAGCGGCAACGCCGAGTGCTTCTTTTTCGTCGTGACCCCCCATTCGGCCAAGAAAACCACTTGGTACTTCTTGATCGCCCGGAACTTCGACCCGGAGGCGATGGGCGTCCAGGGGGAAGAGCACTTTTACCGGACCATCCTCGAACAGGACCTGGTCATTCTCAAAGAGCAACGGCCGGAGGAGCTGCCCCTCGACCTGAGCGAGGAACTCCACATCAAGGGACCGGACGCGGTAGCCTTGGCCTACCGAAAAATCCTGGCGGAATTGGACGTCGAGTGAGAAGCCGGTGTGAGGGGTCCGGTGAAAAAGCCGCGAAGCGTCCCGAACCGGGCGGACTCCCCCCCGTGTCGGCCCGTCATCCACGACGAAGTGAGGAGGTCGTGAGAATCACGGGCCTTGCCCTCCCGCCGATGCGGGCCTTCTTGGGATTCAACCGGGTCGGATGATCTTCTCGGAGGTCAACGGAAGGTCCCGGATGCGAACCCCGGCGGCGTGATAGACGGCGTTGGCGACCGCGGCGGACGTGGGGTTGATGGGCGCTTCGGAGCACCCCTTGGCCCCGTACGGGCCGATGGGGTCGTTGGACTCGATGAGGATCGAGTGGACCTTGGGGGAAAACTCGGCGTTGGGGAGTGAATAATCGGCCAGGCTGCCGTTCATCGCCTGGCCTTCTGCGTATTGCAACCCCTCGGTGATGGCGTAGCCGAGCCCCTGGATCACCGCGCCGTGCACCTGCCCGTCCGCCGTCAGGGGATTCAGGACGAACCCCACGTCGTCGGCCGCCCAGATGTCCAGCACCTCCACCTGGCCGGTCTGCATGTCTACTTCCACTTCAACCGCCTGGGCGGTGAACTCGTAAGCGGGGGCGAAGTTCCCGTACAGCCCCTTGTCGAGGACAAAATCGTTCGGGGCATCGTAGACACCGTGACCAACGACGGGCTTTCCGTTCTTCCGAAACAGGCCGGACGCGACCGTGTCGGCGACGGAGACCCTGCGGTCGGGGGCGTTCTCGACGAAGACGAAGCCGTCCCGAATGCTCAGATCCTCGGGGCGGGCCTCGAGTTGTTCGGCCGCCCCTTCGAGAATCTGCCGCCGCGCGTCCCGTGCCGCCATTTGCGCCGCTTTCCCGCCGATCACAGTGAGCCGGCTGGCGTACGCCCCGAAGCTGTAAGGGGTGGTGTCCGTGTCGGCGGGGGTAAGCACCACGTCTTGAACGGACATCCCCAGTTCTTCAGCGACGATCTGGGTGAGGACTGTCTTGGCCCCCTGGCCGATGTCTCCCTCCCCGCACA
Organism: uncultured bacterium; assembly: GCA_964423875.1. Taxonomy (GTDB): domain Bacteria; phylum UBA8248; class UBA8248; order JACPRG01; genus CAYRGS01. The sequence goes on from CAYRGS010000008.1 coordinate 40,475, forward strand.
GCAGCACCGCGCCGCCGTCCTCGTTGATTCTTACGTCCATGCACGCCCCGTCCCAATCCCCGTAAACGCGGGCGCCGCTGGTGTGGATGGCGCAGGCCAGACCGATCCCGCGCCGCTTGGCTCCGGTCCCGGTCGCGGCCCGCTTGGCATCCCAGCCGCAATCGTCGAGGACCCTCCGGATACACCGCTCCATCTCGCAGGACTCGATCTTCCAACCGTGCACGGTGGTGTCGCCGACCCGGGTGCAGTTTCTGAGCCGCAGCTCGGCCGGGTCCAGGTCAACGGCTTCGGCCAGGGCGTCGAGGTGCTGTTCCAGCGCGAAGCCCATCTGCGGGTTCCCGTAGCCGCGAAAGGCCCCTTTCGGCGTGGTGTGGGTGTAGACGAGCAGACCCTCGGTTTGAAGGTTCTTTTGCCGGTAGTGATTGTCCATCCGCATGATGCCGCCGACGAGGATCCCGAGACATTTGCCGACGTAGCACCCCGTATCGGCCACAACCCGGCATTCCTTGGCGGTGATTTTCCCGTCCCGCTTGATCCCCATTTTGAGGTCGATCTTCATCGGGACGCGGGGGCGTCCGGCCTGGAACTCTTCGAGGCGGGTGTTCACCAGCCGCACGGGGGCGTCGGTCTTTCGGGCGAGCAGCGAGGCGATCATCGTCAGCGGCTCGTCCACGTATTTTCCGCCGAACGCGCCGCCCACGGCCGACTGGATCACCCGGACTTTCGACAGGGGGACGCCGATGGCCTTGGCGATCTTCTTGCGGGCGTAAAAGATGGCCTGGCAGGGCGTCCAGACCGTCAGGCGGCCTTCCCGGTCCCACCGGGCCAACGCCCCGATGGGCTCCATGTAGGCCTGGGAGACGACCGAAGTCCGGTAGGTTTCCTCCAGGACCACGTCCGCCTCGCGAAAGCCCCCGGCGGGATCGCCGCGCGTGAATTCAATCGGCGCGGCCAGATTGCCGAATTCGTGAACCTTCGGCGCGTCCGGCGCCAGGGCGGCCTCGGTATCCAGGACGGCGGGGAGGGGCTCATACTCCACATCGATCAATCCCAGCGCGTCCAGGGCCACAGCCTCGTCCACCGCCGCGACGGCCGCCACTTCGTGGCCCACGAACAGGACGCGGTCGATCGCCAGTGTCGTCTGATCGTCGATGACCGATCCCCACCGATTGGGAGGGACGTCCCGGCCGGTCAGGACCGCCTTGACCCCCGGAAGACCGAGGGCGCGGGCCGCATCGAGATGAACGATGCGCGCATGCGCATAGGGACTCCTGAGCACCTTGGCGTGAAGCATCCGCGGGAGTGTCATATCGGCCACGTATTCGAGCGCCCCCGTGACCTTGTGGGGCGCATCGACCATCGGCGTCGATTTTCCGATCACTGAATATTCAGGCATGGCTTCTTCTCACGCGGTGTGAATCCAACCGCCCCGCCGCAAAGACGCGACCTTCTGACGCTCTCCCGGTTGCGACCGGAACCACTTCAAGGGTAACGATCCGCCGGAATTCCGTCAACAACGGATCCGACAACCGCGGATTTCACAGATGGGCACAGATTCTTGCCACCCTCAATCGGATCTGACCCCATCAATTCCCTGCACCGAACACCGTGGCGGCGTAAGCCAATAGCCAAGCATTCAGTATGGTGTTCCCAGAATCCCACAGGTTCCCTTGACTAGAAGCGAAAATTGTCTTATTGTATGATCATCATTCAATACGGAAGAACCCCGCAACCCGGGGTACTTCTTTTTTTTCGCGTGGGGGAATCGAGGGTCTTGAAGTCTCGATCCGAGGAGTTGCGGGGCCGCATCGAAAAGGCCCGCTTGGGCGGCGGCCACGAGGCTGTCAAGCGGCAGCACGACCGCGGCAAGATGACCGCCCGCGAGCGCATCGCGTTCCTCCTCGACGAGGGAAGCTTCACCGAGCTTGACGCCTTCGCCGAGTCGCGCGCCGCCGATTTCGGGATGGATCGGCGCCGCACCCCCGGCGACGGGGTCGTGACGGGGGCCGGGCGGATCGACGGGGGCCTCGTCTACCTCTACTCGCAGGACTTCACCGCCCTGGGCGGGTCACTGGGCGAGATGCACGCCGAGAAGATCTGCCGTGTCATGGACCTAGCGGTGAGCGCCGGGTGCCCCTTCATCCAAATGAACGACTCGGGCGGCGCCCGGATTCACGAGGGGGTCAGCTCCCTCAACGGCTACGGGAAAATTTTCCGGCGAAACACCCTCGCGTCGGGCGTCATCCCGCAAATCGCCGTCATCCTGGGGCCCTGCGCCGGGGGAGCAGTCTACTCGCCGGCCATCTGCGATTTTGTCTTCATGGTCCCGGGCGTCAGCCACATGTTCGTCACCGGCCCGGACGTGATCAAGACCGTCACGGGCGAAGACATCACCTTCGACGACCTTGGAGGCGCGGGGGTACACAGCGGGGTAAGCGGCGTCGCCCACTTCACCCCGGCCAACGAAAAGGAATGCCTCCTGACGGTCAAGAAGCTTCTGAGTTTTTTGCCCTCGAACAACGCGGACGCCCCCCCCCGGAGCGAATCGCCCGATTTTCCGCCTCTCGAAAACGAGGCCCTGGACGACCTCATTCCCGTCCGGCAGACGGAGCCTTACGACGTTCACAACCTGATCGATGGGGTCTTCGACCACGGCGACTTCCTCGAAGTGCAGCCGGAATTCGCCCGAAATGTCGTCGTGGGTTTCGCCCGTCTCGGCGGATCGCCGGTCGGCGTGATCGCCAACCAACCGGCGATCCTGGCCGGCGTCATGGACATCGACTCCTCGGACAAGGTCGCCCGGATGGTCCGCCTGTGCGACAGCTTCAATCTGCCGGTCATCACGTTCGTGGATGTCCCGGGATTCCTCCCCGGCTCCCAGCAGGAGTTCGGCGGGATCATCCGCCACGGGGCCAAGGTCCTGTTCGCCTATTCCGAGGCGACGGTTCCCAAAATCAGCCTCATCGTCCGCAAGGCGTACGGCGGGGCGTATATCGCCTTTTCGAACCGCGACATGGGGTTTGACCGGGTGCTAGCCTATCCGACGGCGGAGGTGGCCGTGATGGGGCCTGAGGGGGCGGCCAACGTCATTTTCCGGCGCGAGATCGCCGACGCCGAGGACCCGGAGGCCAAGCGGCAGGAGCTGATCGAAAATTTCCGCAAGAAGTTCTGCACACCTTACTCGGCGGCCGCCCTGGGCTTCGTGGATTCGATCATCGAGCCGCGGCACACCCGCCGGGAGCTCATGAGCGCCCTGGAGATGCTCCGGGGAAAACGCGAGAGCCGCCCGCGGAAGAAACACGGGAATATCCCTTTGTGATCGGAGGAAAACCTTACCAGGGGGGGACATTTTGAAAACTGTCCCCTCCTGGCCCCCCCCCTCTAAAACTTTCTGCGGCCCGGTAAATCCGGGCCTTTATGGGGTTGGGTGTGGGTTTGGCTGATCCGGTTGTTTTGGCCTGTCGGTGGTTTCTCTCTTTGGCCGGACGCCCGTTCGCCTTTGGCGGCCGTAGCATCCGGCCAAGGCACCAGTTTTCTTGCGATAGCCTGCCGCTCGAAGGGGCGACAGGCTAGCGCAAACGGGGGGTCGGGCGCCCACCGTGGCCGCCTTCCGAAGGCGGGCGGGAGGCCCGCCTTACCGGGGGGCGGGGGGGACGCCTTTCAAACTGCCCTCCGCATTAATGGAGACCCACTTGTGGACCTGATGGGTCAGGGCCTGTTACTCACCGTCATCGGGATGGGGACCGTTTTCATCTCCCTGTTCGCGTTGGCCGTCCTCATGCGGTTGCTGGACTGGCTGGCCACCTGGAGGGAGGAGAGCGGGAGTGATCGGGCTCAGGCGTCCGAGAGGGGGGGGGGGACGAGCGGCGCTCCGTCCGGAAATTCCGGCGAAGAGGATCTGATCCCCGTCGTCGCCGCCGCCGTCGGCGCGTATCTGGAGGCCCCGTCCACACAGGTATTCCTCATCCCCGTCGAGCGGCCCGACCGATCTCGGTGGGTGATGGATGGACGGATGGACGCCCTCTCCAGGGCGGAGGCCCTCTCCAGGGCGGACGCCCCCGCGACAGAGAAAAGGTCTTGAAAAAGTTCACCCTGACCCACAGGAACGTCACTTATGAAGTGACCGTAGAGGAGGCCGGCGGCCCGGACGAGCTTCGGGTTGTGGTCGACGGGGCGGAGCACTTGGTGGACGTCGTGGCCGAAGAGGCCGACGCCGGCGCATCTGCCCCGGCGTCCCGCACCCGGCGTCCCCGTTCCGGGCCCGTGGCCGGACAGACCGGAGAGGTAACCTCCCCGCTTCCCGGAAACATCCTCAAGGTACTTGTCAAGGAAGGGGACCCGGTCCAGCCCGACACGGTGGTCTGCATCCTGGAGGCCATGAAACTGGAGACCCAGATTCAGGCGAACCAAGCCGGGGCGGTCGCCGAGGTGTTGGTCCGGCCGGGGGACAAGGTGGAGAGCGGCCAGACCCTCGTCCGCCTCGAACAGGACTGAATCCCTCTAACCGTTAGGAGCGAAAAGGTGGACGCCCTGGGCTCCGCTCTCTTTGATTTTCTGGGACAAACCGGGATCGCGAACCTCACGTGGGCGCACGCCACGATGCTCCTCATCGGCGCGATCCTGGTCTACCTGGCGATTCACAAGGGGTTCGAGCCCCTGCTCCTGCTGCCCATCGGCATCGGCGCGGTCCTGTCGAACCTTCCCCTGGGCGGGATGTTCGAGGAGGGGGGGCTGCTCTATTATTTCTATTTCGGCGTCAAGCTCGGGATCTTCCCGCCCCTCATCTTCCTGGGCGTCGGCGCCCTGACAGATTTCGGCCCGTTGCTGGCGAACCCCAAGACGATTCTGTTGGGCGCGGCCGCGCAGTTCGGGATCTTCGGGACCCTGTTGGGGGCTCTCGCCCTGGGATTCAGCCTTCCGGAGGCGAGCTCCATCGGCATCATCGGAGGCGCGGACGGACCGACGGCCATTTACCTGACCTCGAAGCTGGCCCCGCATCTGCTGGGCCCGGTGGCGGTGGCGGCGTATTCCTACATGGCCCTGGTCCCGATCATCCAGCCGCCCATCATGAAGGCCCTGACTTCGGCCGAAGAGCGCAAGGTCGTCATGGTCCAGCGCAAACTCGTTTCGAAATCCGTCCGGATCCTGTTCCCCATCGTCAGCATTTTCTTTACGGGCCTTTTGTTGCCGTCGGCCGCGCCCCTGGTGGGAATGCTGATGCTGGGCAACCTGTTCCGGGAGTGCGGCGTCGTGGACCGGCTGTTGAAGACCTCGGAGAACGAGTTGTTGAACGTCGTGACCATCCTCCTCGGCCTGTCCGTCGGGGCGTCGATGACCGCGGCCGGGTTCCTCACCCTTCAGACGCTGTTCATCATCCTTCTGGGGTTCATCGCATTTTCCATCGGCACGGCGACGGGCGTCTTGTTCGGAAAGATCATGGCGGCCTTTTCGAAAGACGCCATCAACCCCCTGATCGGCGCGGCGGGCGTCTCGGCCGTTCCCATGGCGGCGCGGGTTGTTCAGAAGGTCGGTCAGGAAGCGGACCACAACAACTTCCTCCTCATGCACGCCATGGGGCCGAACGTGGCCGGGGTCATCGGCTCCGCTATCGCGGCCGGTGTCCTGCTGTCCATCGTGGGGAAAGGCTGAGGGCGGAAACGGAGGTACGTTCATGTCAGGCGCACTGGAAGGCATCCGCGTCCTGGACCTGACCCGGATCCTGGCCGGGCCTTACGCCACGATGATGCTGGCGGACCTGGGGGCCGAGGTCATCAAGGTCGAGATCCCCGGCAAAGGGGACGATACGCGCGGATGGGGTCCTCCCTTCGTCAACGGGGAGTCCTCCTATTTCATGAGCATCAACCGGAACAAGAAGAGCCTCACCCTCGACCTGAAGAACGAGCGGGGCAAGGAGATCCTCACGCGGCTCATCGAGCGCTCCGACATCGTGGCCGAGAACTTCCGGCCCGGGACGATGGAGAAGCTGGGGTTCGGATACGACCGCGTCCGGGAGATCAACCCGCGGGCCGTCTTCGCCTCCATCTCGGGGTTCGGCCACACCGGGCCGCTGGCGGAGCGTCCGGGATACGACGTTGTAATTCAGGGAGAGGGCGGCGTCATGAGCCTGACCGGCGAGCCGGAGGGGCCGCCCGCGAAGGTCGGTGCCTCGATCGCCGACATCACGGCCGGCATGCTGGCCTGTCACGGCATCCTGGCGGCCCTCGTCGCCCGGGAGCGGACGGGGACCGGCCAGAAGGTGGACATCGGCATGCTGGACGGCCAGGTCGCCCTGCTGACGTACCAGGCGGGGATCTTCTTCTCGACCGGCCAGGCCCCCAAGCGTCTCGGTAACGCCCACCCCAGCATCACCCCGTACGAGACCTTCCGGTGCGCTGACGGCTTCATCAACCTCGGCGTCGGAAACGACTCGTTGTGGGTCAAATTCTGCGACGAGATCGAGCGGCCCGAATGGGCCCACGATCCCCGGTACGAGAAGAACACCGACCGGGTGAAGAACCATGACGAAGTGAAGGCCTTCCTGGATGAGATCCTCATCACCCAGCCCCGGTCCTTCTGGCTGGACAAGCTAAACGCCGCCGGCGTCCCGTGCGGGTCCATCAACACGCTGGATCAGGTGCTGACCCACCCGCAGGTCCTGGCCCGGGACATGGTGGTCGAGGTGGACCATCCGGTAGCGGGGAAGACGAAGCTCACCGGCGCGCCCATCAAGCTCTCCGACACGCCGGCGGAAATCCGCACGCCCCCGCCACTTCTGGGGGAGCACACCGATGAGGTCCTGACGGAGGTCCTGGGGCTTTCCGCGTCCGAGATCGAGGCGCTTCGGGCCGGGGGGGTGGTCTGAGGTCATGGCCCGCGACACGAGAACCGAGTCGAGGCTGCCGGAATTCAACGAGGTCCGTCCCCGGTCGATGAGCCGGGCGGTGGCGTCCGAAATCCGGGAGGCCATCCTGGGAGGCCGACTCGGGGCGGGCCAGCGCCTGATCGAAAAGGACCTGACGGCCACCTTCGGCGTCAGCCGAACGTCCGTCCGGGAAGCCCTGAAGGAGCTGGAGGCCCAGGGGTACATCTCCCTCATCCCCCACAAGGGGGCCTTCGTGAGCCGGCCCACGGAGGATGAGGTCCGGGAGCTGTATGCCATTGTGGCGGTTCTGGAGGGCCTTGCCGCCAGGATCGCGGCCAAGCGGATGACGAAAGAGAATCTGGAGACCCTGCGCGGGATCACCCTTTCCCTGGAGGAGTGCCGCCGGCAGGGAGACGTGGACGGCTATTACCACCACAACCACCGGTTCCACCAGACCTTCGTCGAGGCAACCGGCAATTCGCGGCTGCGCGAGCTGATCGAGCGGGTCCGATCACAGATCATCAAGACGAGAATCCTCTCCCACGCCGTCCCGAACCGTCTCGACGAATCCATGCGCGAGCACAAGGGCATCCTCTCCGCCTTCCTCCGCCACGACCCCGGACGGGCGGAAAAGCGCGTGATCCGCCACCTGGAGAACCAGGAGCGGGCATTTCTGTCCCTGATGGAATCCACGGCCAAGCTGCGCCGCGCCTAGGCGCCGGACACGAATCGAATTTCTCCACAAATTACACAAATTGCGCAGAACTCAAGGCGAAATCACATGCCCTGGGTTGTTGCCATCCATCTGTGTAATCTACGGATGATTGAGTGTAATACGCGCGGAAAATTCAGCGGAAATGGACGGTGCACTTCTTGAATGGTCAGAAGAAATGGGCGACGACCTTAGGCATTTTTGCAAATCGCGAGACCGGCATTCCCCCCCCCCTGGGGGCCATGTGGTAAATCGCGACTGGGTGCTCGATCCGGAGAGTTCCGGCCATCGCGGAGCCGGATACCGGGCCGAGACTTATACTGCAAGACCTGACCCCATCCTTTCAAGAGGAGGTCGCATAGGGTGAACCCCATACCGACCGCCACCTCAAACCCTCAAATAAATTCGGGACACCCTCAATTCCTGCTTAGAACGCGGCTAAATTGCCTTATCCGGAGGGTGCCTTGTAGTCGGAAACCACGGAACCCGCCTTCTTCATTGCATTGACCGCTTCATCCATTGTCAAGAGAACGGTCGTCCTGAAATGCGACGCAGTGCCAGCCCCTGTGACCGCCATGGCGATGGCTGCCATACTTTCGTTGTCTGGAGCCTCTGCAATGATGATCAGGTCTGATTCTCCGAACGCGAAGAAAAAGTGGTGGAGTTTCCCACCGAAGGCCTCAACAACCTTGCGTGCCTCCTCAGCTCGGTTCTGCGGATTACTTATCAATGCCTTGACCTGCTCGTCTTTGTACCCAACTTGAGCCATGTAATATGGCATGGCATTTCCCCTTTCTGTGGAAATTTCATTTTTCAACTGGAATTTCCTATTTCAAACCGTGAGGAACCATCCCCGGTCACCATCTTCGTGTGAAGCAATTACAACCATCTTCACCAGGGCCGTCAAGAGCGTTTAGCCGGAATTTCCCATTCCAAACGTCAACGCTCGCCTTCCGGTCCCGTTTGCCGATGAAAACCATTTCATTCCGTTCTCAATCCCGTGTGAACAACTTTCCAAACCCCTTGCGAGGGGGCTGACGGCCCTCCGCCAGGCCGAAATGCCGGACCCTGCCCGTCGGTGCCCCTTGCCAACAATTCAACACTTGAAGAACCTCCCTTCTGTCTCCAATAGGAAATGCTTTGGGTCAGGCCTTACATTCTAACAATTTCCAGATTTCCGCCGAACTTTGGAAAAGGGGAAAGTGGTCAACACTTTCAGATATGTCCGGGTCAAGTCTTGAACCCTGAAATTCCTTCGCCAAACCATTTCGGTGCCACCTTTGCGCCCCCGCGCGCTCACCGCTCTTGTGGAATACGGCGATTCAGGGCGGTCCCCCCTATTGCGGCGGCCTGTCCCAGGAGATAGGGTTTGAATACGGGTTTCACGCCGGGTTCCTCGGAGCCACCGGGGAACACCCGGAACCACCCATTTCATCTATCCAACATCCTCTTCTGAACAGGAGGCCAACCGTGACATCTTCCGAATTGCCCAGCGGACTCGATCCTGACGTCCTGGCCAAGGGAAGGACGCTCGTCGTCGAGGCGGACATCTCGACCTTGGACACCATGGCCAAGGAAGGCGTGGTGAAGGGGGGAGCGGGGATCTCTTGGACCCTTCGGTGCGACGAGGGAAAGCACGTGGGAGGGGAGGGCGCCGCCCCCGCCCCGCTGGATTACTTCACCATCGGCATCGGATTCTGAACGCTGACCCAGCTCGCGCGGTACGCGCGAATGATGAAGATCGACGTCCGGGGGGCGCGGATGCACGTCCACGCGGAATTCACGGCGCAAGGCTCGGTTCTGGCCCAGACGGTGGAGTCGGCCAGCCGGGGCGTGACGTACCGGCTGGAGGTCGAGTCCGACGAGCCACCCGAGCGGATCGCCGGCGTGATCCGCAACGCCGAGAACGGCTGCTTCGCCCTCTCGGCCATCAAGCGGCCGGTCGAGGTACAGGGCGAGTTCTCGCTGAACGGCGAAGCCATCGACCTCGACGCCTACCCGCCGCCCAAGCGCCCCGGTTGAGAGAAATTCCGTCCGTGTTGAGGGGGAGGAAACGCAAAACAATTTTTAGCCGGATGAGCATACGGGAGAGAGAACATGACCAATCAGGTTCGAATCATTCACTACGGAGAGCAAGGATTTCCAGGCTCCGCGCTGTATCACATGGGCCGGTTCGGTGAAGTCTTGAACATCCCGTTCTTTTTCTGGGTTGTCCAGGACGGGGGCCGGACCCTTCTGATCGATACGGGGGTCAGCCCGGAGCAGGCGAAGATCGAGAGCGAGAACACCGTGGCCCGGTTCGGGAAAGAGTGCGCGTGGGTCGTCCCCCCCGAAAAAGACCCCGTCAAGCAATTGGCCAATATCGGGATCGCGCCCGACGACGTGGATGCGATTATTTTCACCCATCTTCACGGCGACCACTCGGCGAACCTTCCCGCGTTCTCGAAGTCGAAGCTCGTCATGGCCCGAAAGGCGTGGGAGGCGATTACTTCTCCGGCCCACCCGGACTTGATCAAGCCGGGCTTCTATCCTGCCTATGTGATGGAGGAGCTTCACCGCGAGCTGGGCAAGAGGTTCCGGCTGGTGGAGGACGGGGAGAATGTCTTCCCCGGCATTCGCTGTTACCGGGTCGGCGGACACAGCCCCGATTTAACGGTGGTGACGGCAGAGACTTCCGAGGGGGAGGTGGTGTTCGCGAGTGACGCGGCCGTTTTCTATGACAGCATCGAGCTCGGCTGGCCAACCTCCAGCTTCAACATGGCGGATTCTCTCTATGCCCTCGACTTCATCAAAGGCCGCGGCGGGATCGTCTTGCCGGGACACGACTGGGATGTCCTGAAGCGCCATCCGACAGGCGTTATCGGTTGATATTCAGACAGTCCCCATTTACCAAATAGCCTTACCCACTTCGGCACCCCGAGTTTTCCCGGGAATCCGGCAGATGCTGGACAGCCCCTGACTTCGCCCAACGCCAAAGGCATCCCACCCGGACAGCTTATTCTTCCAAGAGCCTCACGAATTGGTTTAAATCATGGGTCGGGGCTTGACACGTATAGTTCTCGCACACATAGGCCGTCGTTCTTCCATTCAATTGGGTCTTTCCGGCCAGTAAAGGGACTTCCTTTCCAACGGCTTCCGCACTCTCCGCGGGGTTCAGCAGCGCCAACACCCGATTCGGCAGATACCGCCGGTGAACCTCGCGCAGCAGGCCGCGGGTCTCCTCCGCGCCGGGCGGGCCCACAACAGCCACTTCCTTGGGCGTATCCAGGTAGAAATCCAAAGCGGCGAGGAACCGCGCCAAGCCCGACGGAGCCTTTTCCATCACGGCCCTAAAGGCGCGGAGCAGCTCGACGCCTTTCTGCCGGAACACCTCCTCTCCCGTCAATACGCCGAGGCGCAGCAGCGCGCCCGCCGCCACGGCGTTGCCGGAGGGAATGGCCCCGTCGATCCCGCTCCGCGAACGGGTGAGGAGAGGTTCATGGTTTTTGCCGGTGAAATAGAACCCGCCCTCGCGCCCGTCCCAGAAATACTCGATGAGGACAAGCATCAGCCGTTTGGCTTCGCGAAGCCGGCGTAGGTCGAACGTGGTTTCGTACAGATCCAGGAGGCCCGACGCGAGGAAGGCGTAGTCGTCGAGATAGGCGTTCAGCTTGCTGCGGCCGCCCCGGTGGGTCCGCAAGAGCAGATCGCCCTCGGTCATTTCGGAAAGCACGAAGTCCGCGGCCCGCCCGGCGGCCTCGGCGTAGCGGGGGTCATCGAGCACCTGCGCCCCCTTGGCCATGGCCGATATCATCAGGCCGTTCCAACTGGTCAGAATTTTGTCGTCGAGGGCGGGCTTGACCCGTCGCTCCCGGACCTCGAAGAGCTTCTCCTTGGCCTCGGCGAGCATGGCTTCCGCCTCCCCGGCGCCCAGGCCCAGCTCCCGGGCAACTTCATCCAGGGGTCGATCCACGTGGAGGGCGCTCTGTCCATGCTCGAAGTTGCCGGCATCGGTGACGTCGTAATACCGGCAAAAGAGCTCGGCCGGGCCTTCTTCCAGGTGGTCCCGGATTTCTTCCGGACGCCAGACAAAAAACTTGCCTTCCACCCCCTCGCTATCCGCATCTTGCGTCGAGAAGAAAGGCCCTCGGGCGTCCCTCATCTCGCGGAGAACGTAGTCCAGCGTCTCGTGGGCCACCTCGGCGTAGAATTCGTTCCCGGTGGCCTGATAGGCCTCCAGGTATACGGGGGCCAAGAGGGCATTATCGTAGAGCATCTTCTCGAAATGAGGGATCAGCCATCGATCGTCCGTGGAGTAGCGATGGAACCCCCCGCCCAGCTGATCGTACATGCCGCCTTTGGCCATGTGATTCAGTGTCTTCTCGACCATCCGCAGGAGGTCCTCCCCGCCCCCCCCCGCCCGCTTTCGCCAGACCCGCAGAAGGAGTGAAAGGCTGCCGCTGGGGGGGAACTTCGGGGCGCCGCCGAATCCTCCGTACCGCTCCTCGAAGCGGTCCTCCAGCTCCCGGACGGCCTGAAGGATCAGGTCTTCGGTCAACAGGTCATTGGAGGGATACACCCGGCTCATTTGTTGGAGATTTTGTGTGATCTGCTCGCCGCTCTCGCGGATCTGGTCTTTGCGGTTGCGGTAGGCCTCCGCGAGTGTCAGCAGTACGCCCTTGAATCCCGGCCGGCCGTAGCGGTCGTCGGGAGGGAAATACGTCCCGCCGTAGAACGGCCGCAGGTCCGGGGAGAGAAACACCGTCATGGGCCATCCTCCTGAGCCGGTCATCATCTGGACGGCGTGCATGTAGATGTCGTCTAGGTCCGGACGCTCTTCGCGATCCACCTTGATGTTGACGAAGTGCTCGTTCATCACAGCCGCGATCTCTTCGTTTTCAAAGGATTCGCGCTCCATGACGTGGCACCAGTGGCACGCCGAGTAGCCGATGCTGAGGAGGATGGGTCTGTCCTCGCCGCGGGCGCGCTCGAGGGCCTCCTCCCCCCACGGATGCCAATCCACCGGGTTGTGGGCGTGCTGCAAGAGGTAAGGACTCGTTTCGTGGACAAGGCGATTCGTGTGTTTTTCCGTCATGACAGGCTCCGGCCGGAGGCAGACGTGGGGATCTGGGATATCGCGGAAGGGTTCGACGGGGTCGGCAACCCCGGCCATTGGCCTTCCGCCTCCATGTTATCGCGAAAACGGGATTTGGTGAATCGCTCGGGTGAACCGGAAAGGATGAAATAATGGGGTGGGGTCGTTTTGCGTCTAACCCGGGTCGGGCGGGTTTTCCTCCGCGCTCCCCCCCCCCCCGAAGGAGATTTCGTCCGGGAGCTCGTTCACATCGTCCGTCTGCCAGGGGAAAAACTCGTCGAGCTTCTCGCCCACGCGGGCAATGCCTTCCACCAGTCCTGCGCAGAAATCCCCTTCCTGAAAGCGCGCGGCCATGAGATCCTTGACCTCCCCCCAGAATTCATCCGGGACCACCCGGTCAATCCCCTCGTCCCCCAAGATCGCGAACCGGTGGCTGGCCGTCGCCAGATAGATGAGGACGCCGTTGCGTTGTTCGGTCTTGTCCATTTCCAGCTTAGAGAACAGTTCCTTCGCGTGGTCCAAGGGCACATCGGTCGGGCACTTTCCCTCGACGTGCAGGCGGATCTCGCCGGAGGTGCGGTTCTCCGCCTGGGCGATGGCCGCCAGGATTTTCTCCTGCTCTTCCGTCGTCAGGAATTTCTTGGGGTTGTTCGATCGAGCCATTTCCGCGACCGTCCTTTTTCCTGCGCGTTCGAAACCTACCAGCCCCCGCTGGCGCCACCTCCGCCGAATCCGCCTCCGCCTCCTGAGAAGCCTCCGAATCCGCCCCCGCCTCCGCCGAATCCACCCCGGCCCACCGACGAACCCCGGTGGCTCATGCCCAGGAAAAGCGCCGAGCCGAGTCCCCAGTACCCGAGTCTTCTCCGGCGAAAGCCCCCGATGCCGCTCATCAATAGGAAGAGCAGGGCGACATAACCGAGTCCGGCGAGGGAGCCGCCTCGCCTTCTTCCGCGTCTTCGGGCCGGGGCGGCCTTGTACTCGCCCTGCGTGGCCGCGGCGATCCCACGGAGACCGGCGAGGATCCCTCCGTAAAAATCCCCCTTCCGGAACCGGGGGGCGATGTCGTTGCGGATGATGGTCCCGGCCAAAACGTCGGGCAGGGCGCCCTCGAGACCGTATCCGACCTCGATGCGAAGCTTCCTGTCGTTCTTGACAATGAGGAGGATGACGCCGTTGTCCTTCCCCTTTTGGCCTGGTTTCCATTTTTCGGCCAGACGGACAGAGAAGTCTTCGAGGCTCCCTTCCTCAAGGGTCGGGATGATCAGGACGACGATCTGGTTCGAGGTCTTCCGCTCGAACTCGGCCAGCCCGCGCTCCAGGTTGGAAAGCTGCTCGGCCGTCAGGGTCCCCGTCTTGTCCGTGACGCGCGTCTTGGGCGGCGGGGGGACTTCCAATGTCAATCCGGGCGCGGCGAACGCGAGGACCAGAGCGAGCGCCAAGAGCCAACGCATCCGGAAACGAACGTGCGAAAGGACCGGTCCGGACGGGATGGGAAGCGATCTCTGCCGGATCAAAACTTGACCTTTGGGACCTTCTTGGCGGTCGCCTCGGCTTCGAAAAGCTGCATCCGCTTGAAGTCGAAAAACCCGGCGATGATGTTCGAGGGAAAACGGCGGACGGTCGTGTTGTACCCCTGGACGGCCAGGTTGTATCGGCGGCGCTCGACGCTCACGCGGTTCTCCGTCCCTTCGAGCTGCGACTGAAGAGCCAGGAAGTTCTGGTTGGACCGAAGCTGCGGGTATCGCTCGATGACCACCATCAGCCGGCCCAGGGCGGAGTCGAGACCCCGTGCGGCCTGGATGCGCTGGCCGATGTTTCCGCTCGCGCGGGCCTTGCCCCACTGGCTGCGCAGGCGCGTCACCTCGGTCAGGACCTCGCGCTCCTGCTTCGCGAAACCCTTCACCGTCGCGACGAGGTTGGGAATGAGGTCCGCGCGCCGCTGGTACTGGTTTTCCACCTGCGCCCATGCCGCCCGTGCGCCTTCCTGAAGGCCGACCAGGCTGTTGTACCGCCCGCTGAAGGTCATGAAGACGATCAGGAGGATGGCGCCGATAATGATAAGAGGCATCCAACGCTTCACGAAACGCTCCTTAGTGTGCTTGACGCGGACCGCTTGACAGGGCCCTCTTACCGGCCCGTTCATTCCAGTATCAATATACTCCCCCCCGCCCCGGCCGCAAGGCGCTTCCGTGCCGGCCAAGCTGCGGTTGAAACACCTTGCCCTGACCACAACGTCTTTGGCGCGCGGAGGACCGATTACCCCGCATTGTGTCTCTATTATTGTCCTTCTCGAATCGGTGTAGACCCTTCGGCTACGCTCAGGGCGGCCGATGGCCGTCTGTGAAATCTATCACCGAATCATAGAGCTTCTCCCGGAAGGCCTTGCGATAGAACCGCCCGCGTGACTTTCTATGTCCGGCGCAAAGACAGGGGGATTGTTTGAGACTTACGACGTCTTCACCAGCGGTGATTTAATGGCCGCGCAACAAGCCGACGCGCCAGCCAGAAGACCGGCGGTCAGGAAGAAGATCAACCGATAGCTTCCGGTAACGTCGAAGGTCGCGCCCGCCGCATAAGGCCCCATCAGGGCGCCCAGGGAATGCCCAATCAACATGTACCCGTGAAGGGTGCCCAGCGGGTTTCGTCCAAACAGAAGGGCCGACATCCCGGGGGTCAGGGGGGTTGTGGCCTGATGGAAAAGCCCGTAGAGGACAACGACGCCGAACAGCATGACCACGCTGTCCGTCAGGCCAAGGAGAAGAATCCCCACGCACCGAATGGCGTAGATCATCGCGAGCGGCGTTCGATATCCAATCCGATCGGCCCATGCGCCCATACAGAGGACGCCAATGATGGACAAACCGCCGATCAGGCCGAACGCGTTGGCGGCCGTCTGTTCGCTGACCCCAATTCCGGTGGCGAAGATGGGGAAATGAACGTAAATGACGAAATCCGTAAATCCGCACGCGACATAGCTGGCGAAAAGGAGCCAGAAGGATCGGGTCCGCAGGGCGTCCCGGACTTCTCCCCGGGGAATCCACGCGATTCTCCTGTCAATGGGCTTCGCGGGGCCGGATTCTGATGGGGCCGCGCCGTCCGGTGAAAGGCCCATCTTTTCCGGGGAGTCCCGAAGAAACAGATACAAGGCCGGTGCGAGAAGCCCCCAAAGCATCCCGGCCCAAATGATAAATGACCAGCGCCATCCATAGGCCCCGATGAGGAATTGCGAGAACGGGACGAGCAAAAGCTGCCCGGCGTTATAGCCGGCGATGGATATGGCCAACGCCTTTCCGCGGGACCGGACGAACCACCGGGAGACCAAGACGGCGTTGGTCGTCATTGTCGCGAGGCCGGTTCCCGTCGCGACCAGCAGGCTGTAAGTCGCGAACAGGGTCCAGGCGGATGTTGCGAAGGAAGAAAGAAGACACCCCAACCCCATCAGACCGACACCGAAGAGGTTCAACCGCCTGGGTCCGAACCGATTCACGAGGGTTCCGGCCAGAAATGCGCCCGCCGCCCAGAAAATCATCCCGACGGTAATGATCAGCGAGAGCCTCCCCCGGGCGACGCCGAATTCCGCCAGCAGCGGCTTGAAGAACACGCCGAAGCCCGACCAGATCCCCCCCGCGAACGCCAAGCTGGAAAATCCGAGAAGGACAATGACCCACCCGTAGAAAAATCTCCCCTGTCCGGATTTGGGGTGCATGTCATGCTCTCCAAAATGGTAGGAAATATCTCTTGGGGGAAAATTGAGGTCAGATCTTACATTCTAACATTTCCCAGATTTCTCACGAAGGCCGGGGAAGAGGAAAGGGGTGAGGAGTTTCATTCGTGACGAAACCTTCCCCACCTGACTATCCCCGCTGTGCCGTGGATCGTGAAAAGCCAGGACGCCAATCAGCTCCCGCCGCTTGTGGTCAAAAATCGCGCGGCTGTTGGGCCCGGCGGCCCGGACTGGATGTAGCACAAGATGGGGTCTGACGCCATTGCCCTGGTATTGTCTACTGCCAAGACTTGACGCCCATTTCATCCTCGAACTCCTGTTGACAGGTCCGGTAGAGAGCGGTCTAATCGGGCCAAACTTCAACGAGTGGTGGGTGCGGGTCTGTCCGGATTTGAAATGGGAAAATCCGGTCTCTACCCCGATGATTTGACACATCCGATTGCGATCCAATATTCCTTCTTCCCTGCACCGCGCCCCTGTCAACTCGGAGGGCAGCCGATGGCCAGCGATCTCTTTCTCACCAACGGCTTCATCATCACCCTCAACCCGAAAGGAGATATCTTTGAGAGAGGCGATCTCCTGGTCCGCGAGGGTGTTATCGAGGCTGTCGGAACAAACTTGGAAACTCCGCCTGATTTCGATGGCTCCCTCTTGGATCTCCAGGGAAAGCTCATCCTCCCCGGTACGGTCAACTGCCACTGCCACTTCGAAGAAACGGCCATCCGCAGTCTCAACTACGGGTTGCCCCTGGAAACCTGGCTCCCATACAAGATTTCCGCTCTCAAATTTCTCGATCTGTCAAAGGAAGAGCTCACGGCTATCTTGACTCTCACCTGCGTCGACATGCTAGAACATGGCGTTACCTCCGGGCTCAACCACATGAGGGCCGGCAGGGCCGTCGAGGAGGACAGTCTGGACGCGGCCATCGCTGCGTTTGTCGCCTCGGGGCTGAGGGCCGTGCTCTGCCCGCAGATCTCCGATCGCCCGTTCCGAGACCAAATCCCCATCGACCTGGAGGGCCTGCCGGATTCGGTCCGGGCGTGGTTCGTGGCGGAGCACCCCCCCCCCACGGAATTGATCCTCGAGCGCGCGGAGGCCGTGCTTGACAAGGCCGAGGGCGCCCGATCTTCCCGCATCTCGGGAGGCATTGGCCCCTCATCGCCCCGGGGGTGTACGGACGCGCTTCTCCGGGGTTGTGCGGACTTGTCGGAAAAGCGCGGCGTTCCGCTTCACACCCACCTTCTGGAAAGCCGAACGCAGGTTCATCAAGGACGGAAGATGTACGGTTCCACCATCCCGGAGTACCTCCGCGACCTAGGTTATCTCTCCCCCCGGACATCCTTCGCCCATGCGATCTGGGTCAGTGAAGGGGACATCCGGCTTTTGGCCGAGACCGGTTGCAGGGTGGCGCACAACCCCGCGTCCAACCTTAAATTGGGGAGCGGAATTGCGCCTGTGCGGAAATACCTGGATGCCGGCGTGCCCGTGGGTCTTGGAATCGACGGAGCGAACAGCAGCGATAAGGGGAGCGTCTTTCACCAGGCGCATCTCGCGGCACTGGTTCACAACATTCGGGAAGAGGATCCAGAGCGCGGGGTGGCCCCTGTCGAAGCCCTCCGTATGGCCACCTCGGGCGGTGCTGCGGTGATGCTGATGGAGGATCGGGTGGGAACCATTGAGCCGGGCAAGCACGCAGACCTGGTCGTGCTGAACCGGACGCTGAATTTCGAGCCTTGGATCGACCCTTTGAACAGCCTCGTTTTTGCGGAGGATGGGGAATCGGTCGATCGGGTTTTCGTGGAAGGCGAAGAAGTGGTTCGAGACGGGCGGGCCGTCTGCGCGTATCGGGAGGAGATGCTGAAGACCGCGGAAGGAGCGGCGAAGCGGCTCCGGGAAAATCGTCCCGCCGCCCTGGCCGAGGCGGATGAGTTACAACCTCACCTCATGGCCGTATCCCGAACATACTCCGCCCTTCCTCTGGATCACGCCTGAGAGGTTTCCGGTTTCAGGATGAGGGTCGGCGGTGGATTGTCCGATTGATGGGAAACATAGGGGTCAAATTTTTCGTCAACGGGATAATCCCGATGTGTTTTAGGGTAGCACAGTTTTCAGAATTTTAAAGCTTCTTGCCGTTAAGCAGACAATGAGCCAAAATTCCTGAATAGGTCCGACGCTTTTCGGAGGCCCCATTTGGAGAAAAATGAGGGACAGGATGGGAGCAAATTTTACATTTTAACATTTCCCAAGTTTCTCACGAAGGCCGGGAAAGAGGAAAGGGGTGAGGAGTCTCATTCATGACGAACACGTTCCCCACCTGACAATCCCCGCCTGTCGTGGGTCGTGAAAACCCGGACGCCAATCGGCGTCCGCAGCTTGTGCCCGCGAAACGCGCGGTTGCCGGGCCCGGCGGCCCGGTCCGGATGTAACACAATATAGGGTCTGACCCCATTACCCTGGTATTGTCTACTGCCAAGACTGGACGCCATCTCGTCCTCGGTAAGCGGAGTCCAAACAAGGGGGAAATGACGAAGGCTCCCAACCCGATAATTAAGCTCGTTTACACGCCGGCGTGGCATGATTTTCCAATGTCGAATACCACTCAGGTCAGGCTTTGTGGAACCCGAACTCCTGTTGACAGGTCCGGTAGAGAGGGGTCTAACCCGCATATCTCACAAAGCTGATGGTTTCGTGTTTCGCTTGGAGAAGGGATGGCCATCGGCGGTTTTGTCGTGTTGAAGGTGGCGGATACACGTAAGGG
>CAYRGS010000009.1:0-19052 GCA_964423875.1 uncultured bacterium
GAAGGCGGGCGTGTCCGCGTTGTTCCGTAGGCTCGGGGCTCGAACGGGGCCGCATGCGCCCGGCACGCCGAGCGGGCCGCACGCCCTGAAACCGGCGGGGTTCGATGGCATCCTCACAGGTCCGGCCGCACTCCCGGCTCAAAAAGTGGACAATCGCGGGACTCCTCGTTCTCGGCGCCGGCGCTTATCTTTTCGTTCCCGCCGTCTCGGAAAATATTCACCGCTCCCTGGCCGTCCTCTCGATGGGAGACCTGGGCGCCCTGAGGGCCTATATTCTTTCCTTCGGGATTTGGGCTCCGGTGGCGTCGGGCGTTCTGATGATCCTCCAGGCCGTCATCGCCCCCCTGCCCGCCTTTGTGATCACCCTGGCGAACGGCACGCTCTTCGGCGCTTTTTGGGGGGGACTCCTGTCCTGGTCGAGCGCGCTGGCCGCGGCGCTGATTTGCTTTTTCATCGCGAACGGGCTGGGGAGGCCCGTTGTCGAGCGCCTGGTCGGCCAAGCGGGAATCCGGCTCGCCGACCGGTTCTTCCGAAAACATGGGAAGTACGCGGTGTTCGTCGCCCGCCTCATCCCCATCGTCCCGTTCGACCCCATCAGTTACGGCGCAGGGCTGACCCGTATGTCCGTCGTGGACTTCGCCCTCGCCACCGGCCTCGGAATGATCCCCGCGGTCCTGGTTTATTCCTGGCTTGGAGAACACCTCGGGATGGCCCACATTTGGGTCTGGGCGGTGATCGCCGTGTCGGTTCTCCTGGCGGGAAGCTTGGTGTTTCGTGTTTTTGTCCGCAAGAAGGACGGGGGGACGGGATCACAAAATTACCCCGGACCTTCCCATGGGGGGGCTCGGCCTTGAAGCTATTCTTCTCGGTCATTTCCGCTCTCCTTTTCTCCGCCCCCGCCGCGGCCTTGCCGCCGGGTCCGGCGGAGACACGCAGGCCGGCCGCGCAAAGCGTTGATCGGGGATGGATTGAGCTAGCCCAGAGGAGACTGCCCAGCACCGGCTCGGGCACCTCGCGGCGTTCTCGACGCAGGTGCCTGGACAAAGCGGGACTTTCACGTCCCCCGCCACACTAGCAGGAGCTTCACACAACGCCATACAATGAGAGGAAGAGGAAGCGGACCATAGACCTCAGAGGCCCCAGGGACCGAGCACCGAGCCGCCCCCTGGGAACGTCGGCGCAGACATCCGAACCGCGAAGCTCGCGCACTCCACTTCCAACCCGGCCGGGAAACCGCACGTCTTCCTCGGCGGACGCCCCGCCCGACCCAGATGAGAGGTTCCGATCCCTCCCGCCCCGTTTTCATTGGCGGAAGAAGAGGACAACCTAGCAATACTGCATCACGAAATACTACGGCAGGCAGGCGGTCACATCGTGCAACTAGCGCGAAACCCATCCGTTATTCACAACCATTGAAACAGCAGATCTTTGAGCGCCCCTCTCATCGATTGGCGTATATCCGGGCAACGAACATTTCCGCCTCGAAACCCTTGCAAGAAACTGGGCCTCACGGCCCCCCCCCCCCCGAAAAGCGTCCCTACTCGAAATTCCCGTTGCGATCCCTCAGGACGGCAGATCCGCGTAAATGGCACGTGGATTGCTTCTCATATTAGGGAGTGAATCCCCCGGAATCGAGGGATTGCCAGTGGAGATCCGGAAATGACCGTCACGAAAACAGCGAATGCTGTGTTCGGGTTCAGCGTCGCGGTCTTGATCGGAGTTGGGGCGCTCATCATCACCGGGATCCTGGCGCTGGCGCAGCGCGCCAAGAACCTCGCGACCGCCGCGCTCTCTTGAGCCGGCCGCCAACCCGGCCGAGCCTTGAACCCGGTCATCCCGCCCGTCCGGAAGACCTTTCTACGGGTTGAAGGAATCCCGGCGGATCATTCCTTCGCGAGAAGACCCTCCAAGAGGGGGATGGCTTCGTGAAGGTTCTCGACGGCATGATCACACAGCCGGATGAATTCCGTCCGCTTCCGGGTCGTATTCAGCAGGCCGATGTTGAGCGTTCCCGCCTCGCGGCCGGCTATCATGTCGTATCGGCCGTCCCCGATGAAAATCACCCGCGACGCCGGAAGCCCCAGGGCCCTGCACCCAGCTTCCACCTGCCTGGGGTCGGGTTTCCACACGCCGATATCCCTTGTCACAACCGCCCGGAACTCGAGGCCGAATCGCTCCAAGACCGGCTCGACGTTGGGGTAGGTATTGTTCGTGACAATCCCCACGGGCACGGACCGGGAGGCCAGAAGCCCCAAGACCGGCTCGACGCCTTCGGCCAATTCCGCCCCCTCCGAAGCGGCGGCCTCATGACGGAACAGAATCTCCTCGACGCGCGAGCGCTCGGCCCCCTCCGCCTTTGACAGATAATCCAGGATGTCCAAGTCCGTCTCGAACCCCATCTCGTCCCTCATCCGCATCCAGTCGAAAAAGGGTTTCGTGAGGGTGCCGTCGAAATCGAAGAGCACCCCGCGGTATTGACCTGACTTCAAGACCTCTCTCCGGTACTCGGCGGATCCGCCGGGCAAGGCGCCTTTCCGGTCGCAAGCCCGCCATCCCGATTCAAATAATCTTCCCTATCTCGTCCATGTTGAATACGGGAATTTCCGTTTTTCGGCCGTCCTTCAACATCCGAACCCCTTCGTCTTCCGGCCGTAGCTCGCCGATGGCCGCGGCTGGGATTCCGGCTTCCCCCAAGGCGGCAAGAAGCGTCTTGCCGTCGGCCGGGTCCACACAGATGAGCAGCGCGCCCGACGCAAACGCCCCCAGGGGATTCAACCCCAGGTGATCGCAAAATATCCTTCCCGCCTCCAGGACGGGAATCTTCTCCGCCTCGATGAGGACACCCAGCCCCGTCGCGCGAGACAACTCGTTGACCGCCGTGGCGAGTCCCCCTTCGGTCGGATCGTGCATGGCGTGGACCGAGACGGCGTCACAGGCAATGCGGGCGTCGCGGACGACGCTGATGCCCGGCTCGTAGAGGAGCCGCGCGGCGGCGTCCACCGCCTCGCTTCCGAAGACCCGCGCCAGGTCATCCCGCCGCTCCCGGGCCATGATGGCCACGGCCTCCAGCGGGATCCCTTTGGTCAGGACGACGGCGTCCCCGGCTTTCGCCCCTTCAGGCGTGACAAGCCGGCTCCGCTCCACCTCGCCGAGCATCGTCCCGGCCACCACCGGACGCGGAAGGTCGACGGTGATTTCCGTGTGGCCCCCGACGAGCGAGACACCGATCTCCGCGCACCCCCGCCGGATGTCGGCAAAGATCCGCTCGGCCAACCCTTCGTCGGCCGACGCCTCGGGGAGAAGCAGCGAGGCCAGGAACCACCTCGGCACTCCCCCCAGGCAGGCGATGTCGTTGGCGTTGATGTGGACGGCGAACCAGCCGATCTCATCCGTGGCGTGTGTGATGGGATCGGTCTTGGCGATCAAATAGCGGTCGCCGAAATCGAGGACAGCGGCGTCCCAGCCTACGGCGGGACCCGCGACGACACGGGGGTCTTCAACGGGCTCAGCCCCCAGGATCCGGCTCAAAAGCTCCGGAGGAAGTTTGCCGGGGAGGAGTTTCGGATTCGAGGTGATCTTCGTCTGCCTCCATCGAGAACGACCGCGTAGAAAAAGTTGGAGCGTTATCCTCAATTTGAACATTCACTTCGGCAAGCGTCTTGGAAGCATACAATATTTTTCTTCGGATCCACTTCTTCAGAGGGGGCCGAAACGTTAACGCTTTCAAAATCCGTCGATGAACTTTCAACCACGGGCGCATGCACCAAGTCGCCGGGACCGGCCGCGACTTCCTTCCCCTTGGCGCCGTCAGTGAGTCGGCCCTTCAGTATGAGGGACCAAACCTCCCCGAATGCGAGGTCTCCGGGCCTCGCCCTTTTCCGCTCTCGTCTCCTATACAGGTATGCGGATCATCTACAATCGGGGGTGAAACCAAGCGTTATGGCCGTAATCAATCCACCCCGGAGTCACCTTTTCTTGCGCCATCCGGCCGAATTGCGTAAAAAGGTGTTTGTGATAGAATCCGGTGTTTCGGCAATCCCATCCGGGAATGGAGAATCGCTTGTTCCCTACCTTGCGAGAGCCGAAAGTCCGGGGCGCGCACTTGATGGCTGTGTGCCGGGGTAGCTCAGTCGGTAGAGCAGTGGACTGAAAATCCGTCAGAAGCCTTCCGGGATTCTCAGGCCAGCCCCCGTAAATCCCCGTTGTTGTTGGATTCCCGCGAAAACCTCTTTGTGCTGGTTGTGCGTCTGTGTGTGGGTTTGTGTACCCTCAGAAGACACCTGAATAGACACCTACTTTGGGTCCCATAATTCCTCTCAAGCGAAGGGTCGGGACCCCCTGGCATCGAGCGGATCTTATTAAATGATGATTTTCAGGAATCTTGAATTGGCGAACGAACCGGATTCAAGAATTTAGTATGGACTTAGGAAGCATAGCATGAATCCCCTTATTTCCGCCGACAGTTTCGGTAACCCTGAGATCCACGGCAATGCTGCAGAGTGTGTAGGCGTCCTCAGCGGACAACCCAGCGATTTCCCCAAGCAAGGCAATCATCTCCCGAACGGCCTGCTTGGCCGCATCGTCTAGGTCTTCGTTAAGACCCATTGTCATGTGATGCGTGGGCGTTTCAGCCCGTGGAAACTTGAGGCGAAGATCCTTTCGGACGATTAGCTCAAATGTGCCGATCATGCCACATTCGATAGCCGTCAGACACACTTCCCCGTGCCCTTGAACGGCGTGACCGTCCCCGGTGGAGAATAGCGCCCCCTCATTCCAAATGGGCAAATACACAGTAGCACCCGGGAGCAAATCCTTATTGTCGAAATTGCCCCCGTGCTCCCGTGGCTCGAAGCTAGAAATCCGACCGTAGGATGGCGGCGGGGCTACGCCCAACTGACCCATAAAAGGACTGAGAGGAACCTTCATCCCCCAAGGCAGATCAGCAACCATTGCTTCCAGATCCAAGGGTATGTGTAAACGGCGAAGGTTAGGAAAATCTTCCGGGAGCGTCCCATACAAAGGCAGGATAAGGTTCCAACCCCAATCCTGGTTAAGCTTGTATTCCAAAATTCGGACTTCGAGGGTGTCTCCGGGTTCGGCACCGTTGATATAGATAGGCCCGGTCATTAGGTGGGGGCCCGGACCCTGCTCGCATTTCTCGTATACCTCCCATTGTTCGGGAAACACCTTGGAACGGTCTGGGTGCATGTCCCCCGCCTCTCCGGCCGGCAGACAGTGAATTGTTACGCGATCCCCCGAGTCCATCCGCAAAACCGGAGGAAGCATCGGATCGTAAAACCCAATATGCACTGTCTCGGGTGAGAATAGAATCTCGTGATTTTTGGGCATCGTTTTCTTCTCTACTTAAGCCTGCCTTCACCAAATCGAGATTGGTTTTATTTTTAGTGAATCCAACCCGACACGGGCAGTGACAACTTGGGCAATATAGCATGGATACCTTTACACCCATGCATGAACCGCCGAGCGGGATCCCTACCGCTCGGCGGGTATGGACGCGGTCTCCAAAAAATTAGGGATGAGAGGTCTTTCCTCTGGTGTTTAGAGTCTTGAAAGAGATCTTTCCGGTTTCCCCATCGAGCCTAACCCGCCACTTTTCTCCTGAGTCGTATGCTTCGATACGGCCATCTAAACCATGGAGATGAAGCCGTTTCTTCCCGGCTGAGTCATATGCTCTGATACTACCATCCCCACGGAGCCTAAGCCGCGTCTTTCCAGCGGAGTCGTATGCTTTGACTTCGCCATATGCCCCAGCGAGCCTAACCCGCGTCTTTCCGGCTTTATCCTTTAGGACAATCGTTTTCGTCGTGATGCTCTCTGGGCTGATGTGGCCCGTATACGCCACCGTCCACCCCGCCGTACCGGCGACAACGGCAAAAAGAGCCAGGGTGCCTACCCCCACAAGGGTCTTACCCAGCCTTTTGCACCTTCTCTACAGCGCCCAGATTCGTTTCTCGATTGTCATCGGATTTTCTCCAACACCGGGTGGGTTCATGTCTTAGTCGGGGTCATTTTTCTCGGGTTCCGAGAACAACTGAGAGTCGGGAGTCGGAGATGTTTCGGTTTTTTCTTCGATGCGGGATTTGAAAGAAGCATCCTTGGCGCAACGAAAACCCACGTCGTTATGCCAGTTGACCGGTTGGAGCCAACCCCGGAACGCTGTGTGGAACGCCGTTGGAAGGCTGCCGTACCACGAGCCGCCGCGAACCACACGCCCGAGACCGGTGGCAGGACCCTGCGGTTTGCGATTCGGGGCATTACGGTAATAGTCCCTCTTGAACCAATCCACCACCCACTCCCAAACGTTCCCCGACATATCTACCGCACCAAAAGGACTCCGGTGGGTGTTGTGCGTCCGGTCCACAGGGTGCGGTTTCTCGCCGCTGTTCTCCCACCAGATCCCTTTTGAGCCGTCCCATTGATTTCCCCAAGGATACCTACGGCCGTCCGCACCCCGTGCCGCTTTCTCCCACTCCGCCTCAGTCGGCAAGCGCTTGCCCACTGACTTACAATAATCCCGCGCCTGAAACCACGTCACGCCTACAACAGGCTGGCGGACCTCTTTGAACTTTACCCCGTAATCCTTCATTGGTTTTTCGAAGCTCCGGAAACGGCTATTTGTCACCGGGTACTTGTCGATGTAGAAGGCGTCCAGATACACGCGACGCTGGGGCTTCATGTCATCGTCCCCGTCATTGCTCCCCATGATGAACCAACCGGCTGGGACCTTGACCATCGCGTCCAGACCTGCGCCGATCTGTTGGGGCGCACCGTCACCGATGCCCAGCCTCTCCCTAGCGCAGGCAAAGAGGCAGAAAACCAGAACGACCATCAGGACACTTCGCCGAAACCGCATGACGTGCCCCCATCAGGTGGGCGGGGTCTCTATCTTTTCGGATTGACAACGGTAATTTTAACAGGTTTCTAAGCTGACGGGAGAATGGGGACACATTGAGAGGGTGTCCATCCCCCCGAACCACCAGGTACGACACCGATACAAGGGCGGGCCGCTCAATTTGAGCAGAAGGTTCAGCAAAGAGGCGCTGGATCTGTTAAAAATAAGGAACTTTCACCCCACATGAGGGCAACAAGATGGCTAAAAGTGGTCATTTGGGAACTCCCGAGGTTTCATGAGACGAGTCCTGATCTGGGTCTTCGTCCTGGGGACAACCTTCGTTCTCGGTCGGCCTTCGCTCTCCTATGCCGCAACCCAGCGGCGGATCGCTGTCCTGGACTTCCGGAACACCAGCCAACACAAAGAACTGAGCTGGCTCTCTCAGGCCGTCGCGGAGACGCTCGTGACAAAGCTTGCGGGTGTCGTCTCGATCCACGTCATCGAGCGGGGACAGCTCGATAAGGTCATCAAGGAGCTGAGGCTCAGTCTCACGGACCTGTTCGATCCCTCCAAGGCCGCGAAGGTCGGGCGGCTGGCGGGCGCACAGGTCGTGGTGATCGGCGGGTACGTCGTCTTCGGTAAGGACCTGATGTTCAACCTGCGGTTCGTGGATACGGAAACCGGCGTTGTTCAGCACATCGCCCAAGTCCAGGGAGGGATTTCAGATGACAAGACCCTCTTTGTCGCCCTGAACCGCCTGGCGGACGCGGCTGTCGAGTCGCTGGAGAAGAAGGTTGTTGTCCAAGGGGGCGAGAAGAGGGTCGTCAAGGCCGCGCCCGTCACGCTGACGCCGAGGGAGCGAAAGAGGCTTACAGCCCCCCCGGCGAAATCCCTCACGGCGTACGAGCTTTACGGCAAGAGCCTCGAGGCCTACAAGAAGAACCGCTGGCGGGAGGCCGAAGCCCTTTACGCCCGTGCGCTTGAGAAAGACCCCAGCCTCGCCGACGCGGCTTTATGGCGTGCGTGGGTGTTGAGCGACCTTGGAAGATACACCGAGGCCCTCGACCTCAATGCCCGCGCCCTGGCCCTTTACCGGGAAAGGGGTGATGAGAAACACGCCGCCGCCGGCCTCAACAACATCGGCGTTATCCACTTCGATCAAGGCCGGTACGACGAGGCCATGCGGTGGTTTGAGGAATCTCTCGCCATCTTTCGCAGGCTGGGAAACGAAGCGGAAATCGCCACGACGCTACACTACATGGCGTATATCGTTTTCAAGAGAGACAAGTACGGCGAGTCGCTCAGACTGTTATGCCAGACCCTCGCCATCCAGCGCCGGATCGGCGTGCCGACGAAGAGCACCGCAAAAGGCATCGCGGTCCTTAAGAGGCGGGTTCCCGGCGGGGGGTGTTGAGGGGTGTCGCCGAAGCGACAGTGCAGGCGGTTGTACTCGTACACCATAATGTCTTCGGCTTCGAGCAGGAGCCGCGTGCCTTCGTCCAAGTTGACTCGCGCAGCATCCTAAAGGTTCTTCATTGATTTCTCAGACAGGTGGAAAGACGAATGAACAGCAAACAGGTTTACGAACTCCCTGGAATCGACGTTAAAAGAAGCGAATTCTACAAAAAAATCGCGGAGAATGACTCATCTAGGAAACAACTCGTGGAGTTTGTCATTCCTAAGGAGACCGGCAAGGCCTTCGTTGTGAAGAAAGGGCAGATCCTACGGGTAATCGAGATTGATGGTCCTCAGGTGGCAGATTTCAATGCTTTTAATAAGGAGGCCCCTCGAGAGATGTTCTGGTCTGGAAGAACTCGAATCTTTCACGGGGCTCATCTTACAGTAGGGAATCAGCTTTGGAGTACACCTCCGAATATGCGTCCAATGTTCACAATTATTTCTGACACCGTCGATCACAAGCCCCTCCCTCACGGTGCCGCCTCACACGATTTGCTATATCAGAGGTGCAATGAAAGGTTCTTTGAGGTTATGACAGGCGAGAAAGATTGTCCCAACTGCCAGGACAACATGGCGCGCGCGGTAGAAGATTTTGGCCTCACCCCTGATTATATTCATGACGCCTTCAACCTTTTTATGGCGACAGGAATCGACGACAATGATCGACTCTTTTATCTCGAACCTGATGCCAAGAAGGGAGATTACATGGAATTGTATGCTGAGTTTGACTGCATCGTTGCCATTTCGGCGTGCCCAGAGGGTTGTAGTGGACCGCAGAACAAGGCAATAGGGGTGAAAATCTTCAATGGCCCGGGCCGCTAAAAGAAGATCGCCCCTAATTAAACCCCCTGGTGAATTGGGTGGGTTCCTGTAGGACGTTTGCTTACCAGAAACAAACCCCCAACCTGCGGACACTGAAATTCAGGGAAGGTAGGCCATGAAAGGATGGAATTGGGGGTTGGCCTTTGTCATAGGGTACAGCTTGGTTGTGGGTGCATTGTTGCTCTGGCTACGGCTTTGGCGTTGTTGTGATTGAGGAACCAGAAGGAAAATAAACGCTTTGGTTAAAAAGAAGCACCATTTGCTCCGTTTGTGACCCCCCCAACAAACGGTTGTCTCTCGATACAGGAAAAGGGCATATGGAATTCAAAAAGTCTCTTGTGCGGGTAAACGTTACGGAGCTGGCTCGGTTGCTGGGTGTCCAGAGGGCCACGATCTGGAGGTGGAAAAACGGGTTGGCGAGGCCGACACGGCGGCACCGGCTCTAGGTTGAGCGGGTACTAGGACGGTTCGCCGACCTCGTTTTACCGGAGGCTCAGAGAGAGATCTAGGCCGCGCAACTATCGGCGTTTCCGGCGGTTCCTCTTTGCGCCGCGGTTATCGCGGCGCAGAGTGTGCGCCGTCCCGGAAGTATCGCTGATATCGCGGCTGCTGACGGTTCCCGTCTGAAATCCCCGTTTGATTGTGCGGTTATCGCGGCGTAGAGTGTTCGAGGGCCCGTCGGTGATATCACGCATGCTGGGTTGTCCTTTGCGTTTCCGATAGTCAGTAACACTATTTATTTCACCATATCCGGACTCAACACTATTGCGGAGACGCCCAGCTGATCCTGCCCCTGTGGATTGAATGGCAGTGCCTGCTCCCCCGCCATTTTTAAATATGCCGGTGCGTTTCCGTTGGATTGTGGTGCCCGGATTTCCCACACTTCTCCGGCCTTGATTCCCACGGATTCGATTCTTCCGCTGGCCCTCTGCCTCCATAACCAGCAACGAAGAAAACACCAGAACAACGCCGACGACAACACTGATTCCGCCTTTTATATTTATCTCCCGGATCGCTGTCTACGGGTGTGGCGTATCCAGCCTTGAGTTCTTTCCGCCAAACATACCCTTTGAGGGATCGGGGGTCTAGGGCGTGCACCCGAAGGGAATCAAGGAGGAAATATGAGAGGCTGATCGCTCTTAGAATAGACGACGAAGACCACCGCCGCTTGGAATCCCTTGCGAACCGAGAGCGCACAAGCGTATCGGCTGTGGTTCGGCGGTTCGTTGCCGAGGGCTTGGACCGGGAATCCGAACTGGCTTCCAGACGGAAAAAGAGACGGGGGAAAAGCCATGAGTGAAATCCAGGGAACAAAGCCCTCCCCGAAACCGCGCGGACCATCCAAGCGAAAGGCCCTCCGTCTCCCGCCTGGGGTGCGCCAAGACACCAAGGGCAATTATTTCTTGGATTACTACGCCGGTGGACGGCGGGTCCGGGAGTGGATCGGCCCCAACAAGCAGCTGGCCGTGACCGTGATGGGCAAACGGAGGACGGAGATCGCCGAAGGAAAGCACCTGGACAAGAAGATGGTCCGGCGCGTGACGTTCCGGCAGTACGCGGCGGAATATGCCCGCGTCTATTCCGCCCGGAAGAAATCCGCGAAACGGGATGAAGCCAGCATCAAGGCCCTTCTACCCGCTTTTGGAGACTTGTATTTGGACTCCATCACGCCCGAGAAGGTGCATCGCTACCAGACAAATAGGCTGGACCAGGGAAAAATGCCCGCGACGGCGAACCGGGAATTGGCGCTTTTGAAAACGCTGTTCAATCGTGCCATTGAGGGCGGGAAGGCCGGAAGCAACCCGGTTGCCAAAGTCAAATTTTTGAAGGAGAATAACGCCCGTTGCCAAATCCTGGAATTGGATGAACGGGAACGCCTTCGGGTGGAGATACACCCGGGCATCCGCCGGATTTACGATTTCGCCCGTCACACGGGCCTTAGACAGGGCGAGATTTTTCGCCTGAAGTGGCAAGATGTGGACCTCAGAGGCGGCTTCCTGCGAGTCGGCGAGGCGAAGTCCGGTGAAAGCCGGACGGTCCCACTGAACGCAACGGCCCGCGCGTTATTGGAGAGCATCCCATACCGCCTGGACGGGGAGGCGATACAGAGCATCCGTACAGGATTCAAGGGGGCGCTAAGACGAGGCGGAATCGAAGACTACCGCTTCCACGATACGCGGAATGAATTCGCGTCGGCCTTGGCAATGGCGGGCGTGGACCTAAATACCATCCAGGAGCTACTGGGCCACAAGACAATGCGGATGGTCATGCGGTATTCGCACCTGACGGACCGTCACAAGGCCCAGGCGGTGGCGCTTTTGACGGCGCAGAAGACACTAGAACAGACACTAGCGCCTATCATGTGGAAGGCCGTTAGTGTAACCCATTGAAAAACAAACGGTGCCGGGGTAGCTCAGTCGGTAGAGCAGTGGACTGAAAATCCATGTGTCGACGGTTCGATTCCGCCCCCCGGCACCATTAAATTCAAAGGGCTACGGGAAATCCTGTGGCCCTTTTTTTATTGGGCGGGCGCGGATGAGGAAACGGCTGAAATTGGAGACCTGATCAACGGGCGTATTGACTCCGGGCTGGAGGGGGGGGGCCGGAAACGGACTTCGATGGATGAGCAAGCGCGGGGGGCGGGGGGGCCATTCGGCGGTTCCAGGCCGGCCACCTTTGTCGCCCTCATTCGGTGATCGTCCAATAAAATTCGCCCGAGTATCCTTCTTCTTCAAACATGCGCTTCCACTGATCCGTGTTATAGAACAACTCCACGGTCAACTGCCAATTCCTCAGCTTTTCCTCCTCTTCCAGGTTCCGGAAAGAGTCCATCTGGAGATATTTGTGTTTGCGCCCGACGCGCTCCATCTCCCGGATGGCCCGGCGGCATTCCGCGTCCCGCAGGTTGTGAATGACATTGATGGAAATGACCAAGTCGAAGGTGTTGTCCGGATAGGGCAGGTCCGCGGCATGGCCCCGCTGCATGAACGGCTTGATGTCCTCCAGGGTGTGTTCGATCGCGTAGGCGGAAATATCGACTCCCGCGACCTCCGCTTCGGGCATCCATCCACGAAAATCGTGAAGCAGGAAGCCCTTCCCGCTTCCGATGTCGAGTATCCTTTCGCGGCCGGTGAGACCGTAATATTCGATCATCCGCTTCGCGACCGGCTTCCACCGGCCATCGTAACGGTAACCTCCGTACCCCTGATCCCGGGTCCCGTCGAAATACTCCGGGCCGAACCGCTTGGCGACGGCCCGGCCCTCTTCGGTCCGCTCCTTCCATTGCGCCCGCTCCTCGATCGGACGCTTGATCCGGGGATACGCGTCCAGAAGATTCACCTCTCGCATCGATCGCTCCATGAAAATCCTCGGACAGCCCCCCCCCGGCGTCTTGCCCGTTGACCGGGAGTCGGCAGTCTTTGAGGCGTCCTGGATAAATCCGGTTCCGCGACTTTGCGCCATCTCGGCCGGATTGTTTCTTCCAGATCCGGAAGATTGAACCGCGGCCCCCCGTCCAGTGGCTTGGGCGCCGGATCCGGAATCTACCGCTTCCATCCGGATTGTATCAAATTCCGGATCCTCCGCCGCATGCATGGGTCCAAAACAGGGGAAACCCAGACGTCGCATCCTTCCCAGGAACCGGCGACTTCAGAGATGGAGATCCCCCCCAAACCCCATTTCACTTGACGAAACCGACCCATCCCATTACCTTCAATTGGAATGTCTTTGGCCATTTCCGATGTCGAGTTGTTATCCGAGCGTTCAATGAAGATGACCCGTCGGCGTTCCCCCCTTGGCCCGCTCGGGGGGTTCTTCCTTCTTCTCCTCGCCCTTTCCGGCTGCGCGATTTCCCTCGGGCCTTCCGCTCCCGAGCGAATCTCCGGCCCCGTCCACGGACGCACGCAGTTGATCCTGGAGCGGGCCGCCTTCAAAGACCTGCCGGGGTGGCGGGCGGAGCGTCACGCGGAGGTCCTTCCCGTCTTCCGGAAATCCTGTGAACGCCTTCATCGGCAGCCGGACCCACGGCCCATCGACGGCAAGCGCTTCGCCGGACGCGTCTCCGACTGGCGGGCCGTCTGCGCCGAAGCGGCCCGGCTGGAGGACGCCCGCCCGCGGGACGATGCGGGCGCGCGGGCCTTTTTCGAGAAATGGTTCATCCCCTACCGGGCGGCCAACAACGGTGAATCGAAGGGGCTGTTCACCGCTTACTACGAGCCGGTCCTCCGCGGCTCCCGCACGCGCGGCGGGCCGCACCTCCACCCGCTTTACAACCGGCCGAAAGACCTGGTCACGGCCGACCTGGGCCAATTCCAAAGGGACCTGCGGGGGCGGCGGATCGTCGGCAAGGTCGAAGGGGGCAAGCTCAGGCCGTACGACGACCGAGCGGGCATCAACGCCGGCGCCCTGGAAGGGCGGGGACTCGAGATCGTCTGGGTGGACGATCCCGTCGCCGCCTTCTTTCTTCACGTCCAGGGCTCGGGCCGGGTGATCCTGAAAGACGGAACCCTCCTGCAAATCGGCTATGACGGCCAAAACGGCCACGCCTACCGCTCCATCGGGCGGGAACTGATCCGCATGGGCGCCCTCGCGCGCGAGGGCGTCACACTCCAGTCCATCCGGGCCTGGGTGAAAAGCCATCCGAAAAAGGGACGCGCCCTTTTGGAAAAGAATCGGTCCTACATCTTTTTCCGGGAAATCGAAGGCGACGGCCCCATTGGGGCGCAGGGCGTCGCGCTGACGGCCCTCCGATCGCTGGCCGTGGACAGGAGGTTCATCCCTCTCGGCGTCCCGCTCTGGCTCGACACCCACGCCCCCGCGGAAGGCCGGTCCTGGAGAGATCGGCGGCCCTTGCGCCGATTGTTCATCGCCCAGGATACGGGCGGCGCCATTCGAGGTCCGGTCCGGGGCGACATCTTCTGGGGGACGGGGGACCGGGCCGAAGCCTACGCGGGACGGATGAAACACCCGGGGGCGTACTACCTGCTCCTGCCCCGGTCCCTCGGCCGGGCCGCCTCCCCCGCTTTGTGAGCGGCGGAAGCGCATTCACGCCGCCTCACGCGGGGCGGACGCCAAGCCCGACGAACCTTTGGACGCCTTCATGATTGAATCGGACGCCGCGCGAGCGGAATTTCGCAGGGGACTGGGCGAGTCTTTCCCCATCGTCATCGGCCTGACGGCCATCGGTTTCATCTTCGGGGCGCTGGCCCGGGCCGCCGGACTGACCTGGGTCGAGGCCGGATTGATGTCGGCCATCGTTTACGCAGGGCCGGCCCAGCTCATCGCCGTGGGGCTGATGAAACAGGGAGCCGGGTTCGTCCTCATCGTCCTCACCACGTTCCTTGTGAACCTGCGCTACGTCCTCTACGCGGCCTCGCTGGCCCCCCACTTCCGGGACCGGCGCCCCCGCTGGCTGGCCTTCATCGGCTTTGGGCTGGTGGACGCGGCCTACGCCCTGTCTATCGCCCGGTGCCTGCGCGATCCCGAAGCGCCGCGCAAGGACGCCTACTATCTCGCGGTCACGCTCTTCATTTACCTCACCTGGATTCCCGCGAGCTTTATCGGCGGTTACCTGCTGGAATCGCTTCCCGAGATCCGGGACATGGGCCTGGAGATCGTCAACCCCGCCGTCTTTATCGCCATCCTCATTCCCCTGCTTCGCGGCCCCGCCGAGATCACGGTCGCGCTGCTGGCCGTCCCCGTCACGGCCGGCGCCGCCGCCGTTCTCCCCCACGCGCACGCCGTCCTGGTCACCATCGTCCTCATCTCTGTTGCGGGAGGCTACCTGAATTGGTTACGCAGCCGGTCTTCTACCTGATCCTGGCGATGGCGGCCGTCACGTACCTGTCCCGGGGTCCCATCCTTGCGACGGCGGGACGGCTTCGCCTGCCGCCCTTTTTGAAGCATTGTCTGGAAGCAACCCCGGTGGCGGCATTGGCCACGCTGACCGTCTCTCTGGTCGGTTTTCCGGGGGGCGAGTTCGCCGGCTTCGGGGCCAACCCGGCCCTCTACGCGGCGCTCGCGGCCCTGGGGGCCGCCCTGTGGCTTCGCAATGTCCTGCTCATTATTGGAATCGCCCTCGCGGCCTTCCACCTGTTCCGGTGGCTCATTGCGTAGGGGAGACTGCGCGCATTCCTACACGGGGCGGCTTGGAGATGCGCGATTCCGGGTCTACAATAAGGCTTCATCGCGGCATGCAGCGGCGGTGGACGTGGAGTGAAAAACGATGACAACATTGCCGACATCTCACGTTGATTTCATGAACGAGGACATCGCGCGGATGGCCGCCGCCTGCACCTATTGCGGCGAGTGCTTCAAGGCGTGCCCGATGGTCCCCTACACCGATCTCGCCGGCGCCGATCCCGAGCGGGTGACACGGGATGTCATCGACCTGATCCAGGACAAAGAGGTCCGCGGCGAGGGAGCCGCCTGGGCGGAGGCCTGCATGATGAGCGGGCTCTGCGTCGACGCCTGTCCGGAGCCCGTGAACCCGCGAACCATGCTCGCGTACGCGAGGACGAAGCTCCGGATAAAAGAGGACGGCGTGGCCGGGAGAAAAGCGGAATCGGGGGAATTCTTCAAGCTCTTCAGCCAGACACTGAAGCTGGTCGCGGGCACCCAGATGGAGCCCGAGCGGTTCCGCCACCTGACGGCCGTCCGCCGGGGGAAAAAATCCCAAGCGGACATCGTCTTCTACTTCGGCTGCAATCTTCTCCAGACGCCCCACATCGTTTTCACCGTCCTGGACGTTTTCGAGAAGCTGAACGTGGATTACGTCGTCGAGGGCGGTGCGGCGAACTGCTGCGGTGTCAACCACCTCCGCGCGGGGGACGAGGAAGGGGGCGGGAGGATGAAGGCCAACTCCCTCAGCCACTTCGCCGCCTTCGATCCGGACAAGGTGGTGACCTTCTGCCCTTCCTGCCAGATGCAGTACACCGAGCGCCCTCCCCTGGGAAAGCCCACCGACATGCCGTTCGAGCACATCACCCGGTTTCTGGCGGACCGGGTGGACGCGTTGAAGGCCCTGTACGTCCGGCCGGTCGAGAAGCGGGTGGGGCTTCACGAGCACACCGGTCTGCCGGGCGTCAACGAGGACGTCCGGAAGGTCCTTCGCTCCGTGCCGGGCCTCGAGCTGGTGGAGATCCCCCAGCTCGCCCAGAACGGCTATCAGTGCCCCACGCTCCTGTTGGAAGCGGCCAAGGAGGAAATGAAGGAAACGCTCTTCCGGGAGGCCCGGGCGGCGGGCATCGACACCCTGGCCGCCACATATCACAGCTGCTACCGGGAGCTCTGCGGCGAGGAGGCGAATCAACCGTTCGCCGTCTGCAACTTCATCTCCCTCGTCGGCGAGGCGATGGGCATTCACCACGACGCCTACTTCCAGCGGTTCCGTCTCCTGGGAGACATCCAGCGCGTCTTGGACGAAAGCAGGCCTTTTCTTCGCTCCAACGGCATGGACCCCGAGTCGGTCCGCGACGCGCTCAGCAACATCCTGTACGGCGCTCCCGCGGCCGAACCCTCGTGATGGATGGGTCGGGGTTTCATCCGCTTCCGGGGAAGAGCCGTCCGCAAGACTCCAGAGACCGAGGACCCCACGGGTGATGATGGAAGCCGGTCCATCCACGATGGATTATCAAGATCTGGCGAGGCGCTCTTTGAACGGGGACGCGCCCGGCCGGGAGGAGGCGGAGGCGATCCTCAACGCCCCGGCGGACGACCTCCTCCCCATCCTTCACGCGGCCTTCCGGGTCAGGCGAGAGTTCTTCGGCCGGAAGGTCCAGATCCACCTCCTCGTCAACGCCAAAAGCGGTCTCTGCCCGGAAGACTGCGCCTACTGCTCCCAATCGGCGGTCTCCTCCGCCCGGATCGAAAAATATCGGCTGATGGATGAAGCGACCCTGCTCCAAGGGGCGAAGCGGGCGGTTGCGGCGAAATCACGCCGGTATTGCATCGTCATTAGCGGGCGCGGACCCACGGAGGAGGAGATCGATCACATCGGCGCGGCGGTCCGGCGGATCAAAGCCGAAACCGACCTCTCGATCTGCTGCTCATTGGGGATCCTCGGCGCGGCGGAGGCCGGACGCCTCCGGGCACACGGCGTGGACCGGCTGAACCATAACCTCAACACCAGCGAGCGGCACTACCCCTCCATCTGCTCCACGCACACCTACGCCGATCGCCTCCAAACGCTCCGCTCGGCGCGCGGGGCGGGCATGGAGCTTTGTTCCGGGGTGATTTTCGGCCAGGGCGAATCGAGCGAAGACATCTACGATGTGTGCCGGGCGCTTCGCGCGCTTCAGCCCGAGTCTATCCCCGTGAACTTTCTGCACGCCCTCGGGGGAACGCCCCTGGCGGAAACGACTGCACTGGGGGCCGCGCGCTGTCTGCGGCTTCTCTGCCTGGTTCGGTTCTTCAACCCGGGCTCGGAGATCCGCGTGGCGGGAGGCCGGGAAATCCAGCTGGGCGCCCTCCAGCCGCTCGCCCTCTACCCGGCCAACTCCATCTTCGTCTCGGGCTACCTCACAACCCCCGGCCAGCCCCCCGACGAGGCCCACCGGATGATCCGGGACATGGGCTTCGAGGTGGACGTCGCCGGCGAATCCGACCCGCGGCCCTTGCAAGCCGCCCACAAACCGTCCCCCTAGCCGCCACCCTTCTCCGCCGCAAACCGGCCTCCCGTCCCCGCCGTCGATTTCGTCCCCATCAACACCGGCAGCAATCTCTCTCCCGCCAATTTGAAAACCCTGGATCTGTCCGGAACGATTCTGCTGGTCACCCTGCCTCACCTCGCGGCCGTCGCCCACGCCAAGCGCACACTGAATGTCTTCGCAACCCTGGGCTATGAGAAGAAAATCCGCCTCATCGTCAATCGGTACAATCCGGCGGAGGACGATATGAGCCCGGAGGAAATCGGAAAGACAGCGGGGATCCCGGTCCTCAAGTCCCTTCCTTCGGATTATCGTCCGGTGATTCACGCCATCAACCGGGGACTCTCTTTATGGGAGTCCGCGCCCCGCTCGCCGGTCACCCGGGCCACGTTCAACCTGGTGGAAACCCTCTGCGGCGGAGAGACGGCACCGAACAGGCGCAAGCCCGGGAAGAAAGGACTCTTCCGCCTCTACCGGCAGACTCCTGAAAAACTCTTTCCGTGGATGTCGCGAAAGGGTGATTTGACTCCGGGCCGTGGGAGAACCCCTTGCGAGCTCCCGTCGTGACGCCGATGTGCCGCCGGCCGAGGGCATTCCGAATCAAGGGTTCGTCAGATCATCTGAAAAGGCCGGAGGGCGCGGGCTCAACCGACCTCCGGCTCTTGCCGACCGTCATCGAAATCGTTATGGATTCAAACTGGAGAACGAACAACCGTCCAGGCCAAAATTGTTAATCCGCAACCAGTTTGTGATTCTTGCGCTTCAAATTGACCAGCCAAAAAAACGGGGAATCCCCTAAACGCCCTCAGGGGTCGCTTCGACAAGCTCTATCAGGACGCCGTGGGTGCTCTTGGGGTGAAAGAAGAAAATCAACTCTCCCAGAATGCCGGGCCGCGGTTCTTTGTCGAGCGGCGTCAGACCGTCCTGGATCAGGGTCTGGACGGCCCGGTGGATGTCCGGGACTTCGTACGCCAGGTGATGAATCCCCTCCCCCCGCTTTTCCAGAAACTTGTCCATGACGCTTCCTTCCTTCGTCGGGGCGAGGAACTCGATGGCGGTGTCCCCAATCAGAACGAAGGCGGCGTCCACTTCGCCATTGTGATTGGGATGGCGGCTGCGGACCTTGCCCCCCAATGTCTTTTCGTATTGGGCGATGGCCCGCTCCATGTCCCGAACGGCCACGCCGATGTGGTCCAACTTTCCAATCTCCACAACCAACCCTCCCAAAGACAAAAACATAAAACCTCGGGGGGCTTTTTGAAAACCGCGCCCCC
>CAYRGS010000009.1:19062-23422 GCA_964423875.1 uncultured bacterium
CCGAACCCCTCCTAGGGGTTGGGAACCCCCCGGAAAACCTTCAAGAGGCGATAGCGTGCGGCCCTCCGGGTCGAACGCTATCGCAAGAAAACTGGCCCCTTGTCCGGATGCTACGGCTGCCGAAGACACACAAGTGTCGCAGGCAGACGGGCAACTGGACAAAGATCTAAGCCACCGGAAGGGCACAGACTCTCAGGCCGGCCTGACGCCCAACCCCAGCAGGCCCGGCATGAAATGCCGGGCCGTCAGAAGGCTTTGCGGGGGGGGGCTTACAAAAAGCGCCCCGCGCGGTTTTCCTCTCAATTCCGGATCACCTGGACCTCATCGCGGTCGTCGACCTCCTGGAGCAGCACCTTCACCCGCTCGTCCGGCGCGGTCGAAACCTCCCGGCCGCAGAAATCGGCGCTGATGGGAAGCTCCCGGCCTTCGCGGTCCACCAGGACCGCCAGACTGATCCGGCTGGGCCGCCCGAAGCTCATCACCCCCGTCATCCCGGCCCGCACCGTCCGCCCCGTCCAAAGAACATCGTCCACCAGGATCAGGTGAAGCCCCTCCACCTCGAAGGCGATTTCGGTCCTGTGGATCTGCACCTCCCCGCGCAAGGGATCGTAGTCATCCCGGTGGATGGTGGTGTCAAGCACGCCCACCGGCACCTTCCCGCCCTCTCCGGAACCCGTGACGGCGTGAAAGGCGATGGATTGCTGAAGACGCTGGGCCAGAAACTCCCCGCGCGTCCGGATACCCACGAGGGCCAGGTCGCGAATGCCCCGGTTCCTCTCGAGGATCTCGGCCCCCATGCGGTCCAGGGCCCTTTGGATGTCGCCCGCCGTGAGAATACAGCGTGGCTCGCTGTTCATGTCTCATTCCTTTCGGCGTCTGAACCCTGAGGCCGCTGGCCCTCGAATCGGCGAACGGCCTCGAGGATCACTTCCACCCCTTGAACGATCTCCGCCATCTCGGCCCACTCGGCCGGGTTGTGGCTGACCCCCTCGCGGCAGGGAATGAGGACCAGGCCGGCCTCGGTGAGCCGGGCCATCTGCATGGCGTCATGTCCCGCGCCGCAGGGCAAGAGCCGGTGTGGATACCCCTGCGAGCGGCAGACATCCTCCAGGAGATCCACCATCTTTTTCCCCAGCTCCACAGGAACGCCCCGGCCCAGGAGTTCGACCTCGATTCCCAGCTCGCGCCCTTCGGCGATTCGCTGGGCCTCCGTCTCCACCTGTTCCGCCACCGCCTCCTTCGCCGGTCCGGAGGTGGAGCGGATGTCTACGCCCAGCTCCACGCGGCCGGGGATGACGTTCATCGCGCCCGGCTCGACGCGAACAACGCCGACCGTCCCCACAACGGGGGGATCGGTTTCCCGGCAGAGGATTTCAATATAGGTGGCCAAATGGGCGGCGGCTACAAAGGCGTCGCGCCGAAGACTCATCGGCGTTGCGCCGGAGTGATCGGCCCGGCCCAGAAACGTGACCCGCAATCGGGTGGAGTTGGCGATGGCCGTGGCGATGCCGATGCCCACCCTCTCCGTCTCAAGCACCCGGCCCTGCTCGATGTGAACCTCGAAGAACGCACGCACATCGTCCGGTCCGATGCGCGCGGACGCGATGGTTTCCGCGTCGAAGCCCTGACAGGCCAGGAGGTCCACCAAGCGGCGCCCATCCGCGTCCCGGAGCTCCAGGAACTCCTCGGGCTGCAAAACTCCGGCCACGACGCCGCTTCCGATGGTCGCCAGGCCGAACCGGCTGGACTCCTCGGAGACGAAGACCACCGCCTCCACCGGGCGATCCGGGGGCTCCGGGTCCTCGCGCAGGACGCGGGCGACCTCCAAGGCCGCCGCCACGCCGACGCTTCCGTCGAATTTCCCGCCCGCCGGGACCGTGTCGATGTGGGAGCCCACCCAGAGGGGGGAAAGCGCCGGATTTTTCCCCTCCACCCGGCCGAAGAGGTTGCCAATCCCGTCTATCCGGACCGTGAGACCCGCCGCCTGCATCAGGTGCAGGGCGAGCTGGCGGGCCGCGATCTCCTGCGGGGAGAACGAAAGCCTTTGGACGCCGCCGCCGGGCATCGCCCCGATGCGGGCGAACCTCACCAAGTCCGACCGGATGCGCTCGGCTTGAACCCCGGGTTTCGTCGCCACCTTCCGCCCTCCCAACCATCCGCCGCTCCGTCCCGCATAGTCCGAAATCTCCGGCGAGGTGTCAAGGACAGGAAGTCACAGCAGACCCCGGAGGCCACCGCGGCGGCAGCCAACGGGCCGGCTTTCCGACGTGCCAATTGCCCCGGGTGAGGGGTTTTGCTACGATTACCGCCGAACAATCAACGCGCCAAAGGGGACACGCGACCAGGAAGGGGGTACAGGAGATGAGCGGTTCCGTTCTGATCAAGAATATCGAGACCATCGTTTCAGGCGACCTGAACGCCCCGCTTTTCGGCGGCGAGGCCATCCGGATTGAAGACGGCCGGATCGCCGCCATCGGCAACGAGTCCGACTGCGCGGGCGACGTCGAGCAGACCATCGACGCGGGCGGCATGACCGCCGCGCCGGGACTCATCGACTCCCACGTCCACACCACCCAGGGCGACTTCACCCCCCGTCAGAACACCCTCGGCTGGATCGAGAGCTGCATGAACTGCGGGATCACCGCCATGATCTCCGCGGGCGAGGTCCACACCCCCGGACGTCCCCGGGACGGCCTGGGCGCCAGGGCCATGGCCATCCTGGCCGCCAAGTCCTTCAGGAACCTCCGCCCCGGCGGGGTCAAGGTCATGGCCGGGGCCGTCATGCTGGAGCCGGGGCTGAAGCCGTCGGATTTCGACGAGCTGGACGAGGCGGGCGTGGAGCTGGTGGGCGAGGTGGGGCTGGGCGCCGTCCGTGACCCCGACGAGGTCCGCCCCCTTCTCGCCGCCGCCCGGGCCAAAGGCATGCGCGTCCTCTGCCACACGGGCGGCGGGTCGATTCCCGGAAGCATGGTGGTGGACGCCGATATGATTCTGGCCGTCGGCCCGGACGTGGCCTGTCACCTCAACGGCGGCCCCACGGGTCTCGCCATGGAGGACATCGAGCGGCTGATCAAGGAATCCGACGTCACCCTGGAGCTCGTCCAAACGGGTAACCAGAAGCGCGCCGTCGAAGCGACGGACCTCTTTCTGGCCGAAGATGTCTTGGACCGGGTCATCGTGGGGACGGACATGCCCTCGGGGACGGGCGTAATCCCCTACGGCGTCATGCGGTCGGTCGCTGTCATGGCGGCGTTTTCGGACCTCTCCCCCGAGGCGGCCTTGTGCACGGCCACCGGCAACACCGCGCGGGTCCACAAGATGGACGTGGGATTTCTCAAGGTGGGCGCCCCCGCCGACATCGCGATCCTGGACGCCCCCTGGGGCTCCACCGGAAAGGACGCGCTGGCGGCCCTCAAAGCCGGGGACACCCCTTCTCTCGGGGCCGTTTTCATCGACGGAGTGCTGCGCATGTCGAAGAGCCGGACCTCGCCGCCCTGCACCCGAACCATCCATTTCGAGGGCGGACACATCCCGGCGGGGGGCGGGCATTAGACCCCTCCGGAGTCCGGGCTTCCCCGAAGTCGCGGCCGCCCCGGCATTCCGCGCCGCCGACTGTGCAGCGCCATGAGCTTTTTCCTTCCCCCGAAGGTGAGCTTGGCCGTTCTGCCAACGCGTTTGGAGCGCCTCGATCGCTACAGCGCGCGCTTAGGCCGGAACGTCTGGATCAAGCGGGACGACCTGACCGAGGCCGGGGCCGGGGGCAACAAGCTCCGGAAGCTCGAATACCTGATCGCCGCCGCCCTGGACGCGGGCGCCGACACCCTCGTCACGTGCGGGGGAATTCAGTCCAACCACGCCCGGACGACGGCCATCGCGGGCGCGCGGCTGGGCCTGAAGAGCGTCCTCGTCCTCCGGGGAGCGCCGGAAGATGCGCTGGAAGGGAATTATCTCCTCGACCGACTCGTCGGCGCGGAGGTGATCTTCGTGAGCACCGAGGAATACGAGCGGCGCGACGAGGTCATGGCCCGGGTCGCGGATGACCTTCGGGCGCGCGATCGGACCCCCTACGTCATCCCCGAGGGCGGAAGCAATGCCCTGGGCGCCATGGGGTACGTGGAGATGGTCCGCGAGCTGAAGGGCCAGCTCGACGCGCAGGGGGTGACGCCGGACTCGATCGTGTGCTGTCTGGGCTCGGGCGGGACGTTGGCCGGGGTCCTGATGGGCGTCGCGCTGTACGGTCTGCCTGCAAGAAGCTACGGCGTCCTCATCCAGCGGGACGCGCAGTATTTCACCGGATGCCTGGACGCCCTCTTCGAAGACGCCGTGCGGGACCTGGGCCTTCCCGTCCGCGTCCCCCGCG
>CAYRGS010000009.1:23432-56484 GCA_964423875.1 uncultured bacterium
CGGCTACGGCCTGAACACGCCCGAAGAGCTTTCGCTGATTGCGGGGCTGGCCCGCGAGGAGGGCGTCCTTCTCGATCCGGTCTACACCGGAAAGACGTTTCTTGCCCTGGACGACCTCCTCCGGACGGGAAAACCCCCGGCCGACGCCTTCGGGCAAAACATCCTCTACATCCACACGGGGGGGACCTTCGGGCTGTTTCCGAAACGGGACGCTCTCGAAGCAGCGCTGGAAGCCGACCGCCGGGACGCCGTAACGCCGGGGAATCCGGGCCGATGAAACACGTCATACTCCAGACCGCGGGCTGTCTGGCCACCTCCCTCGCGCTCGGGATCGTCGAGGCGAGCCGGCTGATCCTGTGGAACTACGGATTCTCGAATTCCGTCCGGGCGGACGCGGTCAACTACATCCTGGTCGCCACGTTGTTGAACCTGCCGTTGGTGGTGATCGTCTACATCCTTGGCCGGTGGCTGATTCCGAAGACTGCCTTCGGCCGAGCCCACCGGGAATCCGGGCGGGGGGACCTCGGGCTTTTCCTTTCGACCTTCATCGCCCTCAGCCTGCTCCTCATCATCGCCCGCTCTCTGATTTTCGTAGCGCCGGCCGCCGCCCTGCTGTTCATCGGAGGGATTCGCCTCCTGGCCGGACAACCCCGCCGGCGCGTTCAGGCCGTTACTTCGGGTCTGGCGGGAATTCTGGCGGCGTGGGCGATTTGGGGACTGATTGCGCTCCCCAACGTCAGCCTGGATTACGACTTTTTTATCCGGAAGGCCCCGCTCCGGAAAATCACGCAACCCGGCAAGCTCCCCCCTCACATCATCTTCATCGTGGTGGACACCCTTCGCTCGGACCACGTCAACGCCTACGGGTATTCCAAAGACACTTCACCCGTCATCTCCCGGCTGGCCCGGGAGGGCGTTCGCTTCGCGGAATTCCGCGCGAATTCCAACGAGACGTCGCAGACGGTGGCCTCCTTTTTGACCGGACGGTATCCTTCGGGCCACGGCCTCCTGCGCCTGGGAGAGCCCCTGCCCGAAGGCGCCCCCCTGCTCACGGAAGTCCTCCAGAAGCGGGGATACAACACGGCTTTCTTTACGCCCCACTGGTTTATCGATCAACGACACCGCTTCGATCGGGGCACGGACTACCTCTACAGCGCATGGGAAGAGACGCCGTTCCGAATGGCGGGCGCCCAGCAACTCTTCGTCTGGCTCAAGTTGACGGCGGCTTGGCCCGGCGTGAGCCATGCCCTTCAATGGCTGGATATGAAGAAAAACGACCTCCTCTTGGCCGGCCTCGGGTTGCGACCCATGGAATCCGCCGACCGATTCACGGACAAGGTCGTGGGTTTCATGGATTACGCCACCGGCCGGGGGGATTACG
Source organism: uncultured bacterium (assembly GCA_964423875.1). Lineage (GTDB taxonomy): Bacteria > UBA8248 > UBA8248 > JACPRG01 > CAYRGS01. The sequence goes on from CAYRGS010000009.1 coordinate 24,814, forward strand.
ACCCGGACCAAAACCGCTTCTTCCTGTTCCTTTTCTTCCACGACCTCCATTACCCCCGCTGCCTCCCCAAGCCTTACCATCGGATGTACGATCCCAAATACAACGGCCCAGAAATCTGTAGGAAGGAAGGCGCGCGCAACGCCCGGGAGACCAAAAATGAAGTCGCCCGATACGACGGCGCGCTCCGGTTCGTGGACGGCCAGGTGGGCCGACTCCTCGATAAAATGAAATCCGTAGGCTGGCTCGATCAATCGCTCGTGGTGATCACCTCGGACCACGGAGAGAAATTCGGCACTGGCGGTGAATTCGGCCACGGCGGAACGATGTGGGAAGACTTGGTCCGGATTCCCCTGATCCTCTGGCTGCCTTCCCGCTGGAAAAGCGGCCAATCCGTCGGCGGCATCGCCGAACAAGTGGACCTGATGCCAACCCTGCTCGACCTGCTACACATCCCTCACCCCGCTGGGATTCAAGGTCGAAGCCTACTCACCGATCAGGGGTTCTTCCCCGCCGCAACAAATCGTTCAATCGCGTTCGGCGAAGCCGAAATGGAAATAGGCAGGTACTATTACATTCTGCGTAACGGGTGGAAACTTCTCCTCAGCCACGGGAGACCCAAGCGGCTTTTCAACCTCAAAACGGATCCCGGCGAAAAGAGAAACCTTTACGGCCGCCAACCCCAAACCTGGGATCTGGAGAAAGCCCTGAAGGAACGAATTCAGCGGGCCCGCCGGGCGGCTCCAAAGCGCCCTTGATTCACCGTGCGCCATTCCTTGTCATCACGCGTTTCCGATCGGGGGTCAACCGACCCGCGTGAAGAAGCGGGAAGCGTTTGACAGCGCCCTGGCCCCGCACGATGAGACGGCGGCGTCCGAATCGACGCGGGCCGGCGCCCCCCCTCGGCCGAATCGGCGGAGCCTATTGAACAGGTTCCTTCCTCCCGTGCTCTTTTGGTAGGATGACGGCCGGGGCGCGTCCCGCACTTCACCCGGCCGGCCCGGGGATTCAAGAGGATGAGGAGCCGATGGCGGACGACCTGAGGGGTTTTCTGGCGGAGATGGAAGCGGGGAACGGGGAGGAGGGGGGGGAGCTCATCCGGGTCCGGCGCGAGATCTCCCGCGACTTCGAGATGGCGGCCCTCGTCTCCAAGCTCGAGGCCGAGCACCGCGTCCCCGTCCTGTGGTTCGAGAAAATCCGGGGGGCGGACTTTCCGGTCGTCGTGAACTGCTTCGCCTCCCGATCGAGGATTGCGTCCAGCCTCGGCATCCCCTCCGGCGCCCTGCTCGCCCGGTTTCAGGAAGCCCTGGACCGCCCCATACCGCCGACCGAGGTGTCTTCCGCGCCTGTCCAGGAGGTCGTGACCAAGGGGGATTCGGTGGACCTGAGCCGGCTGCCCCTCATGCGGTACCACGACACGGACGCCGCCCCTTACGTGACAGCGGGGATTGTCATCGCGAAGGACCCCGACACGGGCGCGTACAACCTGAGCTTCAACCGGATGATGCTCAAGGACCGGAACCGGCTGGGGATCTTCATGACGGTGGGCAAGCACCTGAACGAAATGTACAGCCGGGCGGAAGAGCGCGGCGAGGCCCTGCCCATCGCGGTCTCCCTGGGCAATCATCCCGCCTGGGCGCTCGGGGCGTGCATGATCGGCCCCTACCAGGTAGAGGAGCCCGGGGTCATCGGGGGCCTGATGAGGCAGCCCCTGGAGATAGTCCCCGCGCGCACCGCGGACCTTCTCGTCCCGGCCCGGGCGGAGATCGTCCTCGAGGGGGAGATCGAGCCCTTCACCCGGGAGATGGAAGGCTCGTTCGCCGAGTTTCATGGATACGCCACCCCCCCCCGGGAGCGGCAGGTGGTCCGCGTCCGGGCCATCACCCACCGCCGGGGCGCCGTCTACCAGGACTTGGTCGGAGGCTCCCACCGCGAGCACCTCGTCCTGCCCACCGTCCCGATGGAAGCCAATCTGGATCGGGCCGTTCGGGGCGCCGTGCCGTCGCTGAAGGCGCTTCGCATCGCGGCCCCCTTTTGCCTGGTGGCGTCCATCCGGAAAGGACACCCGGGCCAGCCCAAGACCGCGGCCCTGGCGGCCTTCGGGGCGGAGCTCTACCTCAAGCAGGTCATCGTCGTGGACGACGACATCGACGTGAGCGACCTCTCGCGCGTCCTGTGGGCCATGGCCACGCGCTGCCAGTGGAGCCGCGACGCCTTCGTCATTCCGGACGCCCCGGGCTCCTCCCTGGACCCGTCGGCCATCACGGAGGGTCTAGTCGACAAGGTCGGAATCGACGCAACCGCCAAGCCGACCCTGGAAAGCTTTTCCCCCCGAGGCAAGATACCCGCGGAAGTTCTCTCCCGGATGAGGCTGGAAGACTACCTGGATTAGCGGTCCCCCGTCAGCGGCCCGGCAGGGCTCCAGAAATACGCTGCGCGTGAAGCTGGAACAACTCCTCCGGAGCGAGAGATGAAGAAGCCGGCGATTTCGCGGCCGGCCGCCCCAGCTTTCCCTTCGGCGGCGCCGTCGATTTGAACGGCCCCTCCACGAGGGGGCCCCCTCCAAGAGGGCCTCCACCGGGCGCGCCTCCCCCTCCCCCCCCTATAAACTCAGCAGCCCGCGGGCCGTCCCGCCCAGGATCTTGTCCTTGTCCTCCGGCGAGAGCGCCGTCGCCTCGATGCTCGACACCGCCCGGCTCAGGTCTCCGCTCAAGAAGGGATAATCGCTTCCCAGCACCATGTGGTCCGCCCCGGCGAAGGCGTGGGCGCACTCCACGGCCGGAGGGTAAAAGGAGACCGTATCCCAGTACAAGCGCTTGAAGTATTCCTTCGGCGGCTTCGGGATCGTCTTCCGGACCTCCGGAAACCGATAACCCCGCTCCAGCCGATCCGCCAAGAAGGGGATCGACCCGCCCAGGTGGTTGAAGATCAGCTTCAGCCGGGGATGCTCCTCCAACAGGCCGTCGAAGACGAGCGTCGTCGCCACAAGCGTCGTCTCGAACATAAACCCGACCAGCGCCGCCAGGTGGAACCTCTCCAGGGCGGGATCCGGCGCGGAATTGAGCGGGTGAATGAAGACGGGCAGGTCCAGGGTTTCGGCCTCGGCGAAGAACGGACGGAACCGCCGGTCGCTCAGGTTGACGCCGTCCACGTTGGTGAAGGTCGAGAACCCCTTCAGCCCCAGCTCCCGGGCGGCGCGCCGCATCTCTTCCACGGCCGCGTCCAGGTCTTTCAAGCCGATGCAGGCGAAGCCGGCCAGCCGGTCGGGACGCATCCGGACCATTTCGGCGATGGCGTCATTGATGGCCCGCATGAGGGGGACACCGTCTTCGGACTCGAACAGGTCGATGCTGGGATTCCCCATCGTCAGGACCTGGAAATCGATGTTGGCGGCGTCCAGGTCGGCCAGACGCGGGGCGGGGTCGACGCCGGTGGCGGAGATGGGGCCGAAGTCGAAGCCCCGGTGGTAGAAGCGGATGCGGCCCTCCTCATCCTCCTCCAGGCGGAGGCCGTAGCGCCCTTGGACCTCCTTGAGGGTTTCCAGATAGACCTGCGGGTAGACGTGGGCGTGGAAGTCGATATTCACGGACAAGTTCCTCTTTCTTTTTCGGAAAGGGTCAGCGGTTCATTTGATCGCCCCGACGGTGAATCCGGCGATGAAGCGATCCACAAACAGATTATAGAGGATGGCGATTGGAACGCTGGCGATGAAGCACGCCGCCATCAGGGAGCCCCAGAAGTAGACATCCCCCCGGACGAGGAAGGTCGGCACGCCGACGCTCACCGTGTACGAGGAGGATGCGGTGATAAAGGTCAGAGCGTACACGAACTCCTGCATCACCAGCGTGAGCGAGAAGATGACCACCGTTAGGATGCCGGCGAGCGAAACCGGGATCACGATTTTCACGAACGCCCCGAACCGGCTGTGGCCATCGATCATGGCCGCTTCCTCCAGGTCTTTGGGGATGGCCTTGAAAAATCCCATCAGCAGCCAGGTGGAAAAGGGGACGGTGAAGCTGGGATAGACGAGCACCAGCGACCACAGGGAGTCCTGCAACCCGAGGGTGGCGATCACCCGCGAGAGGGGGATGAACAAAAAAGTCGGCGGGACGAGATAGGTCAAAAAGATCCCGATGCCCATCCGCTCCCCCCATCGCCCCGAAAGCCTGGCGAGACTGTACCCCGCCGGGATGGCCAGGACCAGCGTGATCGCGACCACCGCGCCGCCCACAAGGGCCGTGTTCAAGAGCCATTGTCCGTACAGGGTTTCAAAGAACAGGAACTTTACGTGCTCCAGCGTGGGCGGCTCATTGTACAGAAACGGGTTGTTCCTGGGATTGAGTAAATCCCGCGTCTCCTTGAAAGACGTGGTCAGCATCCACAGGAAGGGAAAGGCGGCGAACAGGGCGAACAACGTCACCAAGCCGTAGTGGGCGGCGGTCCCGGCCCACCTCAAGAAGCGACGGTTCCGCATCTCAGGTCACCTCCGAGCGCCGGGCGATCCGCAGCATCAAGAACGCCACGGCCACCAGCAGGGGGAAGAGGAACAGCGCGATGGCCGCCCCCTCGGCCAGATCCCCCCCGTCAATCCCCGTGTAAAACGCCAGGCTCGCCAGGACTTGCGTCGAGTCGAAGGGGCCTCCGCCCGTCAAGACGTAGATGACGATCATGTCGGTGAAGGCGAAGACCAGGCCGAACAGAACGGCGACGCCCAGGATGGGCCGGAGCATCGGGATCGTGATCTCGAACTCCCGCCGCCAGAACCCGGCCCCGTCCACGCTCGCCGCGTCGTGAATTTCCTGGGGAATGGAGGAAAGCCCCGCCAGGAGAATCACTGTCGCCAGCGGGAGCAGACGCCAGACGTGAATGGCGACGATTGTGGACATGGCTAGGGACGGAAAGCCCAGCCACATGGGCCAGGTGTCGGGGCCGAAAATCCCCACGGCCTGCAAGGTCCAGTTGATGACGCTGTAAATGGAGTCCAGCATCCACATCCACCCAATGGCCCCCAGGGAGATGGGCGCCACCCAGGGCAGCATAATCAGTCCCCGAACCACCCACTTGCCCCGGAAGTCTTTCAACAGCAGCAGCGCCAGGGTCTTGGCGAGGACCAGAACAATGGCCTGCGAGGCGAAGGCGAAGATGAAGGTGTTCTTGACGGCGACCCGGAAGGCGGGCGTAGAAAAGATTTGCTTGAAGTTTTTCAGGCCGACGAAATTGAGACTCGCGCTTCCCACGGTGATGTCGCTCACGCTGTAGAAAAGCGCGAGAAGAAAGGGAAAGCCAATAAGCGCCGTGATGTAGAGAACGGCGGGCGAAATCATCAAGCGCCCGAGCCAATCCTCCCGGTCGAGAAGGTACGCATATCGTCCCTCTGCCAAGTGAAGCGCCTCCTGCTCTCCCCGGCCCGCGGTCAGAGCGGCCGGGGTTTCGTTCGGAATCCCGTCGTCTTGTCGAAAAATCGAAGGTCTTCCCTCGCCACTGCGAACACGTGGCTCTCCCCGGTTCGCAAAGGGAGGGAAACCGTCGAGGGAAGCTTGGCAATGGCCTTCTGATCCTTGAAGCGAGCGCCCAGGAAGCCGTAGAGCAAACGGTCGGCGCCCAGGGACTCGACGCGCGTCAGCCGGAACGGAAGGCGAACCGTGTCTTCCCTCCGAGGATGAACCGCCTCCGGAAGCAAGCTCTCCGGGCGAAATCCCACCGTCCCGCCCTCTTCGTCGAAGAGATTCATGGGCGGAGAGCCCAGGAAACCGGCGACGAAGGTGTCGGCGGGGTCGTCGTAAATCTCTTGGGGGAGCCCGAGCTGTCTGAGCTTTCCCGCGTTCATCACGGCGATCCGGTCGCCCATGCCCATGGCCTCCACCTGGTCATGGGTCACGTAGATGGTGGTGGTTCCGACGCGCCGATGCAACTCAAGAAGATCCTCCCGGGCATCAGCCCGAAGCTTGGCGTCCAGGTTGGACAAGGGCTCATCCAACAGGAAAACATTCGGCTCCCGGACGAGGGCCCGGGCCAGGGCCACCCGCTGTCTTTCCCCTCCCGACAACTCCCGGGGCTTCCGGTCCAGAAGTCGGCCGATCCCGAACATCCCCGCGGCCCATTCCGCTTTTTTCTTCCGCCCAGCCTTCGGCACACCCTGGGCCTTCAGGGGAAAAACGATGTTCTGGAAGACCGACTTATGCGGGTAGAGGGCGTAGTTCTGGAAGACCATGGCGATCCCGCGGGCCCGCGGCGGCACGTCGTTCACCGCCCGGTCTCCGATGAAGATGTCTCCGCCCGTAGGCTGCTCGAGCCCCGCGATCATCCGAAGCAGCGTGGTCTTGCCGCATCCCGACGGACCCAGGAAAACGAGGAACTCGCCGTCCTCGCTCTCCAGATCCACGCCGTCAACCGCCCTGACGCCCCCGAAGTATTTCTTGATGCCGACTGTGCGGACTGTCGCCATAAACAACCCCCGCGGAAATTTGGTGGTCACGGCCCCCCCCCGCCAATGTCGCCGCCCCGGCAAAGAGAGAGGGAAACCGCACGCACGCAGTCTCCCTCTCTTGTCTCTCCCGGGTGCGCCGAAGGCCCAACCGTGACTTCTTCTTAGATTTTGCCCTTGGCCCTCCACTTCTTGAAAATGCGGTCCACCGTTTTGGCGGCTTCATTCACCGCGTCCTGCGGCGAGAGCACGCCCTGGGCGGCCTTGGCGAACATGGTCGAGACGACCCACGTGCTGAAGGTCTCGTCGATGGCCGCGTTGGCGTAGCCGGGATAACCGACGTTGGTCGCCCAGGTCAGGACGTCCTCTAGGACCTTGTACTTGTCGGCCGGCTTGGCCTTCGAATCGTTGGCAACGAGTTTCCCTAAATCGGGAACCGTGTCGGGGAAGCACGGGAAGTTGTAGTACTCGCTCGCCACAAACCCCTGCCGGAAGTTGCCGATGTAGTCCACCAGGAACTTCTTAGCACCCTCGATGTTCTTGGCGAACTTCCAGATGACATAGACGTCCATGACGTGCTCGAGGCCGATCCGCCGCACCGGGCCCGCGGCGGCCTTCGCCAGCCAGATGTTGTCGGCCACGGCGATCTTCTTGTTCTCGCCCGTCCGGGTGATGGAGATGGCGTTCAGCGCCAGCGAGCCCTTTCCGGCCAGCATGAACCGGTTGTTGGAGGCGGGGTTCCAGGTGAACACCTCGGGCGTCATCGCCTCCTCGTAGAGGGCCTTGACGAACCTGACCGCTTCGACCGTGTTCTTGGACCCGATGACGGGGTTTGCGCCCTCGTCCTGGACCGAGCTTCCGAAGGAGTACATGATGGCCCGCAGGGCCATATTGGTGTCAATCTCGGAGGCGAGGCCGATGCCCACCGGGTTGCCGAACTTCTTCTTGATCTTCGCTCCGCCGACCCGGATGTCGTCCCAGGTGTCCGGTCTCATGCCCACCCCGTCCCAGAGGTCTTTTCGGTAGTTGATGGGATCGGGGACGTAGCTGTCCGAAAACCCGTAGTACTTCTTCGTCTTGGGGTTGTAAGTGCTCTTGATGGCCAGCGGAATGGCCTTGCCGTACTTCCGCTCGCACTCCTCGTAGATCTCCTTGTGGTCGATGACCTGGTCTTCGTGCACCGGGGCCGGCCACAGGAACATGAAGAGGTCGTGTCCCTGCTGAGCGCCGACCTCCGCGGCCGCCCGGGCGTTGAGGCCCCCCAGACCGATGGTATCCACGATGACCTGGGTGTCGTTCTTCTCCCCCCACTCTTTGATGTAGGTTTTCTTGAACCACTTGTCGTATCCCGGCACGAAGTGGTTCCACTGGAGGATCCGCAAGGTCTTTCGCTGCGCTTCCGATCGGCCCGGCACGATGAATCCCGGCCCCACTCCCGCCGCGAGGGCGCCCACTCCCGCCGCCTTGATGAACGTCCGACGCGGGATCCGCTTCCGCTCGTTCTCTTTCCCCATCTTCTCTCCCTCCTCTTTCCGAACGGACCGACATCCGCCTGGCCGGCCCCTTCCGAATTGGGGGCCGCATCAGGACCTTCCCACTTCCCTGCGTGCTCGTCTCGGTCGCCTGCGAAGCGAAACCGCCTGACTCGCCAATCTCGGAAATTGTATATCAACTGTACCCAAGCAGCCTTGGCCCTGTCAACCGGTGCCCCGCGAGGGGCGATTCAGGTCCGCAAGAAGACGGCTCAGCGGGAAATCAGCGAGACCTCGAAATCATACCAGGCCGGATTGGGCAGGATATCGTTCGTCTCGACCACAAGCCGAAAACCGTTTCCGATCTTAGGCTTCTCGACGACGGTAACCTCCCCGCGGCCCTCCAGCTTCCGGAGGCGAACGCCCATCGGCCGTTGCGGCACCCTGAACCCATCGAGATTCAGAACGAAGGAGTCGCACCGGCAGTGGAGGCCTTCCCCCTTGCCGAAAGGCCACTCGGGATACCAGGCTTTGCCGTTTACGAACGTGGGCAAATTTCGGTTCTCCCACCTCCCGGGCGCAACCCACTCCAGATGGCGGATCCACAGAATCCCCCCCTGAAGCGCGAACCAGCTCCGGCCGTCGATGAAGCTCCGGATTCGAAGGGTCCGGGCGGAAAAACCCGGCTTTGGGCCGCTTTTGGAGGGGGGTTGCGCATGCGCCGGCGTCAGCCAGATCAAAGCCGACAGACCCACCCCAAAAACCGTGCGATGAAAAAACCCTGTACGGCCCGCGACAACCATGGTTCGGATCCGGATGACGGAAACCTCCCGGAACGCAGGTGAAAACGGGCGAGGCGATAAGCCGTCCCGCCGCGGAGAGGCTTCCTTCCTCTTCTCCCCCTCGACCCCACGGACTTCAGAATCGTCGAAGGCGGGCGCGACGCCGGGTCCGGTTGCTCAATCCTGTTCCGAAACCCGGCCGATCTCGAAGACCACATTTCCGCCCGGGCCTTCAGATTCCCGGATCTCCCGGATTCCTCTTTTTCTGAGGGTGTCGACGAGATCCTTGACCAGGAACTCCGGCGTCGAGGCGCCGGCTGTGATCCCGACCCTCTCGGCCCCGTCGAACCAAGCCGGGTCGAGGTCCGCCACCCCGTCGATCAAGTAGGCCCGGACGCCGACGGACTCGGCCACCTCTTTGAGGCGCATGGAGTTCGAGCTGTTCTGCGACCCCAACACCAGGAACAGGTCCACCTGTCCGGCCATCTCCCTGACCGCCTTCTGGCGGTTTGTGGTCGCATAGCAGATGTCCTCCTTGGCCGGAAGCGTAAGGTCCGGAAATTTCCTTTTGAGGGCCGAGACGACTTCGGCGGTGTCGTCCACGCTGAGCGTCGTCTGCGTCAGGCAGACCACCTTTTGGGGATCGGGGACGATCAGCCCATCCACCTCCTCGGCCTGGTGGATCACGGTGATATGGTCCGGGGCCTCCCCGTACGTTCCGATCACTTCATCGTGATCCATGTGGCCGACCAGGATGATGGAAAACCCATCGCGGACGTAGCGTCGGACTTCGCTGTGGACCTTCGTGACCAGCGGGCAGGTGGCGTCCAGGGCCTTGAGGTTTCGCCGCCCGGCCTCTTCCACCACCGATGGCGCTATGCCGTGGGCGCTGAAGATGGCGATGGCCCCTTCCGGCACTTCGTCCAACTCCTCGACGAAGACGGCCCCCTTCTTTTTCAGGTCTTCCACGACGTGTTTGTTGTGGACGATTTCTTTCCGGACGTAAATGGGCGTCCCGTAGATATCCAGGGCCCGCTCCACCACCTCGATGGCGCGGTCCACCCCGGCGCAGAATCCCCTCGGTTTCGACAAAACCAGTTCATGAAACGCCATAGAAACCTCCTTCGCGACCCGCACCGGCCGGGAGCGCCGTCTTCACCGAATCCGCAATCATTTTACCATGAGTTCCGGAGTCCATCCGCGGCGAGCCCGATTCTCGCGCTCGCCGGGAAGGCGTCCGACCCACGCCGAATGTCACGCTCCGGGGCGGCCTGACGGGGGCAGGCGCGTCAGCCTGAAAAGAACCAACATTCCCTCTTCCCAGCGCTCGATGACCAGCCCCTGTGCGGGCAGCGTATCGACGGCTTCGGCGACCGTCATCATACCCGTCTCATGGAGGCCGCCGAACTGGGCGTGGACCTCGGTCAATAGGTCGAGACCGGCGGGGTTCATGTCCGCCACAACGACCCGTCCCCCCGGGCGGCAGACGCGAACCATTTCCCCGACGGCCCGGGCGGGTTCGGCCATGTGATGAATCAGGTTCGCCGACGCCACCAGGTCGAAGCTTTCTACCGGGAAAGGCAGCCGCGCGGCGTCCCCCTGGAGAAAGCGAATCCGGTCCTCCACCCCGGCCGCCCGCGCGTTGCGCCGGGCGACCTCGATCCCCTCCCCCTCGAACTCGACGGTGGCGACCTCCGCCCCTCCCTCTTTCGCGAGAAGAATGGCCAGACGCCCCGGTCCGGTTCCCACGTCCAGAACCTCGCCCGTCACCGGCCGGCCGCATTCGACCACGCGAGACCGCATCGCGTCCACGTCGTATCCCCGCTCCCGGAGCACGCGACGGCGGTCCTCCTGGTCGCCGAATCCCTTTTCCACGCTATCGGCCATCCTCACCCCCCCCTCACCCTGCATTCGGCGGGCTTTCATCGACATGACACATCCGGGCACCCCTCAATCACACATTGACGCGCGACGCCGCTCCCCTTTACCGTAATTGATTGTGCCCGAATCGGCCGCGAACGGCAATCCGCCGCTCCCGGGTGCGAACCTCGATGGCCGGACTCCATCAGCGGACCCGCCATCCGGCGGGCCGGGCCGGTTCCTTTGTGATCTGGGGGTCCGCGGCCTCCCAACTCCCCTTCGCCTAGAAGGACCTATCCAAAGATGTTCGGCCTTGACCTCCCGCTCTTCCTGGCCCTGTTCGCGTTCGCTTTCCAGGGCACGAGCGATTATTTCCTCAAAAGTGGCGTCGTCCGGAAAGGAGACCCCTTTTCGATCATGGCGATGACGGTGCCGTCGTTCGTTCTGACATCGGCGGTTTTCGGCGCGGCCCTGGACACCCTCGAGTTCAACCGCGCGACCTTTCTCTATGGGCCGGTCACCGGCGTCTTGTCTTTCATCGCAATGAACCTGTTCATCACCAGCCTGAAGCACGGCGAGGCGTCGGTGAACACGATGCTGTTCCGGCTGAGCTTCATTGTCACTTCTTTTCTCACCATCGGCTTCCTGGGGGAATCCGCCGGGTGGTCCAAGTGGCTGGGCCTCGCCCTGGCGTCGGGGGCGGTTTGTTCCGTCGCCCTCGGGGGCGGCGCGTTGAGAGTCGGTTCCAACAAGGGGATCACCCTCGCTGTCGCCGCCCTTGTGAGTTATGGGATCAACGCGTTCTGTTTCAAGCTCGCCGCGCTGAACGGCGTCCAGGCGCCCGCGTTTTCGGTGGTGACCTCGTCCTGCTTCGGACTGGCTTCGATCATCCTGCACTTCCTGCCGTGGGGAGGCTTTCGGTTCCAGGCCTCGCCCGCGGTTTTCCGGTACGGGCTGTTGACGGGATTTCTGATGGCGGTGATGTTCAATTGCATTGTCTGGGCGATGTCCCTCGGCGCGGAGGCCAGCGTGGTGATGCCCATCCTTCAGCTCAGCTTTGTTCTGACCGCCGCTTTGGCCGTCATCAGCCTGAAAGAACCGGTGAACGGCCGCAAAGCACTGGGTTTCACGCTGGCGATTGCCGCCCTGATCGTCTTTGCCCTGTGAGCGCCGGCGCATGAACCGCCATCTCCTCATCCCGGTGTTAACCCAGACCGCCGTGGGCGGCCTGTTCATCAATCTTGCCCCCGTGACCCCGCATCTCATCCGCGAGTTGGGCGCCACGTACGGCGATGTGGGCATGGTGACCACCCTGTTCATCCTCGGCCAAGTCCTGGCCGGCCTTCTCGCCGGATATTTCTCCGACCGATTCGGCGTCAAGCGGATCTACGTGGCCGCGAACATCTGCACCGTCCTTCTGGCCGTCCTCCTGGCCGGGGCGCAAACCATTCAACAAATCCTGTTCCTGCGGTTTTTTCTTGGGTTCGCGATGGGGACGCAGTTTGTCGTCGGGAGCAGTTACCTCGCCTTCTGGAGCCCGCCGGAGAAGACCGCGCTTTACCAGGGGATCTATGGAGGCGGGTTCAATTTCGGAATCGCCCTGTCCTTCTTCCTGGCGGCCCCGCAGGTGAGCTGGCTGGGCTGGCGCGGGGTGTACCTCGTCCCCGGCGTCGCCTGCTTCCTCTCCACCCTCTACCTCTGCGTGGCGGGCCGCGAACCGGCGGAGAAGCCGTCCGGGCAGACCCTTTCGCCGCGCGATTTTCGGCGCCTGCCGATTCAGTCGCTGTGTCTGCTCGGGGTGGGCATGACCACGGCGTGGGCGACCTTCATCGTCCTGGGCGCCTGGCTGACGGAGTATCTGATGGTCGCCCAGCGGAGCGCATTCTGGCTGAGCTCGGTCCTGACGGGGATCAACGTGGCCGGAAGCGGACTCGGGAGAATCCTGGGAGGGGCGGCGGCCCGCCCGGGACGGGAGACCCGGGCGGTTCTCTGGTTTTACTTCATCGTGATCGCAGCGGCCGCGGCGCTGTTGTTCTCCTCATCCGTTGTCGTCATTCTCACATTGGCGGCCCTCGTGGCGATGGTTTCCTCGATGGGTTTCGCCCCATTGATGCGTCTTGCCATCCAGGTAGGCGGACCCCGCCTTCAGGGAACAGCGGTGGGATTCGTCCTGGCGCTAGGGATGCTCATCGGGTCGTTTTTGCCCACGCTGTTCGGCTGGGTCGTGGGACTTACCGGCTCCTTCACAATGGGCTTTCTGGTGGTCCTCGCCGCCCCCTTGACGGGATTCCTGGCGATGCTTCGGTTTCAGTCCCGGTGCGCACCGGAGCAAAAAACCCCCTGATCTGGAGGTTCCGCCGAACCAGGAGCCGGGGCCTCTTCCGCCCCGTTCATTCAATTTGAATCGGCCGCTCGCGGAAAGGGATTGAGCCGTGAGACTTCAGGTTCCGCCGGTTTTCTGATCGGTATTGGGGGGGGAGGGGAGAGGCTGAGGTTCATCCGGCACGCGGCGCCTCCCCGATGAAGATCGGATTCGCGGCGGGATTGAATTCAAACGAGCGTCACAACCTCATCCCAATCAACTTTTCGCAACCCGCTATATCTCAACGTATACATCCCCATCGCGTAGCTTGACCTCAAACTTTCGCAATCGCATCTTTCGGTTCGCTGGAACGGCGCCCGTTTCAATGTCGAATTCGTATCCATGCCACGGGCAGACGATATGGGTGCGCTCTTCCGAAAACTTCATGCCCAGGCTGGTCCTGTCGGCGGCCAGATTCTCTTCCACCTTCTGGAAAAGCTGACCCTGGCAGACCGGCCCTCCCTGGTGAGCGCAATGGTTCTCATAAGCATAAAAATTCCCGTTCACGCGGAAGACGCCGATCTCCAAACCGTCTTTCACAACGACTTTTCGGCTCCGCTCATCGAAATCCGCTTCACTCCCTACATAAAGGTCGGGCACGTATCGCTCCTCCTTCGGTCTCTGCTTCTGAAGTGACAACTGCCGCGCCCTTCCCCGCCGCTCTCCACTTTACGGGGTCACGGGCAGGTTATTTACCGTTCGGTCTGTCCAGATTAAAGAGTTTCAACGCCGTCTCGCCCAGGATGTTCCGCTTGGCCGTGTCGCTCAAAAACGGCAGATCGAAGATCGTGCTGGGCAAATCAAAGTCCTGATGCGGCCAATCCGAGGCGTAGAGCAACTGGGTCTCGGCTTTCATCATCTTCATCGTTAGCTCAAGCGCCTCCAGGTTATTCCGCTCCATGGGCTGGGAGGAAAAAAACATCTCGCGGATGTATTCGCTTGGCAGCCGCTTCAGCGCCGGGGCTTCCGAAGAGCGCAACAGGTACTCGTTGTCGAGCCTCTGCATGATGAAGGGAATCCAGGATATCCCGCTCTCGATCCACATGACCTTGAGTTTCGGAAAGCGCTCCGGGAGGCCGTTGAGCACCCAGTTGACCAGATGCACGAGGTTCCACAGGACGAAGGCCACGCAGTGCATGCCGACGAACTGGTTGAACAGCGCCATAGCCGGCTCATGCCAATAGTACCCCCCGTGGAAGGCGAGCGGCAGACCCCGCTCCTCCAGCGCCGCGTACACCTTCATGTATTGATTTTCCTGGATGGCCTTGTTCCGGACGCTGGTCACCATGAACCCGATGACGCCGGGCTCGTCGCCGAAGTCCTCGATCACCTTCAGGGACGCCACCGGATCGCTGATGGGCAGGTAGAGCATCGATTTGATCCGGTTATCGGCCTTGAGAAGGTTCTCCACCATCCACCGGTTGTGCGCCCGTCCCAGGAGGACCTCCATGTGGAGCTGCGGGTGCGTGCCGAGGCTCAGCATCGGCGTCGGGAAGACCACCATGTAGTCGATGCCGATACTTTCCATCGCGCGCCGGGTGAGGACGACGTCGCGGTGAACGTCCGTCTCCTCGACGGTTTCATTCCGGGCCGTGTCGTGGGGGATGCGGCCGCCGACATCCTGGTAGCTCAGTCCGCGATCGCCGATCAGACCGTAGGGACTGGCCTTCTGGGACGTGACGGCCTGGGAGCGAATCACCGGATCTTCGATATACTCACAAACCTCGTGCCAGTGGACGGTCTCGACGTGATGAGAGTCGATATCGAAGATGACATAGTCCTGGTAATTCCGTTCCAGCGCCTGCTGCTTGGCGTTCGCCAAGATCTCGCGCGTGTCCGTGTGGACGTCGATCCGCTGAATCGGCGCTTCTTGTATTTCTTCGGTTCGTTGAGCCATCTTCCTCTCCCCACATGGGACCTCACACACCCAGCTTGGGGCGCCCATCCGGGGGCGCGAGCCTCAGGCGGCCCTTACCCCCCACGGGGTGATTCTACCCCAGGGCCCTCATTTGGCGCGAGGATTCCTCCGTCATTAAAAAACGCGGCGCCGGAGAGACATCCCGGCGCCGCGTCCCCTCGATCTCAGTCCTTCGCGATGAAGTCGTTCGTATAGTAGCTATCCAGGGGCATCACCTTCTTGAGCTTGCCGACCTTCGACAAAAGGGCCAGCGTGTCTTTCCAGTCGGCCCGGGCCATCCAGCCGATGGTCTTGCCCTTCGTCCGCTTCGTATGCAGATCGTTCAATCCCGACATCAGGATCATAGTGGCGGTCTTCCGGTTTTTAATCGTGAGCGGAGCCCGCTTCAGGAGAATCGACACAGTCTCCTTCGGATTTTCCAGGGACCGCTTGAACGCCCTTGTGGTAGCCCGGACAAATTTCCGGATCATCCCCGCTCTCTCCTTCAGCGTCTTCTTCGTCGCCATGAGGCCAGCGCCAAGGGCATTTACATTGTGGTCAGCATACCGCATGCCGACAACATTTCCACCCGAGGCATTGAGTTGGGGAACACCGGTGGTCGGATAAGCGACAAGGGCGTCCACATCACCAGTAAGAATCAACTTGTTGCGGACCGACGGCTGCGCACTCACCAAGGTCATCGTCTTCATGTCCACGCCGTTGACTTTAGCAAAGACGGGGAAGAGGAGCCATCCGCTGTCCGCTGGTGCAAAGCCGATGCGTTTTCCTTCCAGATCTTTGGGGCTTTTGATCCCGGCCTTCTTATCGACGATGATCCCCAGCGGGCTTCTCTGGAGATAACAGAAGAACCCTTTGACCGGAACTCCTCGGGATATGGCCATGGACATGGCTCCGAAGTCGGAGATGCCGATGTCCATTTTTCCAGCCCCAACCATCTGGAGAGCGTGTGACGATCCCTTCCCTACGGGGAAATCGACGTCTAGGCCCTCCGCCTTGTAGTAACCGTGCTCCAGAGCGGTCATGTAAGGACCCACATTGGCCGTAATAACCCAGTAGTTCTGGAACCCGACCTTCTCAGCCGATTGAGCGGAGACCCCCAGGGCGAGAACCAAGCCGAAAACTCCGATGAGTGTCCCGAAGATCCGCACGAATCTACTTCTCGCTAATTTCATGTCGATACTCCCCTTTGTTCAACCGAAAGAAACCAATCCTTCCACCTGAAGCGTTTACACTCGGAGAGCATTTGCGCATTGCAAACCGGGAAAATTCTTCGGGATCCTTTTCCCTCACCGGGGGATCTCCGGCTCCCGATCCGCCCACCTGCCGCTCATGCCGTGTGAGCCAATGATAATGGTTCCCCCCCGACTGTCAACCATCTTGTTCACCTGGGTTATCCGCAGTTTTCATCTGGGGAAGGCCGCTCGGGAATGACAGCGAGTTGTCCGGATGAAGAGAATTATTCCCCAGAGCCGGCGACACAACCGGTCCTCCAGCGCTTCGTTTCCTCACACGCGGAGAAATTAGGGGATGCCTCAGTCATCTCACCGGCAATCACGGACCTTCCCGGCCCGAGCCGTCGTGGGTTTTCAGTATCGAATCGAAGGACCCGGCCTCAGCCTTCTGGGCCCACGCTCTTCTTCAGCGTCTTGATGGAGACCTTCCCCAGGTTCCCGCGGGGGAGCCCGGCCATCACATGAATCCGCTTCGGGCGCTTGAAGCGCGACAACTGGGCGGCGCAGTGCTCCAGCAGGTCTTCCGGCGACAGCGTCTCGCCCGCCTTGGGCGCAACGGCCGCGTGGACCGCCTCGCCCCACTTAGGGTCCGGAACGCCGAAGACGGCGGCCTCTTGGACGTGGGGATGGGCCAGGAGCGCGGCCTCGATTTCGTCCGGAAAGATACTGCGCCCCCCGGACTTGATGAGGTTCTTGATCCGGCCGCGCACGTAAACGTATCCCTCCCGGTCAACGCACCCGACATCTCCAGTCCTGAACCATTCGCCGAAAAGCGCGGCGGAGGCGGCCTCGGGATTCCGGTAATAGCCATCGGAAGCAAGCGGCCCCCGGCAGACGATCTCCCCGACCTCCCCGGCGGGGACGTCCCGCCCGTTCGAGTCCGCGATCTTCAACTCCATCCCCCAGATGGGCCGGCCGGCCCGCGTCGGATCCCCTTCCATCTCGTCGGGCCGCAGGACCGTCATGATGCCGGTGTCCACGGAGGCATAGGTTTGATAAAGGTTCGGGCTGATCTTCCCCCGAATCTCCCACCGCAGGTCCATCGGGATCGACGACCCGGTGTTTCTCATCGACCGAAGCGCGCTCCCGTCGAAATCCAGCGAATCCACTTCATCCACAAGGGATTGAAAGGCCGTAGGGACCAGGCTGAACGTCGTCACCTTTTCGCGCGTCACGATCTCGAGAAACCGGACGGGATCGAACCTGGTCTCCAGGATCACGCTCGCCCCGAGCGCCAGGCAGGCGAAGGTCGATCCCCGCCCGGCCCCGAGAAAAAGCGGCAGCCCCACCACCTCCAACTCGTCGGAATCCATCTTGAATTCCGCCGAGTAGGAAAGACACCGGTAGAGGTAAGCGCCGTGACTGACGACGCACCCCTTCGGCGTCCCCGTCGTCCCCGAGGTCAGCATGACCATGAAGGGGTCCCGCTCGGAAACCGTCACCTCGGGCGGGCCGTCCTCCTCCCGCTCAATCAGGTCTTCATAACCAAGGCGGGCGTCTTGAGCCCGGTCCCCGACGACGACTAGGTTGAAGGCGTCGGCACCGCGCCCCCCGGCCTCCCCCTCTCCTCCCCCCTCCAGGCCCCGGAGAAGATTATCCGTCGCCGCCTCCTCGACCACGAACGTCGAGATGCCGAAGAACCCGGCCATACGGGAGAGCTCGGTCGCTGTCCCGGCCGGGTCGATCGGAACGCCGACCGCGCCGGTCTTGGCCACGGCGAACGCCGCCTCCAGGTGCTCGACCCGGTTGCCGAGGACGATCCCCACCAGGTCCCCTTTGCGAACGTTCAAGGACAAAAGACCCCGGGCGAGACGGTTGGTGCGACGCTCGAGGGCTTCGTAGGTGACCGACCGCCGGGGATCCCGCGCGGCCGTTTTCTCCGGAAACCGGGCGGCGTGAATTCTGGGCAAGAGACCGATGTGCACGGGTCCTCGCCTCCGTGTGACCCGGATCTTGGGTCGTCAAAGAAAAGAAGAGGCCCTCACGGGCGGGCCGCGGTCGGCGCAGCGTCTAAGGGCGGAAGGTACGGTCCTCCGACCGGGAACGCCCCCCCGGAGGAGGCCCCGCGGGACGGGTCAGGAAACCGCCGAATCCTCGGGCTCCTCGCCTATGGCGTCGTCGCTCCGGGCCCGCTTCTTGGCGGTGGGGGCGTAGCCCCCCGACTTCATCTTCGAGGCCGCGTCCAGGATCGCCTTCATCGAATCCGGCACGCCGCCCGGGTAGGCGTCGTCCGGACACCGGCTGTCGCGCATGTACGTGCACGGACGGCACTCGATGCAGCGGAGGATTTCATCCCCCCTTCCGGCAAGCGCCTTGCGCGTATAGTGCGGGTCGGTCAGCATCCCCCGCGCGACGGCGACGAAGTCCGCCTCCATCTCCATGTACCCCTCGATCCGGCCGGGGTCGAAGGCCGCCCCGTTGGCGACGAGGGGAACGTCCACGGTCCGGCGGAGCCGGGCGAAAGCCGGGTTGTAGAGATCCGGGCCGACGGGGACGCCGACGCGGGCGTTCCGGGAGCAGTGGAGGATGTCCACCCCGGCCTCGACCAGCGCCGGGGCCAACGCCAGGGTGTCCTCGACGGTGTAACCGTCCTCCCAGGGCTCCAGCAGGCCCAGGCGGTAGCTGATGACCATGTCCTCCCCGGCGGCCTCCCGGACGGCCCGGACCGCCTCGAGCGGGAAGCGCATCCGGTTCTCCAGGCCGCCGCCGTACTCGTCCGTCCGCCGGTTGGACGCGGGCGAAAAGAACTGCTGGCAGAGGTACCAGGTGGCGCCGTGGATTTCGACCACCTCGATCCCCGCCTCCCGGGCCCGCCGGGCGGCCTCGCCGTAAGCGGCCACGGCGGTTTTCACCTCTTCCGTGGAGAGCTCGCGGGGAACCTCGTCCTCGGTGGGATGGGGAATGGGAGAAGGCCCGACGATCGGCATCCCCGATATGGCGCTCAAGGCCGTCCGGCCGGCGTGGAAGATCTGCAGCCCCAAGGGCGCGCCCGCCGTCCGGACCTCCTCCGCCAAGCTCTTCAGGGGGGAGACGAGGGCGTCGTCGTGCGCGCCGAGCTGATCGGGAAAGCCCTTTCCTTCCGGGGTGACATGGACGGCTTCGGTGAAGCAAACGGCTGCGCCGCCGCGCGCCCGTTCCGTGTAATGGGCGAACGTCCAGTCCGACGGACTGCCGTCCTTGTTGGCCCGGGAGGTCGTCATGGCGGACATGAGGATGCGGTTCTTCAGCCGAAGGCCGCGGATCTCTATGGGGTCGGTGAACTTCGCCATCGATGCCTCCTCTCACTGCCTCGGGGACGAATTCCGGCGGCGGAGCGCAGGAGCCGAAGACCGCAACTTCCCCCGGATTCCCTCATCGCCGGTCCGGAGCGAGCCGGTCGAGCGGGAGGGGACAGACGCCGTTCACGTCGACGCGCAGGGCGCCGTTGAACTTGCTGTGATAGTTCTGCATGGCGACGGCCGAGGTGAGGCTGACGATCTCGGCGTCGTCGAAGTGTCTGCGGACTTCCTCGAAGCAGGCATCGTCCACCTCGAGGCGGGTGTCCGTCATCCGTTCGGCGTACTCCAGAGCGGCCCTTTCCCGTTCGGTGAAGAGCGGACTCCCGCGGAATTCGGCCAAGGCCGACACCTTCTCCGCCGCGGGGCCCTCGGCGCCTCCTCCTTCCATTTTCAGCCACCTGGCCGAATGGAGGTCGATTCAGTGAAGACAGCCGTTGATCTGCGAGACGCGGATGTTGACGAGCGTCCTGAGGTCGTCCGGGATGCGGGGGTCGGTCTCGGTGGCCTGGATCATCACCGTAACCGCCTTCAGGATCCCGGGCGCGTGGGCGCGGGCCCGGGTTGTGGTCAGCACCCTCCCCAAATGTTCCTTCTGCGCGTCGTAGACACTCCGAACCTCCTCAGGGGCGTCTTCATATTCAATCAGGGGCACTCGGGCCATTTCCCATCCTCCCCACCGGCGCTCTCGGCCCGGTCCGAGAGCCGCCCATTGTTGCTCAGGCCCAGCCAAGCGGGCGGAGACGGAGCCCGGTCCCGCTCACAGCTTGGGGGCCTTGAAATTGTCCGGGAATGCGGCTCAAAGGATCAAAAGGCGGCAACCGCTTCACCGCGCAAGGCGGCGACGGCGTCCTCCAGGGACACGACTCGGGTTCCGTAGAATCTCCGCATGTAGCTCAGCGCGCTTCGATGGCCTTCCTCCGACGGACTGGAAACGGCGTCTTCCACCACGGTCGTCAGGTAACAAAGGCTCCAGGCATCCATCACCGTGTGCTGCACGCAGGCGTCCGTCCAGGTCCCGCCGAGGTAAAGCTCCGTGACGCCCAGCTCCCGCAGAACCAGGTCCAATCGGGTTCCCTGAAACCCGCTGTACCGCTTCTTGCGGATCTGGAAGTCGCCCGGCCGGGGGTCGAGCGCGTCTAAAACCTCCGCGTCCGGCGTGCCGACGATGCAATGGGGGCCGAAAATCTTGAAATGGATGTCGATGTCCACTTCTTCCGGCCAAAAGTTGTCCTTGATGAAAATGACGGCGACGCCCGCCTCCCGGGCCGCCTCGATGAGCGCCCGGTTGGCCTCGATGAGCCGGCCGGAATTCAAGGGCGCCGGAACGGGATCTCCCTTGAAGAACCCCTTGAGCATATCGACAATGACGACGGCCGGTTTCGCCATGGAGGGGTTTTCTCCTCTGGAGGGGGCGGACGGCGAGCGGCGCGCCGTGTGGAGACCGAATCTCCGGGTGACTTCCCCGGGAATCGGGAGGGGTCAGGAGGTCGTCCGCACCGCGTCCGCGGGCCGCAGGCGGCGCTCATCGGCGCTAAAGTAATAAAGCCTATCCTGCTGCAGATGAACGCTGACGGCGGCGCCCGTCTTGAAATTGCGGTGTCCCTCAACCACGGCGATGAGGTTTTTCTCGCTCCCATAATCCAGGTAGAGCAGGATATCCTTGCCGAGGGGCTCCACCAGAACGATTTTCGCGCTGAAATCCTTGTCTCCCGCACTCCCCGCATCACCGACGGCCATGTGCTCCGGCCGGATTCCGAGGGTGACCGGCCCCTCCACCTCCGGGACGGAACCGCTGAGGTGGATGATGAACTCACCCGCCCGGAAGGAAGTCGCTCCGTTCTCCCGGTGGATCTCCCCCTCTAGGAGGTTCATCGGGGGAGACCCGAAGAAGTCCGCGACAAACAGGTTGACCGGGTCGTGGTAGATCTCCAGCGGGGTTCCCACCTGATCGATGTGCCCATCCCTCATGACGACGATCCGGTCGGCCAGCGTCATGGCCTCTTCCTGATCGTGGGTAACGTAGACGAAGGTCTTCTCCAGCTCCTTGTGCAGGCGGTCGACCTCGGCCCGCATCTCCTTCCGGAGCTTCGCGTCCAGGTTGCTCAGGGGCTCATCCAGCAGAAACACCTGCGGTTGGGTGATCAATGTCCGAGCGAGGGCGACGCGCTGCGCCTCGCCCCCTGAGAGCTGTCCCGGAAGCTTGGACAGGAGAGGATGAATCCGGACCATCCGGGCCACGTCCTCTACGAGGCGTCGGCGCTCTTCCAGGTCCACCTTCTTCATCTTGGGCCCGAAACCGATGTTGTCGAAGACGTTCATGTGGGGAAACAGGGCCAGGTTCTGGAAGACGAGCCCGATGTCCCGCGCACCCGGTTCCAGGTCGTTGACGCGCACGGCGCCAATATAGATGTCCCCCCGGGTGGGCTCCTCGAGACCGGCGATCATCCGCAGGGTCGTCGTCTTCCCGCACCCCGACGGGCCGACCAAGACGATGAACTCCCCGTCTTCGATGGTCAGGTTGGTATTCGCGACGGCGAGCACGCCGCCGCCGAATTCCTTGCGAAGATTTTCCAGACGAATGTTTCCCACGCCTTATTGCCTCCGTATCATGCCGAAGGAGAAACCGCGAACCAGGTGTTTGTGGATCAAAATACCGATGACGATGAGGGGGATGGTCACGCCGATGGACATGGCGGACTGGAATCCGTAGAGCCTCCCCTCGCTGGCGCCTTCGAACTTGCTGAGCTGGACCGGCATGGTTTGCGCATCGGCCGCCGTCATGACCAGGGCCAGGAGGTACTCGCTCCACGTCAAGATGAGAATGAACATGCACGTCGCCACGACACCTGACCGGATAAGGGGGACAACGATGGTGAAAAATGCCCGGAGCTTGCTCGCCCCCAGGAGTTGGGCGGCCTGCTCCATCTCCTCCGGCACCTCGTCGATGAAAGACTTGGTCATCCAGGCCGCGTAAGGGATGGTCGTGATCGTGTAGATGATGATCATCCCGTGCCAGGTGTCCAGAAATTTCAGCGTCGAATACCAGATCACGAGGGGGATGGCGATGACGATGGGGGGCATCATCCGGAGAACGAGGAGGTTGAACATCCGCTTTTCCGGGAGGATCTGGTAGCGCGAGACCCCATAGGCCAACAGGAGTCCGATGGTCACGGAAAGGAGGGTCGAACTGCCCGCGATGACGACGCTGTTCCCCAAGGCCAGGAGGGGATCCAGGCTGATGGTGGGCAATACGATGCCCGGACGGGCGATCATCTGGTATCCCATCCAGGTGATGTAGAAGTTCTCCAATGTAGGCGGAGATGGAAACCAGGTGGGCGGCCAGGTGTACCACTGCTCTGGGAGCTTGAACGCGGTCGTCACCATCCAATAGATGGGGATGATCGATATGAGCAGCCAAAAAGAGAGCAGGGCATGTCGGACGCCTAGGAAAACCTTCCTCCGTGTGTCTCGCCTCAAGATTTCAGCCCTCCGTCTTCGCGAACATCACGTCCAGGGACTGTTTCTGCCGCAGCAACGTCCGGATGGCGAAGTAGATGATGGTCCCCACAATCAAGAGGGTCACGTAGCTCATGGCCGCCGCGTGCGAGACGTTCGCATACTCCCAGGCCGTCAGGTAGAGGTAGATGGGGATGGTCTCCGTGGCGGTCCCCGGCCCGCCTTGGGTGATGGTCCAGAACTTGGGGAACTCGGCCAGGGCTTCCAGGAATCTCAAGATGATCGCCAATAAAAGGACCGGTTTCAGAAGGGGCAGCGTCACGTGGGCGAAGATCTGGAACCGGCTGGCGCCCAGGACCTGGGCGGCCTCGACGGGCTCCTTCGGCCAGCTCACTAGGCCGGCCGGTATGATAATCATGACAAAGGGGGTCCAGGTCCAGGCCTCGATCAGAACCATGGTGGCAAAGGCCGCGGTGGGGTCTCCCAGCCAGGAGATCCGGATGTCCCCGGGGACGAAGATGCTCAGCATCTGGTTGATGGGGCCGTCTTGGTAGAGGAGCATCTGAAAGGTGAAGCCGATGACCACGGGAACCGTGAGCATCGGGATGATGAAGATCATGTAGTAAAGGGCCCGGCCGCGGAAGGGTTTTTGAAGGAGATAGGCCAGGCCGAAGCCGAGGAGGAGAGTGAGGAGGGTCGAGAGCCCCGCGAAGATGAAAGACCTGACCAGCGCCCAGAGGAACCGATCATCGGTGAGGGCCTCCCAAAAGACCTCAAGACCCACGAAGCTCGCGCTCCACCAAGGTCCCAGGTAGGCCGTCCACTGGTGGAGGGTGAGATAGATTTGGAGGAGGAGAACCGGGATCATGAACACGAGGGCGAGGACGAGGGGGGTGAGCGCCCCCCAACGGAGGAGCCCGCCCTTTCGCCTGACCGGGGTTGCCTGGGCCATCTGTTTCTAACTCGAAAGAGGCAAAAAAGATCAGGCCCGGGGGCCGCAAGACCCCCGGGCCCGGGTTCACACCGCGCTCAGCCTACCTTCGGCACATCGACCTTGGGCATCGCGTTGCGGTACGCCTTCACGTCCTTCTTCATCCGCGATTTCCCGACCCGGCGGATGATCTTGTGCCAGTCCTTCTCGATGGCCTTCAAGGCCGCTCGGGGTTTGACGAGCCCGAGCCAGGCGTTTGAGATGTTCTTGTCGAGGGTGTCGTTGAACTCCTGCGCCCCCGTCGTACGGACCATCGGAGAGTTGATCTGCTGGTTGAGGTAAATGGCGTCCGTGCCGGCCGGCGTGTAGCCCTTGCGGACTTCGGGGTCTGAGAAGTGCTCCTTCCGCCAGGGGTCGTGCACGGTGCTGATAGACCCGCCGACGATGTAGGTGGAGTTGCGCCGCGATGTCCACCACATGGCCAAGTGGGCCGCCGCGTCCTTGTTCTTGCCAAAATTATTCACCACAACGAGGGGCGGGCCGGCCGCACACGTCCGGGCGATCTTCCTCCCATTCGGCATGACGTTCGCGGGCACGGCGCCATGGGCCCACTTCCCGGCCGACTTCGACTTCTTGGGGTTCTCCACGACGGGCAGAACGCCTCCCCAGTAGATGCTCTGGTAGCCCTTCGCCCCGCTGAGAAGCAGCCACATCTGGGAGGTCCCCCAGTTGTCGAGGTCCTTCTGGACGTATTTCTTCTCCGCGAGATAGGCCCCGAGGGCCGCTTCGGCGGTGTCGTTGTCGAAGTTCAAGGAAAGGTCGTCGTTGAAGGGGAAAAGCCCGTGGTTGTAGTAGTTGATGAAGAACCACCAAAATCCCCAGCGCCTCGCCCGAAGGTTCCCGAAGCCGCTCATCTTGCTCGGGTCCGATCCGAAGTACGCGCCCTGATCGAGGTACTCCTTCCAGGTGGTGGCGAACTTCAGGGGGTAGCCGTACTTGTCCGCGAAGCGCTTCTGGTGATCCGGATTTTCCAGGAGGTCTTTGCGGACAAAATACGTGTGGCAGTTTCCGTCCGTCACCAGCCCGATGGTCTTTCCCTCGATCTGAGACATCTCGACGAACGTCCCCACGCTCGAATAGTCGAATTTGGCCGACTCCATGTAATCATTGAGCGGCGCCGCGAGACCCCCGGTGTACAGGGTCGGGACGGTGTCGCTGTGGACGTGCAACAGGTCGATCTTCCCGGAGCGCGACACCATCTCCGCCATGGCCCGCGAGGACAGCTGGGGGAACCCGATGTCGATAGGTTTCCCGAGGCCGATCCCCGTATGCTTCTTGAAGGCGGCCGCCAGCTCCACCATTTCACCCTTGGAGTGGCCGCCCCAGGCGACAAAGCTCAGGTCTACGTTCTTATTCAGCTTTTTCGCTGACTCGATGATGCGCATTTCATCGGGCCCGGGATCAGGCACACTTGTGTAGGCGTTGGCCTTGATGTGAACAAAGGGGCCCGCCGCAGCCATCGCCCCCGCCGCCATTGTTCCCTTGAGAAACGTTCTGCGCTTCATTCCATTCCCTCCTTCCGTTGGCCGCTCCCCCCAAGAAGGACCCCCCTCCTGGCGAATAAGAGCGGAAGGCTCAAGACTTCGCAGGTCGTACAGACGTCGCCGCTACCTCACGGATGTTTGGAGTATACCCCAGTCGGCAACTCCGCCACAACTCCGTTTCCCATGACCGGCCTTCCTGCGTCGCTTTTGCCGCCCAGGCGGGACGAAGCCGGAACCCCATCCTCAATCAGGCCCCTTGGCCTCGGCGCCCTCCGCGATCTTCTCTTTGAACTCCTCGTTGGTCAGCGTCCATCCCAGGCACCGGGCGACATTCTGGAGGCCCAGGACGTGGAGGTCGTCGCCGTACATGCTGGCGACGCAATCGGACATCACGATCACCCGATAATCTTTGTTGAAAGCGGTGAAGGCCGTGTTCATCACGCAGGTGTTCGTGTTGATGCCCATAAGACAAACGTTCTCAACGCCCAGGGACAAGAGCAAGCCTTCCAAATCCGTCCCCATGAAACAGTCCAGGCGCTTTTTGTTGTCGATCACGTAGTCGCCTTCGGCGTAGAGGCTAGGGATGATCTCCGTCTGGACCGAGCCCATGATGTTGTGGTCGTCCACGGTGCTTTTGCGCCCGGGGCTCAGCCGGTTCTTTTCGTCCTGAATATCGTGGAGCGCCTTCCAGAAGGGGACTCGCATCCCCTCGCTCCCCAGGCCGGGAATCTTGCGGTAGACCAGCTTCACATGGACGATGGGAACGCCGTGGACGCGGGCGAAGTCGATGACGTCCTCAGCGGCCTTGATCACCCGCTCGGCGTCCTCCGACGAGGCGGGCATGGTGGCCACCTCCGGGTCCAGGTGCCCCCGGTGCATGTCGATGGTCACAATGGCCGATTTCTCGGGCTCCAAGGTCAGCATCGACGCAAGCTGATCTCTCATCTCGGAACGATCGACGATCTCAACGGTCGCCATGTTCACACTTCCTCCAGATTAGGACGGGGATCCATCTCTCCCCCAGGAAACGGCAGAAGCGGCATTCACAACCCAAAGAACCACAATTCCACGACAGGCCATGGATCGTAAAACCGATGGGTGCGCCGAGCCCCCCACTCCGGCCCTCGGTTGACTGGTTGTCCCCTATTGATGCGTGGGGCGGGCCCCATCGGATCAAACTTCACGTTGCGTCATTTCACCACATCAAAGACGAATGTCAAGCGGGCGAGATTCGGAAATCATTCAAAAGAGGATTCGCCGGTCCGGGACGCCCCGGCTCACGGGTGCCAGAACCAGACCTGGTGCATTAAATCGCCGCGGGCGTTCACCTGCGCGCGGACCTGTTCGTACGAGAGGATCTTCCCGTCGGCGGTCTTGATCTCGACCGTCACCTTTCCCAGCCGCGCTCCCTGATCACTCGGAGCGTCCCTCCAGCCAATCGCACAGGGCGTCAAGGGCATAGAGATATCCCTTCTCCTTGAAACCCATGATCGCGCCGATCGCGCTCTTCGCGAGGATCGAGCGGCCTCCATAGGCCTCCAGGTTCTTCATGTGGACCTCCACGTAGGGGATGCCCGTCATACGTAGGGTCTCCTCGACGGCCGGCGAGTTGCGGGTGAAGCCCCCGGGGTTCATGACGAGGCCGTCCCAGCCCTTCAAGAACGCCTCCTGAATCAGGTCGATGCACTCGCCCTCGTAGTTGGTGTAGTGGATGTCCACTTCGATCCTCCCGCCCCCCCGCCGGGTCGCGTGATCGCCGAGCATCCGGTCAAGTTGCTCGGGGGTCATCCGGCCATACAACCCGGGCTCCCGCTCCCCGAGAAGATTGAGGTTGGCCCCCTGAATAAGTCGGATTCGCATGGTGGAGGGCCTCCGCCCGAAAGGTTTGCCGAATTCCGGAATTGTGCGGACCGAAATTTGTTAGACCGGATCAAAGCGACGCGGGGTGATTGCGGGAATCCGCATTTACCCTTATAAGGTTTCAACATACTTGATATTATCGGTCGGATCTAAAATCAGACTCGGTCGTTCGGAGATACACGGGCGTTCGGAGGGGCATCGCGGCGCTTCCGCGCACGGATGAAACACGACAAGGAGGGTGGCTCATGGTCAAGCGAATTTTTGGATTGGCGGTCGGAGCGCTGTTGATCGCGGCGCCGGCCTTTTCCGCCGGGCCCGTCAAGATCGGCATGATCACCACGCTCTCGGGCGGCGGCAGCGCCATCGGGATTGACGTCCGGGACGGGTTCATGCTGGCAGTCGACCAGGAGGGCGGAAAGCTCGGCGGCCATCGGGTCAAGGTGCTGATCGAGGACTCCGCCCGCAAACCGGGCAGGGGCAAGCAGATCGCCGACCGCTTGGTGAAGCGCGACAAGGTCGACATCATGACCGGGATCATCTGGTCCAACATCGCCATCGCCGTCGTCCCGAAAGTCGTGCGCAAGGGAATCTTCTACATCAGCCCCAACGCCGGCCCGTCCTATCTCGCGGGCAAGAATTGCCACAAGAATTACTTCAACGCCTCCTGGCAGAACGACAACCTGCCCGAGGCCATGGGGCAGTATCTTCAGAAGAAGGGGCTCAAGCGGGTTTATCTCATCTCGGTCAACTACCCGGCGGGCAAGGATATGGTGAAGGGGTTCCGGCGGTTCTATAAGGGCCAGCCGACTGCCGAGGTTTACGCCAAGCTGGGACAGAAAGACTACGCGGCGGAAATAGCGGCCGTCCGTAACGCCAACCCGGAGGCGGTGTTCTTCTTCCTGCCGGGCGGGATGGGGATCAGCTTCCTCAAACAGTGGGGCCAGGCGGGGCTCACGGGAAAGATCGCCCTGTACGGGCCGGGGTTCTCCTTCGACCAGACCATCCTCAAGGCCGCCGGCAAGGCCGCGCTGGGGGTGATCAACTCCACCCAGTGGAACAAGGATCTCCCCAACGCGGCGAACAAGCGCTTCGTTGCCGATTTCAAAAAGAAGTTCGGGCGTCTGCCTTCGCTCTTCGCCAGCCAGGGGTATGACACCGCGCGGCTGATCGCAAGCGCCATCCAGGCCGTCGGCGGGGACTTGTCCAGAAAGGACGACTTCCGCGAGGCGCTCCGCAAGGCCGACTTCGAGGCGGTTCGGGGCAACTTCAAGTTTTCCGCCAACCATCACCCGATCCACGACATCTATATCCGGATTGTGGTGGAAGAGAACGGCGTCATCACGAACAAAACCATCGGCAAGGGAATGGCCATGCGCTCCAACGCTTACATTGATCAATGCAAAATGAAGTAGGCGGAAGATGGGCGGCGGGGGTTGACGTCCCCGCCGCCTTTTTTTTGACCCGCTTCGGCGGACGCGGCCGATGAGCTCCCTGCTGGTCCTGGAACAGGTCCTGAATGGTCTTCAGTTCGGGGTGATGCTGTTTCTGATGGCGGCCGGGCTGACACTGGTGTTCGGGATCATGGATCTCCTGAACCTGGCGCACGGCTCGCTTTACATGGTGGGGGCCTATCTGGCCGCCACGGTCTTTCAGGCCACTGGGTCGTTCCTTCTGGGCCTTGTGGTGGCGCTTCCCGGCACGGCCCTGGTCGGGATGGCGGTGGAAGTCCTCACGCTGCGCACCCTGTACAGCCGCGATCATCTCGACCAGGTGCTCGTGACTTTCGGCCTCATCCTCTTCTTCAACGAGCTGACGAAGATCGTCTGGGGGCCCCAAGCCTTGTTTCTCAATGTACCCGACGCCCTGTCGGGCACCGTGGAGATCCTCCCCGGGGCGCCGTATCCGGCGTTCCGGCTGGCGATTATCGGGGTGGGAATCGGGGTCGGGGCGGGGCTTTATTTCCTGATCACCAAGACCCGGCTCGGCATGCTGATCCGCGCCAGCGCGACCCATCGGGAGATCGTCGGTGCGATGGGGATCCATGTGGGGCGACTCTACACGCTGGTCTTCGGCCTGGGCGCCATGCTGGCCGGTCTGGCGGGCGTGATGGCCGGGCCCATCTACGCCGTGGAAGTCGGGATGGGCGAAGACATCCTGATCCTGACCTTCGTCGTCATCGTCATCGGCGGGATCGGCTCCATCCGCGGGGCCTTGCTGGGGGCGGTTCTCGTCGGTCTGATTGACACGCTGGGCCGCGCCTTCCTCCCCACGATTCTCAAGCTCTTCACCGACGCGGCCACGGCCGACGGGGTGGGGGCGTCCCTCGCCTCGATGCTGATCTACATTTTGATGGCCCTCGTGCTGGCGTGGAGGCCCCGGGGGTTGCTCCCGGCCCATGCGTAAGTTCCAACCCACGCTGAAAACATGGGTCCTCCTTGGCGGTCTGGTTTTCCTGGCGGGGCTGCCGCCCGTGGCCTCCTGGATGGACCAGCCTTTTTTGATCAGCCTCTTCAGTCGAATTCTGATCTACGCCTTGGTCGCGCTGAGCCTGGACCTGATCCTCGGGTTCGGTGGCATGGTGAGCCTCGGGCACGCGGCCTTTTTCGGCGCCGGCGCTTACGTCGTCGCCATCCTCGCCTTCCACGGCGCGGAGGGATCGGCCTTGTTCGGTTTGCCCACCGGGATCACCGGCACGGAGGACGCGATCATTTCCTGGCCGGCGGCCATTGGGATCTCGGCGGGCCTGGCCTTCGTCATCGGGGCCATCAGCCTGCGGACGAGCGGCGTCTACTTCATCATGATCACCCTGGCCTTCGCCCAAATGATGTATTTCTTCTTCATTTCACTAGAAAAATACGGCGGGGACGACGGGTTGAGCATGGTCCAGCGGAACCGCTTCGGAGGGCTCGATCTGTCCGATGACGCCACGTTCTATTATGTCTGTCTCGGCTTGCTCCTGTTGTCCTTTGCCTTCAGCCGCCGATTGGTGAAGTCCCGGTTCGGGATGGTCATCCGCGGCTGTAAGGAGAATGAACGGCGGATGCGCGCCCTCGGGTTTCCCGTCTACCGGTACAAGCTGACTTGTTTCGTGATCGCCGGAGCCGTGGCCGGACTGGCTGGGGGCCTGATCGCGAACCAGACCGAGTTTGTCAGCCCGAACCTGATGCACTGGACCGTTTCCGGGGAAATCATGATCATGGTGATCCTGGGGGGGATGGGCACGCTGTTTGGCCCCATTTTCGGCGCCGCCGCGTATCTTCTGCTCGAAGAAGTGCTGTCCATCTACACCGAGCACTGGATGCTGTTTCTCGGACCCGCCCTGATCGCGGTCGTCCTGTTCGCCCGGCGGGGTCTCGTCGGCTGGCTCGAGGAGCGGGAGACCCGAGGTGCCTGAGCCTTTGCTTCTCACGGAAGGGATGACCAAGGCCTTCGGCGCGCTTCGGGCGACTGACGGGTTGTCCCTCGACGTCCTGCCCGGCGAGATCCACGCCGTCATCGGTCCGAACGGCGCGGGCAAGACAACGGCCATCGCCCAAATCTCCGGCGAGATCATCCCGGATTCGGGCGCCATCCGTTTCCAAGGCCGGGACATCACGGGCCTTCCCGTCCATGCCCGCGCCCATCTGGGTCTCGCCCGGTCTTTCCAGATCACCTCGCTTTTCCTCGGCTTCACCGCGGAGGACAACGTGGCGATGGCCCTCCAGGCGCGCGACGGACATTCCTTCCGGTTCTGGCGTGACGCCCGGACCGACCCGCGCCTGCGGGGCCCGGCCTGGGAGGTTCTCGACCGCGTGGGCTTGGGGGCCAGGGCCGGCGTCCCCGCCGCCAACCTCGCCCACGGAGAGCAGCGTCAGCTGGAGCTCGCGGTGGCGCTGGCCACGGAGCCGTCCCTTCTCCTGTTGGATGAGCCGATGGCGGGCATGGGTCCGGAAGATTCGGTCCGGATGGTGGAATTGCTGAAGGCCCTCAAGGGAAAGGTGACGATCCTTTTGGTCGAGCATGACATGGACGCCGTGTTCGCGCTGGCGGATCGCGTCACGGTCCTGGTGTACGGCAAGGCAATCTCCTCGGGCGCGCCCGAGGAGATCCGCGCCGACCCCCACGTGCTCCAGGCCTATCTCGGCGAGGAGGCGTGATGCTTCAGGTCTCGGACATCGAAACCTTCTACGGCCGGAGCCAGGTCCTGTTCGGCGTCAGCTTCGAGGTCGGCCCGGGCCAAGTGGTGACTCTGATGGGCCGGAACGGGATGGGAAAGACGACGACAGTGCGCTCCATCATGGGCCTGACACCGCCGAGGTCCGGCCGGATCCGCTTCGAGGGGGTGGAGATTCAGAACCGGCCCAGCCATGAGGTGGCGCGCGCGGGCCTAGCGCTGGTCCCCGAGGGCCGGCAGGTGTTCCCGACCCTGACCGTCTGGGAAAACCTGATCGCCACGGCGGCCAACCGGTCCGGCGCGGAATATCCCTGGACGACCCAGCGCGTTTTCGAGATGTTTCCCATGCTGGAAGAGCGGCGAAATTTCATGGGAAGAACCTTATCCGGCGGGGAACAGCAG
>CAYRGS010000010.1:0-11093 GCA_964423875.1 uncultured bacterium
AAAAGGCCCCGACCGAGCCGGGGGAGACGGAAGAAAGGGCGGAGAAGAGCGCCCGCGGGATCGTCCGCCGGGCGGCCCTGTCGGCGGCCCTGGCCGGGATCTCCCCCATCCCGCTGGGGGGGATCGCCGGCGTTCCGGCGCTCCAAGCGAAGATGCTCGTGCGTTTGGCGAAGACGTTCGGCCGGACCCTGCATTGGAAAGAAGCCCGGAACCTGGCCGGTCTCCTCGGCGGGGCCACGGCCCTTCAATCACTCTGCCGCCTGTTCACCCGGACGGCGACCCGGGCGATTCCGGCCGTCGGCCTCGCGGCTGGGGCGGCGTCGGCGTTCGGTTCGACGTTTGCGCTCGGACAGGTGGCCATCCGCTATTTCCGCCCGGCGCCGTCCGGATCCACCGCCTCCCCCTCCCCCCCCGGGTCCGACGTTGAAGGATTCGAGCGGGAGGCCCGGACCCTGCGGCTCGAATGGGAAGCCGGGGCGATCTCCGAAAAAACCTACCGCCGGGACCTCGAAACCCTCCGGAAGGGACTCAACCCCGCCCGGAAAGACGCCGAGGGATGATCCTCGAAACACTCGGGGGCGTCGGCTTCTGGCTGCCTCCGGTGGCCGGCGCGGCCATCGGTTACGGGACTAACCTCCTGGCCATCCGGATGCTGTTCCATCCATACCGCGAGCTTCGGTTCCTCGGCTGGGTCGTCCCCTTCACACCGGGGCTGATTCCGCGCGAGCGCGGGAAGATCGCCGAGACCATTGCCGAATCCATCGAGCGGGAGTTCCTTTCGGGCGAAGAGCTGGTCGGCCTGCTGAAGGATTCCTCCATCAAGCGGCAGGCCGTGCGTACCATCGGGGACATGGTGGACGACAAGTTGAAGCCGTTCGCCCTGCCCGAGGCCCTGCGGCATCCGATCAAGCTCATCCTGTCGCGCGAGGTGGTGAAACAAATCGACGCCTTCTTCGAGGAGCGGGCGCACCACGTGGCCGAAAGCCTGGATGTGAAAGGGACCATCGTGAGCAAGCTCAACCGGATGGACCTGGCTGAGCTGGAGAAGCTGGTGTACGGCGTGGCCGGCCGCCAACTCCGGCGCATCACGGTCTTCGGCGGGCTTCTGGGGTTTCTGATCGGCTGCGCGCAGGCCCTTGCATTCCGGCTCGCGGGATGACGCCATGACAAAGACCGGGACCCGGCCCCTCTCTCTCCTCACGGGTCCGTTTCATCCCGACCTCGAGTCGGCCCTGAAAAGTCGCCTGAACGAGTGGACCGGCACCAACCGGGCGCGGGGATCGCTGACGCCGTGCGCCCTGGTCGCACCCTCCCTGGAAATGCGCCGCTACCTGAAACACCTCATCACGCTTCGGTGGGGCATGACGCTCGCCGGGGCGCACTTGCTGACCGCCCAAGGCCTGAGCCGAAAAATCGTTTTCACCGTCGGCGGGGATCCGCCGCCCAGTCAGGCGGACGATCTGGTCTTGGATGATCTCATCCGGGACATCGTCCGAAACGAGAAATTCCCGGCCGACTGGAAAGCGCTCGTCCAGACAACCGGCGGGGCCGCGGCCCTCCATCGCAGCCTCCGGGATCTCGAGGAGGCCCGTGTCCCGACACGCGTAAAGAACCGGGAGCCCGTCCTGAGTCTTCACGCCCTTTTTCAGGAGGGAAGAAAAAGACTGGGGCTGGGCACGACCAGCGACCCGGTGGAGGCGGCCATCCAGGTCTCAGGGGATTCGGGGTTTCTCCAGTCCCTGGGACGCATCTTGTATTACGGCTTCTACGACATGACGCAACTCCAGATTGACCTCCTGGGGGCGGTGTCCTCCCACTGTCCGACGACGGTGTTTCTCCCCTGCGCGCCGGGCCGCCGGGCTTTCGAATTCGCCGAGGGGTTTCTGGGGGCGCTGGAGGCCCGGTTCGCCGGAGCGGATGCCCGACCCGCGGCGGACGCAGGGGAGACAACGGGCGACCGGGAAACCGGGAGCGAAGATCTTTCGCCCGGGAAAGGGGGGGGGGCTCCGCCTCTGCCGCGGCCCGCGCTCGATCGGCTCTTCTCGGAAGAGGCGGTCAGCCGACCGCCGCATCTCGAGGAAGGAGCCCTGCGGTCCTTTACCGCCGCCGGTCCCTTGGGCGAACTTGAGATCGCCGCGAAGGGGATCCTTCGGTGGATTGAAGAAGACGGCGCGGCCTTCGACGGCATCGGTGTCATCGCCCGGAACCTCGACGCTTATCTCCCCCATCTTCCGGCCGTGTTCGACACCCATGCGATCCCCTTCCGCACGCCGGAAAAGCGGCCCGTCTCCCGATCCCCTTGGGCGATGACGCTTCTCGCCCTGAACCGGGTCCTGGCTGAGGGCTGTTCGAAGGCCGATGTCCTCGATGTTCTCGCCTCCCCGTATTTCCAGGTCGGCGAGGGCGGGGTCTCCGTCGGAGAGACCGCCCGCAGGTGGGTGCGACGGTTCGGCGTCATCCGCGGCATCGAAGACTGGCGGAAACTCGAGCGCACGGACCTTTCACGGCCGGCCGATCCCGAGAAATGGACGGGCGTCGGCCCGGATTCGTCCCCGACGGGGGGGGAGGAGGCGGACCGGTTTCAGCGGGGGCTCGGCCGGCTGCTCAACGCCATCGCGAAATTCCCCCAGAGAGGTTCGTGGGAGGTCCTGATCGACGCATACCGGCGATTGATCCGGGACGTTCTCGATGGCCCGGCCTTCGAAGAGGAAGACAGGGGGGCGCGGGATTTCCGCGAATCGCCGGGGGAGTCGTTGACGACCATCTTCGCCGCCCTCGCGGACCGGGCGAAGATCCGGCCCGAGACCGACGCCGGAAGCTTCCTCGCCCGTGTGGGCGATCACCTCCGGACGCATGCGGTTTCCCTGCGCGAGCCGGGCCACGCCGCGGTCGAGGTCCTGAACACCCGGGACGCCCGGGGGAAGCGATTTGAATATATCGTCGTTATGGGGTTGCAGGAGGGCGTCTGGCCCCGCACAGAGGGCGAGGATCCCTTCCTGAACGACGGAACCCGACGGCAGCTTTCGGAGACCTACGGGGTCCGCTTGTTGGAAAGGTCGGCGGCCGGCGGAGAGGAGCGGCTTCTATTCACCCTGGTGCTTGCCTCCGGGCGGCGGCGGATCACGCTGACCCGGCAGCGGTCGGGGGAGGACGGACGGCCGCTGGTGCGCTCCTGGTATCTTCACGAGCTTGCGCGCGCCCTGGGCCGAACCGACGGAAATCTCCCGGGAACCGTACCCGTCCCCCGCAGGCTCGAAGATCGGATGGATCAGAGAATCTTTTCCGATTCCCTCTGGACTCCCTCGGAGTGGACGGCCCGGCTTCTGATCCACGGACACAATCCGGAGGCGCTGCACTCGATCCAGGGCCTCGAAGCCGGCATTCTGGAGAGTTGTTTTGACGCCGGCTCGCGGCTTTCACGCCTCGGGTCCGGTCTGACGGATCGGGACGGCATGATCGACAAACCGCCCGAACGGTGGAATGACCTGAAGGAAAAAGGATTTTCCCCCACGGCCCTGGAGACTTACGCCCGGTGTCCGTTCCGGTTCTTCGCAAAGCATGTCCTCCGGCTGGATGAGCTGGACGATTTCGAGGAAATCGCCGAACTGGAATCCCGGGACATCGGCGACCTGCTCCATGAGATCTTCGAGCGGTTCTTTTCCAGCCGGACACACGACGCCCCCGCCGACGCCTCCGCGCCGCTCTCCCGTGCAATCGAAATGACGCTGAACGGTTATGAGAAAAAAGCGCCGGTGGGCCATCCGTTTCTTTGGCGAAGGACGCGGCGGACGCTGCGTGCGCTGGCCGAAGGCTATATCGGCCGGGGTCTTGAATCTCTTCGGGAGAGCGGGTTTCAACCGGTGGCCTACGAGAGACGGGCGGATATCACCCTGCCCGATGACCCGTCCTTTCCCTCGATCCTGAGAAGGATGAAGATCCACGGACGCCTGGACCGAATCGACCGCAGGGAGAGCGAAGCGGGGGTGGAGCTTCGTGTGGTCGATTACAAATACACCGCCGGCAAGGCCGTGGCCAAACGGAACCTGGAACAGGAGACCGTCCGGGGGCGAAGGCTTCAGCCCGCCTTCTACGCCCTGCTCGCCCGGGCGGACGAGCCGGACGCCAAGGTGAGCGCGGAGCTTCACTACGTCGCCCCCAACTGGCCGGAAAACGCATCCCGCCGATACGCGCTTCCCTCCGACGCGTGGGAGTCCGGTTGGGCGATGGAGATGGGGAAGACCCTCTCGGAGATTCTCACGGGCATCCGCGACGGGCAGTTCTACATCATCCCCCAAGACGGCGAAGGGAGCCATTGCCGGACGTGCCCCTATCAGGTCCTCTGTCGCAGGAACCACAGGCCGACCCGCTACCGCCGGACGGCGGACCCGCGGACCCGCAGGATCGAAATCCTGCCGGAGAAAAAATGGCCTCCCCCGACATGAGTCCGACGTCCGCCGAGGCGCCTCTCGCCGACGCGGAAGACCGCCTGCGGGCCGTCACGACGTTCGACCGCAACGTGGTGGTCACGGCGGGCGCCGGGACCGGCAAAACGGCCCTGCTCACCGAGCGGCTCCTGAACCTCTTTTTCCGCCGGCTGGAACCGGCCTGTCCGTCGGAATGCGCGGCCCTCACTTTCACGAGAAAGGCCGCCGGTGAAATGGCCGAGCGGCTTCGTGAGTACCTGGAACGGTTCGTCGCGTGGTCGGCCGGGGAAGGTCTTCCTGCGGAGTCCGGGGAGGTCGCGGCCGGGATCTACCGCAGTCTCGGTGAACGATATGAACGGACGCACGAAGAGCTGGGCCGGATCGCGCGTGAGACCCTCCGGGACCTCGAGATGCTCCCCATCTCCACTTACCACAGCTTCGCCGCCCGGCTCCTGCGGCTCTACCCCCTCGAGGCGGGCGTGGACCCGAACTTCACGGAAGACGACGGGACGGTTTTCGCGGAGCGGTTCGATCGGCAGTGGCACGATTGGCTCGCCGGAGAGCTCGGAGAGGAGGCACCTCGCGGGCCGCTGTGGGAGAAGGCGCTGGATGAATTCGACCTCTCCGTCCTGGAGGCGCTGGCCGAACAACTGTGCTCGGAATTGTTCCCCCTGGACGACCTCGAAGGCGCGCTGGCCGACGGGACATTATTCACAGCCCCGGCCGGCTGGCTGGAGGGAGTCGCCGCGGAAGCCGGGATTCTCGCATCGAAATACCCGGGGGACAGAAAGGTCGAGGTTTCAATCCGGAATTCGGTCGAGCTTTTGGAGGCCTTTCAGGAAGGCATCGCGGAGGAGAGGCTGTCGGGGATTCGGGAGGATATCGACGCGCGGCCGGGCGGGATCAGGGCGATGACCGAGGAGGATTATCGGGCCTGCCTCCGGGTGATCAAGATCGCCCGCAACATCGGGTCCTTGAAGCGCAACGCGATCTCGAATTCCCTGCAACTGGTTCTCCCCTTCGCCCGAAAGTTCCGGAAGGACTTTGTCCTTGCCGGTCACCTGCACTTCGATTCCCAGCTCGCCCGGGCCCGGGACCTGCTCCGAGACCGCCCCGAGATCCGCCGTGCGCTGAAGGACCGCATCCGGCACCTCTTGGTCGATGAGTTCCAGGACACCGACCCGATCCAGTACGAAATCGTCCTCTTCCTGGCGGAGGAGAGGGAAGGCGAGGCGACGAGCTGGCGGGACGTCCGGCTGGAGCCGGGAAAGCTCTTCATCGTCGGTGACCCCAAGCAGTCCATCTACAAGTTCAGGGGCGCCGACATCGGGGCCTATCAAGTGCTCCTGAACGACGTGCTCCGTGAGAGAACACTGGAGCTGATCGTTAATTTCCGGAGCCACGACCGGATCGTCGACGTTGTGAACGGCCTGTTCGAAAAGCTGATTGTTGCGCGCGAAAATGTCCAACCCGCCTATCAGGCCGCGCAGCCCCGCCCCAGCGGGCCGGCGAACCTCGAATCCCAGGGAGTGGAGGTCCGGGTGACGCGGCCCGAAGGCGATGAGACCTGGAACGCCGAGGAGGCCACCCGCCGGGAGGCCCGGGAAATCGCCCGGATGATTCGCGATGACTGGGTCGGAGGGGGGAGGGTGGGGAAGGCCGGGATTCCCGGCCCGGAAAATGGAGCCCGTCCGGTCGAGTACGGCGACATCACCCTCCTGTTCCGGAAGATGACCCACGTCGGAGCCTACATCGACGCCCTGCGCGAGCACGGCATCCCCTATGTTTCCGAATTCGCACGGGGGTTCTTCGAGACGCAGGAAGTGACCGACTTTCTGAACCTGCTCGCCTGTCTCGTCTATCCCGAGGACCGGCTCGCCCTGGCCGGCGTCCTGCGCTCGCCCATCGGCAGCCTGACCGACAAAGAACTGGTTGCCTGGCGCCGAAAGACCGAAATTCCCCCAAAGGCTTCGGCGATGGAGGAGAGGCTGCGCGCTGTCCGCCGGGCGATCCGCCCCCTGCCCGTCTCGGAGGCATTGGATCGGGTCCTCGCGGGTTTTCCGGTCCTGGAATCCGCCATCCTCCTGGCCGGAGAGCAGGGGAGAAGCAACGTTCTGAAGATCCGCTCCCTGGCGCTCGAGCGGGAAAGAAGCCTGGACGTAGGATTCTCCGGTCTGGTGGACTGGTTGAGGGCGCAGGGGCGCGAGACCCGGGACGAAGGCGAAAGCCCGCTGGCCGAGGAGAACATCAACGCCGTCAAGCTGCTCACGGTGCATAAGGCGAAGGGGCTGGAGTTCCCCATCGTCATTCTGGCGGGTCTACAGGCGGGATCGCGCCAAATGACAAGCCCTGTCCGCATCGGGCGCGATTGGACGACGGGCCGTTGGGCGTTACAGATTGGCTCCATCCAGACCCCGCAGATGGCGTGGGCAAATGAACGGGACATCTGGTTGGAGGAGGCCGAGGAGCGGCGTCTTTTCTATGTGGCGGCCACCCGCGCGCGCGAGCACCTGGTCCTCTCCGCCGCCGTGCGGCACGAGCGGGGAAAGCCGGCGAAGGCGGAAGGAATGCTCGCCCGTCTCAACGAAGCCCTGGAGATCGACGTCCGGGAGGCGGAAGCGCGCGCGCTCCCCATCGGCGATGGACGGATCTCTCTGGCTCACGTGACTTCAGGGGCGGAGGGTGGGCCAATCCCCGCGCCAAGGGACGAAGCGCCGATGCCGACCGAAGCGTTGGAAAAAGCCTGGGAGGCCCGGAAGCGGAGGGCCGAACAAATCCGGGCGACCACGCTGGACCTCTGCCCGTCCGACCTGGACCCTGATAAGGGAAGAGACGAGGATGACCCGCGGGGCCGCACACCCTCCGATGAAGCCCGGCGGATTGGCATTGTCGCTCATGCCGCAATGGAGCGAATCAATTTCGCGGACCCGCACAAGGACTTGGACAAGGTCATTCGAGTCGCATTGGATGAAAATCCGGCCGAACGCCCGGATGCGGAGCGAGACAAAATTCAGGAGGAAGTACGAAGGATGCTGGAGAAATTCACCGCGTCAAAGGACTTCCGGGAAAAAATTCAACCCTTTGAAGAGCTTGGCCGAGAGATTCCGTTTCTTTTTTCTGACACGAGCGATGACAGACGCGAAGCCTCGGTTGAGGGACGCGCCGATCTGGTCATCCGGGACGATGAAGGGATCCTAGTGGTCGACTACAAGACCATCAAGGTGTCCAAGTCCAACGCGCAAACGAAGGCCCAGGAGTTCCGGGAGCAGGGAGGGCTTTATTGCCGGGCGGTGTCGGAAATCTTCAATCGGGAAAAGGTCCGTTTCTGCGTGGCCTTCCTCAGACCGGCGGTCCTGGAGATGGTCCCTTTCTAGGGGTCGCGGAGCGGATTCCCCCCCCATCCACCGAACGGGGACCTACGACGTGCTTCCCTTCTTCAGTTTGTGATACCGGCTCAGGACCTTCCGGACGTACTTCCGCGTTTCGCGATAGGGGGGAATCCCCCGGTGCCTGCGGACATTCCGCGGACCGGCGTTGTACGCCGCCAGGGCAAGCTCGAGTTTTTTCGGGTAACGCCGGTAGCGATGCAGGAGCCTCTTGATGTAGCGGACGGCGCCGTCGATGTTCTGGCGAACGTCATAGGGGTCTTCAACGCCCATTTCTGTAGCCGTCTCGGGCATGAGCTGCATCACCCCCATCGCCCCCTTGGGGGACCGGGCGAGCGGGTCGAAGCCGGATTCCACGGCGATCATGGAGTGAATCAGAAGCGGATCCAAACCGTGGCGGCGGGCGATCTCTGCGGCAATCGCTAGAATTTCATCCTGGGTTAAGGAAGGGGCGGGCGCGCGGGCGCGCTCGGGGCGGCCCCTCGCACCGGATACGGCGGGGACGGGCACAACCCGATTCCCGGGCAGATGGACCGGAAGGGTCCTTCCAAGATATGCGATGGAAAGGACAATCAGGAACAAAGCGATGGGCACGATGACGCCCTTGTGCGCGGCATAAAAGGCCTTCAGCCGATCGGCGGGGGGGCGTACGCTCCGGATCGATGAACGAATTGTCCGCGAGAAATTCCGCGCTCGATTTCGCATATCCT
This sequence comes from uncultured bacterium, assembly GCA_964423875.1. Lineage (GTDB taxonomy): Bacteria > UBA8248 > UBA8248 > JACPRG01 > CAYRGS01. The sequence goes on from CAYRGS010000010.1 coordinate 8,521, forward strand.
GGTCCCTTTGGATTCCGGTCGGAGATTGAACCCGGGACACCCCCGCGATGAGCGGTTCGGGGACGTTCTCCTCCGTCCGTATAAATTGTGCTTACGGTGAACCCCTGTCAAACCAACGACAAAGGTCGTTTCACCCTGTCTGCTTGCTTTAAATGCGGTTTGAAGGTCGTCACCCAACGTACTACATTAGAGGCGGAAGGCCGCCGTTTTGTTCTCAAAGGAAACGCTTGACTTGAAGTCCGACAGAAGGAAAGACCTCAAGGATTTCGGGGGAGCCGATTTCAAGGCCCTGGCCGACGGGCTGAACCTGCCGGCGTATCGGGGGCGGCAAATTGCCAAGTGGATCTTCGGAAAAGGGGTCTTGACCTTTGAGGAGATGACCGACCTGCCGCTGGACCTGCGCCGAACTTTGGAAGATGGATTTTTCATCGGTCGCCTGGCCCTGGAAACGGCCCAAACCTCCCGGGACGCCACGCGGAAATTTCTGTTCCGGTCTCCCCGGGACACCCCGGTGGAATCCGTCCTCATCCCCGACGGGACCCGCCGGACCCTTTGCGTCTCCACCCAGGCGGGGTGCCGAATGGCGTGCGGCTTTTGCGTCACGGGCGCCCTCGGTCTCCTGGACCAGCTGTCGGCCGGGGACATCGCGGGCCAATTCATCGAGGTGGCCCGCGAAACCAGAGAACGAATCACGCACGTCGTCCTGATGGGCATGGGGGAGCCGCTGGACAACTACGAGAACGTCGCCCGCGCCGTCCGGACGCTTGTCCATCCGGATTGGATCGGCCTGTCCCCCCGAAGGGTTACGCTGTCCACCTGCGGGCTGATTCCTCCATTGATCCGCTTCAAGACTGAATTTCCCCGCGTCCGCCTCGCCGTCTCGTTGGGGGCGCCGGATGATGAACGGCGGGACCGGCTGATCCCAGTGAACCGCCGCTATCCCCTGGGCGCGTTGATGGAAGCGTGCCGCGAGCTGCCCCTTCAACCCCGGGAGCGCATCACGTTCGAATACACACTGCTGCGGGGCGTCAATGACTCGGTGGAGGACGCCCGGGCGCTGGCCCGGTTGATTCGGGGGGTCCGGTGCAAGGTGAACCTGCTCCCCTTCAACGCCTCGCCGATCCTGCCGTACGAGCGTCCCGATGAGGCGGCCGTGGACCGGTTCGCCCGCGTCCTCGCGGCCAAGGGGGTCACCGTAACGGTCCGGAAAAGCAGAGGGCGGGACATCGAGGCCGCTTGCGGCCTCCTGGCGGCGGGCCTTCCGAAGAGGGCGCCGCAAACCGCGGACGCCGAGGCGGGCGGCGCGGCCGAACGCTCCCCGGGTAGGGCGCAGCAAACCGCTTCTCACCCGAGCCCCCCGTTTGATCGGCCGGCCGTTTGACACGAACCGGGGCGTAAGATAAGTTGACCCGCCTTTTCGGCCCGAACGAGGGACTTCATGAACAGGATCGCCATTTATCCCGGAACGTTCGATCCATTTACGAACGGCCATCTCGATATTGTCGCCCGCGTCCGCGGTCTGTTCGAGCGCGTAGTGGTGGCGGTGACGAACAATCCCTCCAAGACGCCCTTGTTCACGACAGAAGAACGGGTCGCGCTGATTCGGGAGGCCGTGTCCGACTTCCCCTCGGTTGAAGTCGACGCCTTCGACGGTCTGCTCGTCAACTACGCGAAGAAAAAGTCGGCCAAGGTGATCCTTCGGGGACTTCGTGCGGTGTCGGATTTTGAATACGAGCTCCAGATGGCCCTGATGAACCGCTGGCTGAACGCGGGAATCGAAACCTTCTTCATGGCGCCCAACGCGGAATACTCTTTCCTGAGCAGCGGTCTGGTCAAAGAGGTAGCCTCTTACGGGGGAGATGTGCACAAGCTGGTCCCCGAATGTGTGCAGACCGCCCTGAGCGGAAAGATTTCCAAATCCTCCGGTTGACGCCGGTCTTCGAAGGAAAGCGGATGAAAGCGAAACCGGCGCCGGGCCGGACCGCGGCGCGGCCCGTTCAGCTCTCCGGGCGAATCGCCTCCTTGAGACCTTCTCCCACGTTGGCGATCACCGCCCAGGCCCGGGATTTGCGCGCCCAGGGGGTGGACATCATCAGCTTCGGGGCCGGTGAGCCGGATTTCACCACACCGGAGCCCATTGTCCGCGAAGCGAAGCTGGCCCTGGACGAGGGCTTCACGCAATACACGGCCGTGGGCGGCATCCCGGAGCTGAAGGAGGGGATCGCCCGAAAGCTCCTGCGCGACAACGGCTGCGAATACCGGCCAGATGAAATCATCGTCACCGTGGGCGCCAAACAGGCCTTCTACTCGGTTTGCCAAGTCCTGCTGGACCCGGGCTCGGAGCTCATCATCCCATCGCCCTACTGGGTCTCCTACTCGGACATCGTTTCGCTCGCCGGAGGAACCCCGGTCCTCTGCCCGCTCGGCGAAGAGAACGGGTTCGACCTGGACCCCGACGCGATCGAGCGGTGCGTGACGCCCGCCACCCGGGCCGTGTTGATTAACTCTCCGTCCAATCCGACCGGGGCCGTCTACTCCAGGGCGTCCATCGAGGCGGGTGTCCAACTGGCCCT
>CAYRGS010000010.1:11103-14605 GCA_964423875.1 uncultured bacterium
TTACGAGAAGATCATCTACGATGGGGCGATTCATGTGTGCCCGGCGGGGCTCGGCGAGGAGGCCCGCGCCCAGACCATTGTGATCAACGGCTTCTCCAAAGCCTACGCCATGACGGGCTGGCGGCTGGGATACGTAGCCGCGCCCAAGCCGATCGTCACCGCCCTGGACACCTTTCAGGGCCAGGGCACGAACAACCCCACCTCCTTCGTTCAAAGGGCCGCCGTCGTGGCCATCGACAGCGAGGACTCGGTCTTCGAGCCGATGGTCCGGGAATTCAAAAAGCGGCGAGATGTGATCGTCTCCGGGCTGAACGCCATCGAGGGCGTGCGGTGCACCCTGCCCCGAGGCGCCTTCTACGCCTTCCCCCGTGTGGACGGCCTGTTCGGAAAGACGGGCCCCGCGGGGAAGATCACGACCTCGGAAGGGCTCTGCCAACACCTGCTGGAAGAAGGCCGGATCGCCGCCGTACCCGGCAGCGCCTTCGGCGTCGAAGGGTACCTCCGACTGTCCTACGCAACCTCGTTGGAGAACATCCAAACGGGGCTTGACCGCATGGCCGAGGCCGTCGCGCGGCTGTCCTGAGACGCACGGCCTCCCACCGGCAGGTGATCCTCTGTGGAAACGTTCCTATACATCATCGGGCGGATGTTGCAGATCCTGGGGATGTTCTACCTCGGGTGGGCGCTCTACCAAGGGATCAGCTTGAAACACGGCGGGATGGCCGAAGAATACAAGTGGCTCGGGATCGGCGTCGTCAGCTTCCTCGTCGGGCGTTTGATGGAGCGGCGATGGGGGTCCAAGTAACCGCCGGGGCCGACGGAACGACTCGGCAGCCGTCGCCGGAAAATCCCGTCCAACGACTTCCACTTGCCTCATCCATCCCGCCTTCCTCCGCAAGCACTTGACCTCCGGGGTCCCCGGCTGGATACTAAAGCCTTGATTCATCTCTCAAGGGCCAACGATTCGGAACCAATCCTTCACCCGTCCGCCTGAGCGGCCGGCGGAAGGCGGCGCAACCAGAGGAAGTGGAGAGCGATGAGGGAAGCCGCGTCCACCGAAAAGAAATACTCCGGCGCAAAATGGTCGGTCTTGTTCTTTGCGGGCATCATCATTCTCTGGCAGATCCTGATTCCCCTGTTCGGCGTTCCCGACTACCTGATGCCCACGCCCTGGCGAGTGGTCGAGGAGTTTGGCAAGCGCGGCTGGGTGATCCTCTACCATCTGGTACCGACGTTCGAGGTCACAATTCTTGGATTTTTGATCGGGGCGGTGGTCGGCATCTTCTCCGGCATCGGGATTGTATACTCGCACTTCCTGTGGCTGACCGTCTATCCCGCGCTCGTTCTCGTCAGCTCCGTTCCCCGCATCGCCATCGCCCCGTTGATCCTGATCTGGTTCGGCATCGACAGCCTCTTGTCCAAGGTAATCATCTCTTTTCTCGTTGCCTTTTTTCCGATGCTCATCAATTCCGTCGTGGGGCTATCCCAGATCAATCCGGACATGATCGATCTTGGGAAAACGATGGGGATGAGCCGCTTAGATGAATTTAAGAAGCTCCGCCTACCCAATTCGGTTCCGTTTCTGTTTGCCGGGTTCAAAGCCTCTATCGCCTTAGCGGTGATCGGCGCGGTGGTAGCGGAGTTTGTCTCAGGCGAACGCGGGCTAGGTTACCTTATCATCGTCGGATTTGACGACATGAATTCCAGTATTGTCTTCGCCTCCATCGTCGTTCTCGCAGCTATGTCGCTGGGGATGTTTGGAATCCTGGTTTGGCTGGAGAAAGTCCTCATGCCCTGGCGTCAAGGGATTCAAATTACAGAAGTGTGAAGCTTCCTTGCTTGAAACCAACAAAAGGAGAAATATCATGAGAAGTAAAATTGGAGCGGGCCTAGTCGCGGTGTTAGCGACCGTCGTATTTTCATGGGGTTTGACGCCCCAACCGGCGGCTGCGGCGAAAGAACGCAAGATTATCTTAGATTGGATTTACGGTGGAAAGCACGCCCCGTTTTTTGTCGCCCGGGACAAAGGCTTCTGGAAAAAAGCCGGAGTAAACGTAAAGATCCTCCAGGGGCGGGGTTCGGGAAAAGCCGCCGCTTGGATCGATACCAAGAAGGTCGATTACAGTTACGGGGACTTTGCCACAATGCTCAAGGTCGTCCAGAAGGGCGGGAATAACCTAGCCGTCGGCGCGGTGCATGTTTATCAGACGGGATGTTACATGAGCTTCGCAAGCACCGGAATCAAGAAACCCAAAGACTTGGAGGGAAAACGGTACGGAGGACCTCCGGCAGACTTCGGGCGGACCCTGATGCCCGCCATGGCAGGCGCCATGGGCTTTGACATGAAGAAGGTCATCTTCAAAACCATGAAACCAGCAGTCAGAACCCCCGCGTTGTTCAAGAACAAGATCGACTTCATTTCGGGAACACGTGGGTCGAGTTGTCCGCGGATGCGGATCCACGCTGAACGTAAGGGCAGGAAGATCTCGTTCCTCTACTTCAAAGACATGGGTCTAGAATCCTACGGACACGTGATCCAGATCCACCGGGATCGGCTCAAGAACAACTCCAAGGAAATCCAGGCCGTCGTGGGCGGGCTCTTTGACGCCTTTGCCTGGACGATTAAGAACCCCAACGGGGGCTACAACGTCTACATTAAAGCCAATCCCACCAAGGACAAGGAGATCTCGAGAGTTCAAATAGCTGAGGCGCTCGAAGATGTCCAAGACACCGAGGTCATGGCGAAGGGTCTCGGCTATATGAAGGAATCGATGGTGAAAAAGTCGGTGGCAACGGCTAACAAATACTTCAAGCTTTCGCCGCCCGTCAATTACACGAAAACCTACACCAACCGGTTCATCCGGCCGAATCCGGGATTGTAGAAGAGCGCCATTGCCGAGGGTCATCGAATATCAAAACCTCCGGAAGGTCTACAACCCGGACAGCGGCGAGGTCGTAGCCCTGGAGGAAGTTAGCCTCGAAGTGGGGGACGGGGAGCTCCTCACCGTCGTCGGCCGGAGCGGGTGCGGAAAGACCACGCTTCTCAAGCTGACGGCCGGCCTGCTGGCGCCGACGGCGGGGACGGTCCATGTGGCGGGCCATGCCGTCCGCGGCCCCCTGACCAACGTGGGGATCGTCTTCCAGGCCCCGGTGCTGCTCGACTGGCGCAAGACCCTCGACAATGTCCTGCTGCAAATCGAGGCCCGCAAGCTCAATGTCGAGGAATACCGTGAAAAGGCCCTCAAGCTTCTGGAGCTCGTCGGCCTCAAGGGCTTCGAGGACAAGTACCCCAGCGAGCTTTCGGGTGGGATGCAGCAACGCGCCTCGATCACCCGGGCGCTCATCCATGACCCGCCCCTGCTCCTGATGGATGAGCCTTTCGGGGCGCTGGACGCCATCACGCGGGACGAGATGAACCTGGAGCTGCTGCGCATCTGGCAGGAGGCCCGGAAGACCGTCCTGTTCATCACCCACAGCATTCCCGAGGCCGTGTTTCTGGGAG
>CAYRGS010000010.1:14615-23105 GCA_964423875.1 uncultured bacterium
GACCGGGTGATCGTGATGACGCCGCGTCCCGGCCGGATTGCGGAGATCATTCCCATCGATCTCCCCCGTCCCCGGGAAACGGCCCTGCGGGACGACCCGAAGTTCATCAAATACGTCAAACACATCCGCGGAAGCCTGGGCGTGGCGTAGCCTCCGCGGCGACCCGCCCGCTGGTCGAGTCCCAGAACGCCAAAAGCCGCCCGCAAGGGCGGCTTTTTCGTATCCGGATCCCGAACCACTCGACCCAAGCGGCGGCGCGGGAGGAGGAGGAAGTGGGGGGGGGGGGCAACAACCCCAGCCGGTTTTCGATTCCGCATGGAATCCGCGCGGAAGCTCCGCGTCAACCAGCCCGTGTCTGCCCGATGCGCCGGGACCTTCCACCGGTAGGGTTCGCGTCCGAGAGGGAAACCCGAATCCAATATGCCGATGGGCCGGCTCAGTACTTTCTCAAGATCCCCACCACGATGCCCTGAATCTTGAACTCGCCGTCCCGGACGATGATGGGCTCCATCGTGTGGTTGGCGGGTTGCAGGCGCACATGGCCATTCTCGCGGTAATAACGCTTGAGGGTCGCCTCGTTCCCATCCAGCAGGGCGACGACGGTTTCTCCGTTGTTGGCGGTTTTGCGCTCTTCGATGATGACGAAGTCGCCGTCCTCGATGTGGTCGTCGATCATCGACTGGCCCTTCACCTGGAGGACGTAAAGATTTCTGGCCCCGGCCTCCGTCCACGGGAGAGCGATGGTGGTCGGATCCAGGACGGCTTCCAGGGGGCTCCCGGCAGCGATGTAGCCCATCAGGGGCAGCTCCCGCACGGGCTCCGACTCCTTCCCCTCCAGGACCTCGATGGAACGGCTGCGGTTCCAGCCCCGCTTCATGAGTCCCTTCTCAATGAGGTTGAGGATGTGCTTGTGCACCGTCGCGGGGGAGGTCAACCCAAAGCCGGCCCCGATCTCCTCCAGGCTCGGTGAATAACCTTTTTCCTCGATGAACTCTTTCACAAAGTCCAGTATCTGGCGTTGCCGTTTCGTCAGGTACATCGTTCAATCCTCTCTTTCGGAAAAAACCCGAACCGCTTTGAAAATCCAACGGCGGCCATCCATCCAGCGACTGTCTTTCAGCTTGTCTCCACCTTCACCCAATATACGACGAAATTGCCACGAAAGTCAAGCCCCCAAAAAAATCCCCGGCGAAGAGTCGAGAAGACCGTGTCTTGCCGGGGATTTTTCGGTGGTACCGACGAGATTAGCCTGGGCGCCTGCCCGGCCAACACCAGGTCAGGTCGTCAGACCTCGGCCACCTCGCGATCACTACATGAAGATTTCTTCAAATGATCACCTCCTTTCCCGCGTTACCGGATACTTAAGGGGTGCGGACCCTTTCTGTCAAGCCAAATCATGGATACGTCCGGATGCTTGAGAAAACTATTCGCTTTGAAATCAGATAGATTGCATAAAAACCTTAGAGCCCCATTTGACCTTTTGTATGAGGTTTTGTTACCTTTCAGACGGAGATGGTTTGGTTCTTGCTATTCGTAGTACGGAGAACGCATGTACGATCGCTGCCCGGATGATTCTCAGAGGGGAGAAATGAATCCCATGCGACTCCGATCAAAGGGGGCGCTCCTGTCCTGCTGCGCGCTGTCTTTCTTTTTCATATTGGGAAGCTCGGGCCTCGCGGACGATCCCTTCCAAACCCCCAAGGGGCTGGAAAGCAGCGTCGATTTCTGGATCAAGGTATTCACGCGGTACAAACGAAATCAGGCAGTCGTTCATGACACGGAAGATCCAAGCCTGATCTACGATGTCGTCAACCTAGACGGAGCCGGAGGCCCAAGCAGCACACGCGTACGGTGGCGGAGGGCCAGACGCGCCCGGGAGCGTTATGCCCGTCTGTTCCGCACCTGGTCCGTTTCCCCTCCCCGGCCGCGGGACCTGTCGTGGAAAGAACGCCGGATCATCCGGGCCCTCCGGAAGCGCCGATACGATTTATCCAAAGCGGCCCGAAACGTTCGCGCCCAGCAGGGTGTGCAGGAAAAGTTCCGGGATGGGATCATCCGATCCGGGCGCTATCTCAGCCGTATGCGGAGCGTCTTCCTCGACTATGGTCTTCCGCTGGACTTGACGTATCTCCCCCACGTCGAATCCTCTTTCAACTACGGGGCCTATTCAAAATTCGGGGCGTCCGGGGTCTGGCAGTTCACCCGGTCGACGGGACGGCTTTTCCTGAAGATCAACTACGACGTCGATGAGCGCCGGGACCCCATGCTCGCCACGCATGCGGCGGCCAAGCTCCTGCGCCGGAACTATCAGGAGCTTGGAACCTGGCCTCTGGCGGTCACGGCCTATAACCACGGACGCGGGGGGATGGCGCGCGCCGTCCGCCTCCACCGAACCCGACACCTCCCGACTTTGATCCGGAAATACAGGAGCCGGACGTTCAAGTTCGCGTCGAAAAACTTCTACGCCGAATTTCTGGCGGCGCGAATCGTCGCCAAGAACGCACGGCGGTACTTCGGGCCTCTGCGGGAGAGAAGACCCTCGCGGGAACGGGTCTTCCGGCTCCCGGCCTACGTTTCCGTGGAGACGCTGACCAAAATTTCACCCGTCACCCTCGAGGAGATCCAACGTTACAATCCGGCGCTCAGAGGTCCGGTTCTGCAGGGAGAGCGCCGCATCCCGAAGGGTTATCTCCTGCGTTTGCCCGCGCGGAAGACGAAGGACTTCCGCCGGCGCTACGCCTCCCTGTCCGCTTCACTCAAGCACGCCAATCAAAAACGCATTCGGTGGTATCGCGTCAGGCGGGGAGAGACCCTCGGGGCGATTGCCCGGCGTTTTCGCACGTCGGTTCGGACGCTGGCGTCCGCCAACAATATCCGAAACACCTCCTGGATCCGCGCGGGCAGGATCATCTCGATTCCGGGCTCGCGGCGGATCATCGCCTCCAGGCCGGCTCAACGGAAACGCCGGATAACAAACGTCCGGCTCCGAGTCGCCGCCGCACCGGCCGTGAAGCGGCCCGAGGCCAATCCCGCGCGGGCCGTCAAATCCCTTGAGCCCGCGCCCCGGGTGATCAACCCGGTCGCCTCATCGCGGTCTGCCCGGACGAACGGGACGGAGAATGGGAATCAGACGCGGCCGGAGTGGAGGGAAAGGAAGCCCTCCCGGGTCCACGTGACCGGCAAGTCCGGCACGCAAGGCTGGACGCGCGTGGAGGCGGAGGAAACCCTGAGCCATTTCGCCGAATGGCTGGGCACCTCGAAGCGCGTCCTGCGCCGGCTGAACCGGATGGGGCAAAAGAAATCCATCCGGATGGGGCAAAAGCTGAAACTCACGTTCCGCAGGGTCAACCCGGAGGAATTCGTACAAAGCCGGCTGGAGCACCACAAGAGCCTAGAGGATGATTTCTTCGAGACCTACCAGATTGTCAGGATCATCCACCACACCATTCGGAAGGGGGAGAGCCTTTGGGGCCTCGCCCGCGAGGTTTATGAAGTTCCATTCTGGATCATGGCCCGCTATAATCCAGGGTTATTCAACTCGAGCGTGGCCGTAGGCGTCAAAGTCACGTTTCCCGTGGTGGTCCCCAAAGGACGAAAGACATCCGGAAACTGAGCGCAGCGTATTCCTGATTTCGGGATGACTTCGTTCCCAGGGAAAGGTTCCGGGGGCAGCGCCCCTCCGCCGGAGGAGTCATGGACGTTACTATTGGAAAGGCCGAACTTCAAAAAGCGCTCTCCCGCGTGCAGGGGATCGCCGAAAGCCGGAGCAGCGCCATGCCGATCCTCCAGCACATCCTGCTGGAGACCGAAGAGGGCGGCGTTCGGATATCGGCCACAGACCTGGACATCAGCCTGCGGGCCGGCTACGAAGCGCGCGTCAAAACCCCGGGTCGTGTCACCCTCCCCGCACGCAAGCTTTTCGACGTCGTCCGGGAGCTCCCGGATTCAGACGTCCACCTGCAAGCGGAAGAAGGACAGTGGGTCCGGCTGACATGCGCCCGCTCGAATTTCCGATTCCCCGGTCTCGAGGCGGACGATTTTCCGAACATCCCCGCGTTCGGCGATGGGCCTTCTTTCCCCCTGCCGGCGTCGGATTTGGTGGGGATGATCCGCAAGACCCAGTTCGCGATCTCCACCGACGAGACGCGCACCGCCCTCAATGGCATCTATCTCGAGTCCAAGAGCGGAACCCTGAACCTCGTGGCCACCGACGGGCATCGACTGGCCTGGGTTTCCCGGCCCGTCGAGACCTTGACCGAAGACATGGGCATCATCATCCACCGAAAAACCATCCAGGAACTTCTCAAAATCATCTCGGATGGGGACAAGAGCGTCCAGTTTCAGCGTCAGGACAACCACGTCCTGTTTCAGATCGACTCCGTGACGCTCGTTTCCCGGCTCATCGAAGGCCAATTCCCCAACTACCAGCAGGTCGTCCCCATGGGAAACGACCAGCGGGCGACCGTCTCCCTCGAAGCGCTCGGAGGGGGACTGAGGCGGGTCTCCCTGATGGCCAACGAAAAGTCCAGGATGGTCAAGCTTCGCTTTAAAGAGGGCGTTATCTCCTTGTTCAGCGATACCTCCGAGGTGGGAGAAGCCAGCGAGGAGATCGAAATCGACTACGAAGGGCCCGAAATCCTGATCGGCTTCAATTCCCGCTACATCTTGGACTTCCTCTCCGTCGTCGAGGACGATACGCTGCGAATCGATCTCAAGGATTCATTGAGCTCCATGCTCCTGGCTCCCCGTGAAGACAAAAACTACTACTGTGTCGTCATGCCCATGAGGGTCTGAGAGGGCCATTCGGCGGCCGGAAATCCTTTCCGGCGACGGGGACCGCCCCGGGGGCCGGGACTTCCGTCCGGCCGTCCGAAAGCCGCGTCTCGGGGGTCTCCCCGTCAGGCGCTGCTCGCGGATCCCCCCCTCGGGCGTCCCTGGACAGAAGCGCGCCTCCCGAATCCCGACGGCTGAATCCTTCCCGAATCACACAAGCGAGACAAGCTTGAGCGAACTACGCCCCGCTTCGCCGAAGTCGAGATTTTTCTATGGTTGGGTCGTTGTCGGGATCTGCTTCCTCACGCTGGCCGTCGGGGGGTCCTCCAACGGGTCCTTCTCCGTCTTCTACGTGGCCATCCTGAAGGAGTTCGACTGGAGCCGGGCCGATACGGCCGGGGCTTTTTCCCTCAGCATGCTGATCTTCGCCGCTTGCAGCCCGCTGGTCGGATGGCTGTTTGACCGTTTCGGCGCGCGCAGGGTGATGCCGTTCGGCGTCATCGTTCTCTCGGCGGGGCTCTTGGTTTCGAGTCTCGTCTCCTCCCTGTGGCAGCTCTACTTGTTCTACGGCGTCCTGGTGGCCGTAGGCGTCACGCACATCGGCTTCATCCCCAATGTCATCATCATCTCCAACTGGTTTTTCCGCCACCGGGCCCTCGCGCTTGGAATCGCCAACGCCGGCCGCGGCGTCGGTGCGTTGCTCCTCATCCCCCTTATCCAGTACGCCATTCAGACGGTGGGGTGGCGAAACGCTTACCTCCTGTTGGGATCTCTCGTCTTCATCGTTCTCTTTCCTTTCCTCACCATATTTCTGCGCGGGCGCCCTGAGGACAAGGGCCTGAGACGGCTGGGCGATCCGGAGGACGCCTCCTCAAAGGGCGAGGAGACGCGGCCGGCGCCGCGCGGCGCCTCCTTGCGGGATGCGATGCGTTCCCACCGGTTTTGGACGTTGGCCGTCGTCGGGATCATCAACGGACTCGGGTTCTCGGGCCTGCTGGTGCATGTGGTCGCCTACATCAGGGACGTGGGCTACCCGACGATGTTCGCCGCCGCCATCTTCGGCCTGACCGCGGTCTTCCGCTCCGGCGGCGGAATTGTAGGCGGCCACACCTCGGACCGGATCGGCCGCGAGTCGGCCTTCACCCTCTTCAGTCTCCTGACCTTCTCCGGCACGGTGGCCCTAATTTTCGCTCGGCCCGAAGTGCCCTGGATCATTTACGCCTTCGCGATCCTTCACGGCCTGGGATCGGGGGCCACGGGGACGATCAACTCCTCGCTCAAAGCGGATCTTTTTCAGGGTCGAAGTTTCGGCCTGATCTTCGGCCTCAATCAGGTGGCCACCGGGATCGGGGCCGCCCTGGGGCCTTGGCTGATGGGCTTCATTTACGACCGGATGGGGACCTATGGCCCCGCGCTCTACGCCATGCTCCTGATCTACGTCCTGACGGTCGTGGGAATCTGGATCGTGGCCCCGCGGAAAGTCCGCCCCATCGGCCGGAGGGCCAAAGAGACCTTTATCGAAACCCGGACGCCCTGAGTTGGGGTCCTTTCAAATAGGACGGGGCCTGAGATGATCGGAACGTGGGTCAACGTCGCGCCGGTTCCTGCGTCCCTGTTCTGATCCGAAGAACCTTCTCATGCGGATTCCGGCAAACGCTGTCGAAGGGATTTTCGTCCGGCGCGTGAACCGCTTCCGGGCGGAGGTCCGGGCAGGGCGAAAGAATCTGGCCGTCCACCTGGCGCACTCAGGGAGGCTGGGGGAGTTGCTCGTCCCCGGCAACCGGGTCCTCCTCGTCCCGGCCGCGGGCGCTCATCGGAAAACCTCCCACGACTTGCTCCTGGCGGGCCGGCCCGACGGCCGGGGGTGGGTCTGCGTGGACGCGCGGGTTCCGACCAAACTGGTGAAGGAGGCCCTCGAAGCGGACCGCCTACCGGGATTCGAGGGTTTTTCGCAAATATCGCCGGAACCCCGCGTGCCGGGAGGACGGCTGGATTTCTGTCTGACGGGTGAAGGTGTCCGGCCGTGTTGGGTCGAGACGAAGTGCGTCACGCTTGTCGAGGAAGGCATCGCGAGATTTCCAGACGCCCCGACGATTCGGGGCGCACGACACCTGCGCCACCTGATCGCGCTCGCCCGGGTGGGCGGGCGCTCGGCCGTCCTGTTCATCATCCCGCGGCCGGACGCGAGGTCCTTTTCGCCCAATGAAAAGAACGACCCGCTTTTCGCCGAAACCCTCCGCGAAGCCGTCTCCGCCGGCGTGACGGCAAGGGCGCTGAAATGCGACGTCAACAAGAAGAGAATCCAGATCCTCGATGAGATCCCGATGAGGATCGCGCCGCCCCCGTGATGGCCCTCAGACCTTAAAAACCTCCTGCGTATTCGGAGGAAAAAGCTCCTCGACGAGAACCTTCCGCTCGGCCAGGCCTTGTTCCATCGAGAAGCGCAGGAGGGCCTCGAGCGTCTTACGGTTTTCCTCCACGCCGTAGGGCCAGAGGTCTTTGCCCAAAACCGCCTCTTCCTCTTCGATCTCCGTCAGCAACCAAGGCAACGTGTAGCGGATGGCCTGGGTGTCGCGGAGCCATGCCTCCGCGACGGCCTTAGCCTCGCAGAACGCCTTGAAGAGGTTCTGCGTAATCCAGGGGTGATCCCGGACAATCTCCTCTTTGACCACGACGGTGTGCATGATGGGGAAGACCCCTGTCCGCCGGTAATAGTCCATCTCGACCCACTTGTGGTCCTTGAAGAGCCGCCGGACGTTGGGCGAGCCCTCGCGGAAGCAGCGGGGAATGCGGGAGGTGAACAGGGCGTCGATCCTCCCCTCGTCCAACTCCTCGCTGAGGGTCCTGTCGTCCGGGATGAGGGACAGATTGACACCCTCCGGGAGGCCGATGTCGATGCGCTCCTTCCGTCCCGGGTTCTCCAGGCCGCCCATGCGAAACTCCACGTCCTCCGGCCGGACGCCGTAATCTTCCTGAAAGATCCCCTTGAGCCAGACAATGGCGGTCATGGCCCACTCCGGAATGCCGACGCGCTTGCCCTTGAGGTCCTCGGGCCGCTCGATACCCGAATGGACGTTGATGAAGACGAAGGCGTGGCGGAACATCCGGGACGGGAAAACGGGGATGGCGATGAAGGGCGGGTTGGGCCGGGTCCTGTACAGCAGATAAGCCGACAGGCTCATCTCCGAGGCGTCGAACTCCTCGAACTGACACATCCGCCAGAAGATCTCTTCCACGGGGAGAGCGAGGTAGTTGAGGTCCACGCCGTCCACCTGGACGGTCCCGTCGCGCAAGGGGCGGGTGCGGTCGTAATCCCAACAAGCCAGCGTCAACGGAACCCGCGACATGGGAAAACCTCTAGATGATTCGAGAAAAGAAACCTTTAGGGGGGCTTTTTTGAAAACAGTCCCCCCAACTTGGTGGGGCGGGCTTCCAGCCCGCCTTCGGAAGGCGGCCAGGATGGCCGCCCTACCCTCGTTTCGCGATAGGGCGCGGCCCTGAAGGGCCGCGCCCTATCGCAAGAAACCGGCACCTTGGCGGATGCTACGGCTGGCTTAGCCAGACGGGCATCCGGCCAAAGAACAAAACCACCAGGAGGCCGAAAACGACCGTCCCAGCCACCCCCACACCCACCCCCAGCAGGCCAAGCGTCAAGCTTGGCCGTCAATAAGTTTTCGAGGGGGTCTGGGGGACAGTTTTCAAAATGTCCCCCAGGGT
>CAYRGS010000010.1:23115-54353 GCA_964423875.1 uncultured bacterium
AGCGCCTTGAGGATGTCGCTCCCCCGACGGATCCCGCCGTCGACCAGGATCGTCTGGCCGCTGACGAAGTCGCTATCGGCCGACGAGAGATAGATCACCGTCCCTACCACATCTTCCGGGTATTCCGAGCGCTTGATGGCTCGCCGCTCGATGTTGACCTCAACGACCCCCTTGGGGGCGGCCTGATTCGAGGGGGACAGAATGAATCCGGGCATGACCGCGTTGACGTTGATTCCGTGGGGTCCGAGCTCCCGGGCGACGGCGCGGGTCATCCCGACGACCCCGGCCTTGGAGGTCGAGTAGTGGAGGAAATCGGGGATCCCCGTGTCGACGACGGCGGAGGAAATGTTGACGATCTTCCCGGAGCCTTGCTCCTTCATCCGCCCCCCGAAGGCCCGGGTGGGGACATACGTGCCGGTGATGTTGACGTGGATGACCTTGTTCCACTCTTCCATCGAGATATCGAAGAACGACTGCCTCTTGAGGCCGGCGAAAACGGCCGCGTTGTTGACGAGGATATCCACGCTTCCGAAGGCGTCCACCGTCTGTTGGGCGGCGGCCTCCATGGCGGCGAGGTCCGTGACGTCGGCCTGGATGCCGATGGCTTCCGCCCCCGAGTCGCGAAGTTTCCCGGCGGGTCCCTCGCAATCCAGGATGTCGTTGATGACGATCTTCGCCCCTTCCTCCGCCATGGCCTGGGCGTACACCCAGCCGATCCCCTGCGCGGAGCCCGTGATTACAGCCACCTTTTCGTCGAGTCTGCCCGCCATGTCTATACTCCCTTCTCTGAGGGGCATCCAGATTCGCGAAGTCGGAAGGCGGCCAAGATGGCCGCCCTACCCTTATTAGGCGATAGTGTGCTTTGCACACTATCGAAAAACTGGCACCTTGGCCGGATGCTGCGGCTGGCGCAGACACGTAAGTGTCGAAGCCAGACGGGCATCCGGCCAAAGAACAAAGCCACCGCAGGGCCAAAAACAACCGCTCCAGCCAACCCCACACCCAACCCAGTAGGCCTAGCAACAGGCTTGGCCCGGTAGGGCGGCCATCTTGGCCGCCATCGGAAAGTGGGCTGGAAGCCCGCCCTACCAGGGGGTCTGGGGGGCGTCTTACAAGAAACTCCCCAGGGTTTTCAGGTCATTCACCCCATCGCGATCCCGCCGTCGACGATGATGTTCTGTCCCGTCACGAAATCACTGTCCGAGGACGCCAGGTAGATCATCGTTCCGACCAGGTCCTCGGGATACTGGTTGCGCTTGATGCAGCGTACCTTCACGTTGTCCTCATGACGCGACGCCGGGAGCCCCTCGTTCGACGTGATATCCACATAACCGGGCGAGATGGAATTCACCGTGATCCCGTCCGGGCCGAGCTCGCGGGCCATGGCGCGGGTCATGCCGATCACCGCCGACTTGGACGCCGTGTAGTGGATGAACGCCGGAATTCCCGTGTCATGGACGGCGGAGGCGATGTTGACGATCTTTCCCGACTTTTGTTCCTTCATCTGGCGGGCCGCGGCCTTGGTGATAACGACCTGGCCGAGGATGTTCACCTTCAGGACCCGGTCCCAGTCCTCGAGGGAGATGTCGAACATCGACCCCCGCTCGATGGTCGCGTACAGGGCCGCGTTGTTCAAAAGGATATCCAGGCTGCCGAAGGCGTCCACCGTCTTCTTCACGGCAGCCTCCATCGCCGAGGGGTCTGTGATGTCGCCTTCGATCCCGATGGCCTCCGCCCCGTCTTCCTTGAGCTGGTTGGCCGGCCCCTGACAATCCAGGACGTCGTTGACGACCAACTTCGCGCCCTCCTTGGCCAGACCCTGGGCGTACACCCAACCGATCCCCTGGGCCCCGCCCGTAACGAAGGCGACTTTCCCTTCCACTCTTCCCGCCATTGCGTCATCTCCTCACGATCAAAAAGAAAAAAGAACCGAGCCGGTCTCCCCGGCGGCCCCGGCGACGTACGAACGCCCGAGGGGGGGGGAGGGGGGAGCGGCGAATCCCGCCTCAGCCGTACTTCTTTTTTAGGTGCGGCATGCACTCTACAGCGAACAACTCCATGGAGTCCAGGACGGCCCGTTGGGGCATATCGTGGAAGTGCATGCGGAAGATCAGGTGATTGACGCCCAGCTCGTCGACAAACTTTTCCAGGCCCTCAATGCATGTCTCGGGCGGGCCGATGATGAAGCGGTCCTTCATCAGTCCCTCGAACGTGACCTCGGCCTTGCCGGTGGGGGTCATCGTATGTCCCCACTGGATGTAATCATCTTTGTAGTTGTGATACAGGCGCTCGCGCGCGGCCGCTTCGGCCCCCATGTCCACGGAGCAGAAACATTCACGGATGATGGGAAACTCCCGCCCCCGGAGCTCCTCGTCCCCCCCTCCGAGGGCGGTCTTGTAAAACCCGTAGGCGCGCTTGACCTTTTTTAGGTCGGCCGACGGGCCGGGGAACCAGGCGTCCGCCAGCCGGGCCGCCCGGGCGCAGGCGGGCTCGGTCCAGCCGCCCATCCAGATGGGAGGCCGGGGTCGCTGGACCGGCTTCGGCAGAAGCCGCGCGTCTTGAAGCGGGAAATATTTCCCGTCATACGTCACCCGGTCGTTGGCCCAAAGCGCCCGGAGGATCCGCACCGATTCCTCCGTCCGCCTGCCTCGCTCTTTGATCGGGACGTTGAACAGGCGGAACTCCTCCTCCCGGTACCCCACGCCCAGACCCACGACGCACCGGCCGCCGGAAATCACGTCCAGCATCGTCGCGTCCTCGGCAATGTGAAACGGGTGGTAGAAAGGCGCGAGAAGAACGGCCGTCCCCAGCGTGACCGATTGGGTGTGCGCGGCCAACCCGGCCAGGGCCACCCAGGGGGAGGGGTAGTATCCCGCCTCCACGCTGTGGTGCTCGGAGATCCAGAGGGAGTCGTACCCCCATTCCTCCGCCTTCACCGATTGCTCGACGGTATCGGACCACCTAGCTTTTTCCTGACAGGGGACCAGACCGAATTTCATCGCGTTCGGATTTTCTCCGGGAGAGCGCTTGGCCTCAAATTCTCACTCACATTCAAATTGCTGATTAGACTGGGGGGACATTTTGAAAACTTCACCCAGTGGGGTGTGTCCCCCCAGACCCCTCCCAGGGTTTTCGCCTCCCGCCTTCAACCGTACTTCTGATTCAGTGGGGGGATGCACTCCGCGGCGAACAGCTCCATCGAGTCCAGGACGGCTTGCTGGCGGATGTTGTGGAAGTGCATCCGGAAAATCAGGTGATTGACGCCCAGCGCGTCGATAAAGGTCTCAAGTCCCTCGATGCATTTCTCGGGCGGGCCGACGATGAAGCGGTCCTTCATCAGTCCCTCGAACGTGACGTCCTTCTCGCCGGTCGAAGTCGTCTGGTGTCCCCAGCGGACATAGTCTTCCATGTACATGTGCCGGAGATGTTCGAGGGCCTCTTCTTCGGCGGCCTTGTCCTTGCAGCAGAACAACTCCCGCATGATGGGGAACTCTCTGGAACGGATCTCCTCGTCGGTCTCGCCGAGGGCGTTCTTGTAGAACCCGTAGGCCGCCTTCACCTTTTCCAGGTCTGCCGTGGGGCCGGGGAACCAGGCGTCCGCCAGCCGGGCCGCGCGGTCGCAGGCCGGCTCCAGCCAGCCGCCGATCCAGAGGGGGGGGCGGGGCTTCTGGATGGGCTTCGGGAGAAGCCGCGCGTCGTTCACCTGGTAATGCTTCCCCTGAAAATTCACGGTGTCCTCGGCCCAGAGCGCCCGGATGATCCGCACCGATTCCTCCGTCCTCGCCCCACGCTCCTTGACCGGGACGTTGAACAGGTCGAATTCGGCCGCCCGGTAACCCACGCCCAGCCCCAGGATGCACCGGCCGTTCGATATCACGTCCAGCATGGTGGCGTCTTCGGCAATGTGGAACGGGTGATGGAACGGGGCAATCAGAACGCTGGTCCCCAGCATGACCGTCTTCGTGTGCGGGGCGATCCCAGCGAGGGCGAGCCAGGGAGAGGGATAATATCCCTCCTCCACGCTGTGGTGCTCCTGGAGCCAGAGGGAGTCGTACCCCCATTCCTCCGCCTTCACGCATTGCTCGACGGTGTCGTCCCAGCGGACCTTCTCCTGGCACGGCGAAAGACCGAATTTCATGTCTCCAAGACTCCCGACAGGAAGGTGAAGGGAACCGAGCCGGTTCGGATTTCTTCTGCATCAGGGCGCGGCCGGCCCATGAGGTGTGTCCCCTAAGATGACGGATTTCCGTCCGCCTCACGTCCGGGCGGGAAGAAGCTCCATCGTTTCCAGGGCTTGGCGAATGGCCTCCCGCTCCGCATCGGAGACGGCCATCAGCGGCGGGCGAACCGTGGCACGCTCGATAATGCCCTGCATGGCCAGGACCTCTTTCAGCCGGGCCCGGTAGTTCCGCACGGGCGGCCCGAAGGTGGCGTCCACAAGCGGCTGGATCTTCCGACCGATCTCTTTGACCGTATTGAAGTCGTTCTCCATCGCGGCGTGGAAGGCTTCGACCTGAAGAGCGGTCGCCACCGTCCCGAATCCGATGAGGGCCCCCTTGGCGCCCAGGATGAAGGACTCGCAGATAAAGTTGTCGTTCCCCGTCAGGATAACGGGCGGCCTCGGGGCCGCGCCCAGGGCCGCCACCGTCCGGACGAACTTGAGGGCGTCGAAGGAGGCCTCCTTGACCGCCACGACGTTGTCGATCCCGCACAGGCGCAGCAGGGTTTCGTCCTCGAACTCGACGCCGCCCAGGGCGTCCTGGAGCTGAAAGAGAATCATGGGCAGGTCCACAGCATCGGCGATGGCCGCGTGGTAAGCGTAGATCTGCTCTTTGTCCTGGGGCTTCCCCCGGAAGGCGGGGATGGGGAACATGAGCAAACCGTCCGCCCCGACGGCCTCGGCCTCCCGGGCCTGCTCGATGGCCGCCTCCGTGAACATGGCTGTGAGGCCGGCGATGACGGAAACGCGGCCGTCCACAATTTCGACAACCTTTTCCAGCACCCAGCGCTTCTCTTCGGGATAGAGATGGGGGCCTTCCCCCGTGTCCGCGTTGACAGCCACGGCGCACACCCCCTGGTCGATGAGCCAGTCGTAGTAGCTCTTCATGGAGGCGGGGTCCATCTTGCAGTCATCGGTCATGGGCAGGACCGTCGCCGGGATAATGCCGCGAACATTCACCGGTTTCACCATGCCTCACCTTCCTTATTTATTGAAGGCCGGGACGCTATTTCCGGCCGAACTCTACGAGCCGGTCGCTTCTTTCAGGATTTGGCCTTGGGGGCATTTTACGTGAACGGTCCGGGGGGAAGCAATGATGAGGTAAGTGGGATTCGCCCCAGGTCCTTGCATGGACCGTCCATCTCTGGGATCTTGGCAAGGGTCCTGCCGGAAGGTCAACCAAGAGGAATGTCCGGTTGCGGGTCCGGGAATCACTTCGATTTTCAATCCTGACGCTCTCGGAGGTCTCACCCATGAACGAGCGGGAGGCGAACAACCCCGGGGTCATCGCGAAGCCGCCTCTCATCTATCTCGCATTCCTTTTGATTGGCCTCGTGCTGGGGTATGTGTGGCCGGTGGGGTTTTCGCCGGAGAACGTCCGGTATACAGCCGGGAGCGCGCTGATCGTGATCGGCGTGGTGATCCAGGCCGTCGCCCTTCGGCAGTTCAAGAAGGCGGGCACACGCCACGAAATGGACAAGCCCGCAACCGCCCTCGTCACCGGGGGTCTGTTCCGCTATTCCCGGAACCCGATCTATGTGTCCTTGACCCTCATCTACGCCGGGATTGCGATTCTGGCGAACAACCTCTGAGTCCTGGTCCTTTTGATCCCCCTCCACGCCGTTATGCAGTACGGCGTGATACGCCGCGAAGAGCGGTATCTCGAAAGGAAGTTCGGCGAGGAGTACGGGCGGTACAAGGTCGCCGTGCGGCGGTGGATTTGAGCGAAACTGGAGAAACGGGAGGGCAGAGAGGAGAATCATCGGCGGGGCCGATGCGCGGATCCCCTCGAACAGGGTTTGAAACGGCCTGTCATTCCCTGTAGATCGACCTAGAGGGGGGTGCGGTATTTTCGAGGCTTGGAGGGAAAGAACATGATCATCTGGCGGACGAAGACATGGTCGCCCTGGGACATCGTTTCGCTAAAATGGTGCGTTTTCATCTTCGGGATCATCATCGGGGGGTACTTTCCCGCCTGGGTGATGGTCAACCGGTGGTGGCTGACGGTTCTTTTCATCCTTCTTGCGATCCGGCCGGTTTATGCGTACTGGCTCAAAAAGGGGTAATGCGGAAGGCGATGCCAAATCGCTCCGATGCCACAACCTGTCACCAAACGATATTTGCGCCGGATTTTCAGGATCAGAGAGCTTAGACCGATCATGCGAAAGGGATTGGCCGGTGTGCGGCGGTGGGTCTGAGGGTGATGGGCCACACTGGCGGACGCACCGGCGAACCCGGCGTCAACCGAATCAGGCTCAACCGGAAGGAACAGGGTTTTGCGCTACGACGCCATCATCGTCGGCGCCGGGCATAACGGCCTCACCACCGCGGGCTATCTGGCCAAGGCCGGACTGAGCGTGTGCGTCTTGGAGCACGCCGAGCAGGTGGGGGGCTGCGTCCAGACGTGGGAGCGGTTCGGCGTCAAGGTCAATCCCTACAGCTTCGGCTACGGCCCCATCCACGCCACGCCGGTCAGCGAGGACCTGGGGCTGGAAGGGCACGGGCTCAAGTGGCTCTGGCTCGACCCGTTCACCTTTGTTCCCATGCCCGACGGGCGGCACCTCCTATTCCACCGCGACCTGGATGAGACATGTGAGCGGATCGCCGGGCAGTTCTCCGAGCGCGACGCGGAGGACTACCGCCGCTTCATCGAGTTCTATGACCCGGTCTACGAGACGATGGGCTACTGGTTCCTGGATCCGCCCCCGTCTCTGGAGGACGCCCTCGCGGCCCTCGACCGGAAAGAGGCCGACCATCTGCTCTTCGCCATGAGCACCAGCGCCAACCGAGTCCTGAAAGAATTTTTCGATGAAGAGGCCCTCATGCTCCCCCATTCCTTCTGGGGGCCGGCTATTCATCGCCAGCACCTCGACGAGCCTGGGTCGGCGCTCTTCCTGGGCGCGCACGCGGCCCTGCACAAATGGGGCCTTTCCCAACCGGTGGGCGGATCGGGAAAGCTGACGGAGGCCATGGCCCGGGCCATCGAGGGTTGGGGCGGGACGATCCGGACCCGATGCACGGTCTCCCGGGTCCTTCAGGCAAGCGGCGAGGTGAAGGGGGTCCGCCTCGCCGACGGCGAGACCATCGAGGGCAAGACCGTCGTGACGGCCGTGGACCCCCGTCAGGCGCTCTCGGAGCTGCTCACCGAGGACGCCTTGGGCAGGGACCTCCACAGAAAGGCCCGGGCGCTTCACGTCTTCGAAGGGGGCTGTTTGAAGGTCGTTCTCGCCGCGAAGGAGCTTCCCGATTATTCCGCCCTCCCGTCATCCGCTCCCGGCAAACACCACGTGGGGGTGCAGATCATCTGCCCGAGTCTGGAATATCTGGAGAGCACGTATCTGGCCTGCAAACGGGGCCTCCTCAACGACCCCGCCTTTTTCGTGAATACGCAAAGCGTCCTGGACCCGAGCCTCGGCGCGCCGGGGCGTTATCCCATCGGGATCGAGACGCGCTATGCGCCCTACCACATCGCCGACGGCCGATCGTGGGACGAAGTGAAAGAGAGCGAAGGGAGGCGGGTGTTGGAGATCCTGGGGCGGTTCGCGCCCAATTTCCCGGACGCCGTGACCGACATGGAGGTGATCTCTCCGGTGGACTTCGAGCGGCGGATCAAGCTCCCCAGGGGGGACGGCGACCACCTTCACCTCGGCCTGGACCAAAGGTTCCGCGGGCGGCCCCTGGCGGAGGTGTGCGATTACCGGACGCCCATCCGGAACCTCTACCTCACCGGCGCGGGGACGCACCCCGGAAGCGGCGTCACCGGTGCCCCCGGTTATAACGCCGCCAAGGCCGTCCTGGAGGATCTGGGCAAGCCCATGCCCTCGGCGGCCCGGTGAGATCCGACTTCAGGGCGCCCATCGTCATTTCGGGCGAAGTGAAGGAGGCGCTGGTCTCTTGGTCGATTGGTTGGCGAGAAATGCCGGCTATCCTTCCGGATCCAATTCCAGGGACGCGGAATTAATGCAATACCTGAGTCCCGTCGGCTGGGGGCCGTCTGGGAAGATGTGACCGAGGTGGGCGTCGCAGTTGTCGCACATCACCTCCACCCGCCGCATGCCGTAGCTGACGTCTTCCTCCTCCTTGACGATCTCATCGTTCACGGGCTGCCAAAAGCTCGGCCAGCCAGTGCCCGAATCAAACTTGTGATCGGCGTGAAAAAGATCCGCCCCGCAGCACACGCACCGGTACGTCCCCTTGTCCTTGGCGTCCCAATACTTTCCGGTGAAAGCCGGCTCCGTGCCCTTTTCGCGGGTGACGTGATACTGCTCGGGCGTGAGTTGCGCCTGCCAATCGGCTTCGGTTTTCCGCATTTTCTCGGCCATTTCGGAGACTTCCTTTCCATTCAGTCAGGTGGAGATCCCGCCGGACCGGTTTCCGGCGGCGTCCCTCCTTGGATGAAACCAAATCCCCCGTCGCACCTTCCGGATCCCTTCCACCCTTATGGCGCCCAGTCCATTCAGGCTTCAGAATAAGACGAAAACACCTTTCAATAAAAGCATGCTGGTGGCAGCCAGCAAGCCAGCGCCCCCATCGAGGAACCAGCCGGCCGGATGTTCTTCCACTCCGCCCGAAACCGCCTCGGCGGAAGTCCGGCGCTCCGCCCCAAAATAGCCTTCCCCCATCGGGCCTAGGGCCGTCGGGCTTGAGATCCTTCCCTGCTCCAAGTAAAAGGGGGGAGGTCCCGGCGGACGCCCCCCTCTCCCCCCCCTCCAACCTCCCATCTCACTGATCCACCGAGGAAAGACCGTGACGACCCACGAGCTGACCTACCTGACCGTGACCGAGTTGGCCTCCCGCATCCGCAAAGGGGAGCTTTCCCCCGTGGAGATCACCGAGGCCTGCCTGGCCCGGATCGAGGCCCATGACGACAAACTGAACGCCTTCATCACCGTGACCGCGGACAAAGCCCGCGAGGCCGCGAAACGGGCGGAGAAGGAAATCCGCGAGGGCCGCGACCGGGGGACGTTTCACGGCATCCCCATCGCCCTGAAGGACCTCATCGAGGTCGAGGGCGTCCGGATGACGGCGGGATCGAAGATCCTGGAGAACCACGTCGCCCGGCGGACAGCGACCGTGGCCCGGCGGCTCGAAGAAGCGGGGGCCGTGCTCCTCGGCAAGACCAACTTGCAGGAGTTCGCCCGGGGGCCAACGGGCGTGGACTCGCATTTCGGCGCCTCGTCCAACCCCTGGGACGTGACGCGCATCACGGGGGGGTCGAGCAGCGGCTCGGGCGGCGCCGTCGCGGGGGGGCTGGCCTCCGCCGCGCTGGGCTCCGACACGGGCGGCTCGGTCCGCATGCCGGCGGCCCTGTGCGGGATCGTCGGCATCCGCCCGACCTACGGCCGGGTCAGCCGGTGGGGCGCGGTCCCCCTGGGGACCACGTACGATACGATCGGTCCCATGACCCGGTCCGTCGAGGACGCGGCCCGGATGCTCTCGGTCATCGCCGGCCGCGACCCCCTGGACCCCTCCACGGAAAACGAGCCGGTTCCGGACTACGCGGAATCCGTCGAAGCCGGCCGGAACCGGGATCTGAAGGGACTCCGCCTCGGCGTGCCCGTGAATTATTTTTTTCCGGGATTCGACGCCGAGGTGGAAGGCTTGGTCCGGGAAGCGATCCGGGTCCTCGAAGGACTCGGGGCGGAGGTGCGCGAGATGGAGATCCCCTTCGCCGAATACAGCGCCTCGACCTACCTGGGCGTGAACGGACCTGACGCGGGCCTTTATCATCTGCCCACGCTGAAGTCCCGGAAGAAAGACTACATGAAGCTGACGGCGGAGTTCTTCGAGCTGGGGCTGTTCGTTCCCGGCTGGCGGCATCTCCAAGGCCAAAAGGCGCGGGCCCTGTTCATGCGGCAAACCGCGGAGTTGTTCCGGCGGGTGGACGCCCTCGTGACGCCGGCGGTCTCCGTTCCGGCACCGCCCATCGAGGACTCGGACGATTGGCGGGCCGTCATCCACTGCACCCTGCCGCATGGCGGAGTGGGGATTCCGTCCTTGTCGACGCCTTGCGGATTCACGCGGGCCGGGCTCCCGGCGGGGCTGCAGATCGCCGGCCGGTGGTGGGAAGAAGGGACCCTGTTCCGGATCGCCGCGTCCTATGAAGCCGCAACCGGTTGGGGTGCCCGCAGACCCGACTTCGAGAGCTCCCCGAAGCCGAATCACGTCGTGAACCCAAAAGCCCCGCAGGCGGCCAAACCGACCGAGCCCCCGGAGAAAACCATGGGCCGGGAATCTGTCCGGGAATGGGCGGAGTCGATGGGGCTGTCGGCGCCGGAAGACGAGCTGGACGCCCTGACGGGCCGGGTCGGCCGGATGTTCCGCTCCTTGGGCCGCCTGGATGAGCTTCCGCTGGATGACGTGGAGCCCGGCGTCATCTTCCGCGCGCCCGCCCGGGGCGAAGACCCGGTTTGAAGAGAACCTTGGGGGGAGGCGCTTGCGCGCCGGCCAAGCTGCGGTTGGAGGGGGTTGTGCTTATGACAACTCTCCCGGCGCGTGCGATCTCCGATGGGCTAACGGGTAGGGCGCGAATACGGAAAGCCGACACCGAATGTCCACTCCTCCCCCCTCTCTCCCCTCCCCCTCGCTTGGACTTTCCCTTCTCACCGGAAGACCCGGCCCACGAACCGCACCAAGGCCTCGGCGGCGCGATAGGGGAGCTCCTTGGCGGCGGTCGGGGAAACAACGCCGGCCCCGCCGGTGGCCACGGCAAGCACCCGGACCCCGCCCAGAACCGCCCCCGTCCGGCCTTCCTCCAGCCGCCCTTCCACTTCGAGCAGGGACCCGCATCCCCTCGGCGGGCGCGACGCCCGTGACCACGATCCGGAAAATCAGGTCGCCGGTTCTATCCGTTCGGACCTCCCGGAAGATTTTTTGCGCAGCGAGGTTCTCGTGCAGCCTCTTCCACGCGGCCGACGAGAACTTCCGCTCGTCCCAGACGGGGGCCGGGTTGAGGAACCGAAACCGGGGGGCTTGAAGCGTGAGATTGCGATTCGCGGGGATCTTTCGGCGAATGGACTCGAAGACTTCGGCCGAAGGATCTTCGACGGGCTTCAGCACGCCGAAGCCGCCAAGGAGGCGGCCTTCAGACGTCTGGGCGGCCGGGGGATGACCGAGGAACGCGGAAACCGCCATCCACGTCGGTCGGGCTCTCACTTTGGATTCTCCAGTCATGGGGAAAGCGGGAACACCCGCTCACGGACGAGGTACGTTACACTATAAAATTGGTGGCGGGAGGAGCAAAGCGCATGCGTTATCACATCTCCGGGCGCATCCGGCCGGAGGAGGAAGAGGCGCTCCTGGAAGATGTCCGGGACGGGACCGTCGGAACGGGAACGATCTTCCACGGGGGGATGATGGCCGGCCTGCGGGACGCCACGGTGGAGGAAGAGGATCGGGTGCATTTCGTCGAGGTGTGCTACTGCCTCGAAGCCGGCCTGGACCCCATGGCCATGGAGCTCCCTTACCTGGAGAGATATCTCGACGCGGTCGAGGTCCGGGACGCCAGAAGACGCAAGGCCTGCACGATGGAGTGCGAGGCGTGCGACTGCACCCGGACCCTCCGACTCCCGGGAGCCCCGCTGGCGGACCGGCTCGGGCTGGACAACGACGGCCCGGAAGAGGACTACATCGACCCGGGCCGCATCCCCTTGAACCGGAAGAAACAGAAAACCGGCCTCGCCGCCCTGCGGGAAGCCCTGGACGCCGGCGCGGAGGTCTTCGACGGGGGCGCGGCGGTGAAGGGCTTCTACGTCATCTTGTCGGATGGGGACGAATATTTCCGCGTGAAACAGATTCCCGACACGCGGGAGGCCCGCGCGCTGCTCCGCGAATGCGGCCTGAACGGTCTCGGGTCCGTGGAGGGCGCGCGCCGGTCGGCCCGGGGCTCTATCGCCGCGCGCGACGACAAGTCCAACGTGGTCTAGGTTTGAAAGATTCGTTCCATCAGAATCTGGAAGCGTTCGCAAAACCCCCGACACCGTCCATCGGCCGGTTCTCTTATTTCCGGAGATTCCTTTGAAAACAGCGATTCATTGCGGGTCCGGCGCACTTTTCGGGGGCCTCCTCCTGGGATTGGCCGAAGGGACCCTGGTTTATCTCTCGAGCTCCGACCCGATGGCGGGGCGGGTGTTTCCCTACGCGGCGGCGCTCTACGGTCTGACGGGGCTGGTGTTCGGGGTCCTCTTGGGGATTCCGATTTCCATGTCGCGCCGCGTCCTCTTGCGCCCCACCCTCGAAGGGGCGCGGGCGTTCAGCTTCACGTTCTTTCTGTGGGCGGGGGCCTTCTACATCGGCCGGGTCCGCGTCCTCCGAGATCTCCTCGAAGAGGGGGCCCGCGATTTCGGCGGGATCACGCCGTTGATCGCAACCGTCATCCTGGCGGTGACGGCCGCCGTCCTGGGGCTGCTGACGTTGAGACGGCTTTTGAGCGCGCGCCACAGGGTGCTCTCCCCGATTCCGGCCGTGGGAAGCCTTTTCCTCATCGTGGCGATCGGCGGTGTCCTCACGCGGGAAGGGCAGCCGGAGGTGACGCCGCCTCAGGCCAAAATCGAGCGGGAGGCCCCGGGCGGGAAACCGAACATCATCCTGATCGCCGTGGACACCCTTCGCTCGGACCACGTCTCGGCCTACGCCCGTCTCTTTGACCGAAAACCCGCGCCCGCCGAAACCCCGGCCATGGACCGTCTCGCCGCCGACGGCACGCTGTTTCTGAACGCGATCTCTCAATCTTCCTGGACCAAGCCCTCGTTCGCGTCGCTCCTGACGGGTCTCTACCCCTCGACGCACAACGCCGTCCTCAAGCTGGACCGGCTGCCGGACAAGGTGGAAACCCTGGCGGAGGTCCTCTCTTCCGGCGGATACCTGACAGCGGCCCTGGCCAACAACGCGAACATCGCCCCGACGTTCAATTTTCAGCAGGGGTTTGCGCACTACCGATACCTGAAGCCCGACGCGCCGCTATGGTCGCCCGAGGCCGGGTTCCATCTCCTCTTCCACCGGACTTTTCGGGCGATTCACGGACGCCTTCTCGGCGGAGGGAAGAGGCCCCGCGACTACTACTGGCCCGCCGAAGACGTGAACCGCGAGGCCTTCGACCGGATCGAGAAAATAGCGAACCGGCGCTTTTTCCTCATGATCCATTACATGGACCCCCACGACCCGTACTTCTCCCGGCCCCTGGACGGCCGGTTCTACGCCCGCATCCAAAATCCCCGGCCCGATCCCTCTCTGGCCAACCCATACGCCGACTTCTACGCCCGGGAGGTGCGATACCTGGACACCCACATCGGGAAGCTCATCGAATATCTCAAGGTCCGGGGTCTCTACGACAATTCCCTCATCATTCTCACCTCGGACCACGGGGAGGAGTTCTTCGAGCACAAGGGCTGGTGGCACGGGACGAGTCTCTTCGAGGAACAAATCCGGGTTCCGCTGATCATCAAGTTTCCCAAGGGCGAGAACGCCGGGAAGGTCCGCCGGGGAGTCGTCCGGCTCCTGGATGTCCCCCAAACGGTCCTGGAGGTGACGCGCACGCCCGGCGGCGGGAAGATGCAGGGGCGGAGTCTGGTGAAGGCGGCGCCGGAGGGCGCCGGGAAGGAAGGGGCTCCCGCCCTCTCGGAGCTGAACCTGGAGGGCCACGTCCTGTCGTCCCTGCGGACGAACCGATGGAAGTGGATCGAAGCCAATCCCGGAAATCCGAGAAAGCTGCCGGCGAAAACCCTCTACGATCTAAAAAAAGACCCGGGCGAATTTAAGAATCTGGTGGTGAAAGAAGAGCCGGTCGCCCAGGAGTTGGACAGGAAACTGCGCGATCTGCTCGACATGGCTCGAAAAGGAGCGGTTCCCCGTGAGGCCGTCACCGTCGACCCGGCCGAGGAAGAACGCCTGAGGGCGCTGGGATATGTGGAGTGATGGCGAGAACCGTGGGAGGGACCTCCTCCGCCCTCGCGCGGGACATGCATTGTAAACCTGATCCGGTGGTGTGTGTCCCCCCCCAATTCCCCCTTCCATAAGGTGTTTCCTTGGTTATTCGGCTCAAGAAGCTTCATAAGAAAAGACGATGGACATTCGAATTGAGGTTAAACTCACTTATTCAAGATCGTCAACCCTTCACATCGTTTTGAGAATTCTAAGGAATTGTTCAGACGATTCAACTAGAGAGGATGAAAGAGGGACCATCCATCAAGCCGATTTTGGCTTAGACCAAGCGAAGCGAAGAATCTCGCATTGTTGTCGCGCCGGTTGTCGGGTCACGCCACGGGAGGGGGTGCGGCGGGATCCTTCGCTGCGATGTGTCTTCCGGCATTCCTTTCCGGACCTGTTTCCCCATAGCTCAGGGCAACAGAGATCTCAAGTATATATCACTGCTCGTAATATTTATTAAATAATTTCCAGCTTCATTCTCATTACAAATTATTTAAGATCAAAAATGGGTCAAGGATAAAAGGGCTTTTCGAGACTGAGTTCTTATCGCCAAGGGGTGTAGAGCAACATGTCCGCGAGTATATTCTTGAGCTCGTACGCTGGAGAAGTGATGTTCCAATTCTTTTCAGTGTCTGAAATCTAAATCCCATTGAACGTCAACAATGCATTAAAAGGAGAAAGAAACCATCAGGCTACTGTGACGCGCGTGGCCTCACGCAGACAACGGCAAAAGCCCCCGCCTTCGCGGCCAAGAGAACCATGACACAGCCGAACGGCATTAGTTGACGACCCAATTCGCTGTAGAAACCACTGACGAACAATCCCACACAAACCGACCCTAGGAACCCAACGAAGATGGACGTGGCGGCAGCCAGATCGGACTTGAGACCGGAAGCCTTCTGATCACCCAGTGCCGCTGAGCCGGCGCCGAGAACGATCCCCGCCAGCAACGGGGGAATCAAAAGGGCGCAAATCTTCAAGATCAAGGGTCGAAGTTGCCCAAGGTTCTTTCGACCGAAGTTTTCGTACAGCCCCGAAACCGTCCCCCCCGGATCGTTCCAGAAAATCCCATCATTGGTTGCGTTGAGCAGCAAAAACATCGCAAAAAAGGCCCCGACCGATACCAAGCCATAACCCGTGAGTTCTTTTAGACCGACCTTGACCCGGACTGCGGCTGGCCGGCCACCGACGGTCAGAATTCCATGCAGGACCGCCGCTGTCCCGGTAATGAAGCCAAGGTGATCGAAGCCAGTCTGACCGAGGACCAATAGGCACGACACATGCCAGAACCGCTTTTGTTTTACTCGGGTCAGGTAGAGATATAACAGATAAAGAAATCCGACGGCATAGTAATCATAGTAGATCAAGTAATTTCCAAACAAGAAAATCACTTCCTGATCGACTGCTCTTCGTGTCCCTGCCCAGCCGTACAAGTTTATGGCAACATCGGAGAAGGAGGTGTGAAAAATTGTCCACCCGGAGATCGCAAGAAAGGTGATGAGAAGGAAGAAGAATCGACTCACAAATTTCTCAAAGGTGGACAAGGCGACGAACAGGATGGGCGCCAGAACAAGCAACCGATAGAGGAGGGAGGCCACGAGAGATAGAAACGCCTGCTTCGCCTCCAGGGACAGGATGGGGGCCTTGCTCCAAGGGATGAAGGATGCCTTCAGGTTCAATGCATCTCCCACAACAAATAAAAGCTTCTGAAGGATGAATCCGATCCAGGAGCCAGTCACCCGGAAACACGTCGGAAGGTCGCCGCAAAGGGTTGCGACGTCGGTGAACTCGGAATTGACCTCTATGAAGCGGAGGTTCGACGAGAGGGTGAGAATTAATCGGTAATCACGAAATGCGACCGCGAGGATGACAAAGTAAATGAAAATCGAAGAGAGAAGGATGACTTGAAAACGTCTCATCCGAGACCTTCTTCCGGAGGCGATTTTTTAAACCATTTTACCGGGATATTCCAGATGACCCCTTATATCAATCCTGCGGCCCTACATGTGATGGGAAAGTAGCGCATTTTAACACAGATCGAGTGTCTCTATGCAGAAGCATCCGCTCAATCGAGAGGCTACGGCCGTCCGAAAACAGCAATCCCTTGCAAACCAAGCTCTACCGGCACGCCCACAGGAGATCGGCACAGACAAATCGCCCGGTCTCCAACGGGTCGCCGCTTTCCTCGGCCAGGTGTCCCGTCATCCCTTTGCCGACAGGGGCAGTGGGAGTTTCAATCGTGGAATCGCTCAGGTATTGTCCTCTTTGATCCACCGCTCCGCCATCGCACGCCGGTTGTAGAATCTCACGACGCTCTCTACCCGACAGCGCAAGTCCATCACGATGAAGCTTGCTTCAGGAAACAGCTGCCCCTGCCGCCACTCGATCTTCACGACCATCCGACGCGGCTTCTCCCAACCCGCCGCCTAAAAGGAGACACTGGGGTAGAAGACGATGAGTCTTTTGTACGGTCGGCCCACCGGCCTGGTCAGAAGGCGCTCGATGTCCTTATACAAATGTGAGTGGCCGGATGCCGCGGCTGGCTCATCCAGACGGGCATCCGGCCAGAACCGAAGCCCATCGGCAGGCCAAAGACGGCCTCTACAGCCCGATCCACCCTCAACCCAATCAAGGCCAAGCCATCAGGCTTGGCCGCAAAAAGCTTTTGAGGGGGTCTGGGGGACAGTTTTCAATATGTCCCCCAGGGTTTTCTACAGCATCCAAACAACACTCATCATCCGGCCCACGCCGGGGCCGTCGCGGCGGTAGGAGAAGAACTCCTTTGGATTGCCCTTCGTGCAGAGGTCCAGCGTGAAGACCTGATCGGCCGGGACGCCCGCCCGCTCGAGCGCGCTTCGGTTCATCCCCCAGAGGTCCAACAGCGTCTTGCCTCCGCCGAGGGGCGTCATGAAGTCCCGCCACTCGGGGACATTCGAGCGGACCTCCTCCATTGCGTCTTCCCCCACTTCGTAGGCATCCGGGCCGATGCCGGGGCCGATGAACGCTTGGACGTCCGACGGATTCGAGCCGTGCCGGCCGGCCATCTTCTTCAAGACCGCTACCGCCACGCCCCCGATCGTTCCCAGCCGCCCGGCGTGCGCGACTCCGGCGCATCCCGCCCTCTGATCCCAGAGCGCAACGGGGACGCAATCGGCCGTGAGAACCCCCAGGGCCCGGCCGGACGCCGCCGTCACCAATGCGTCCGCCTCCTGAATATCGGGCACCTCTTCCGACGGCACGTCGATGACACACGCTCCGTGAACCTGCCGCAAGAGCTTCGGTCCCTCGAACCCCGCCGCCTCGGAGAAGATCGCGCGGTTCCGGGCGACGTTCTCTCGGTCGTCCTTCTTCGTCCAACCCAGGTTGAGGGATTCGCAAACGCCCCGGCTGACTCCCCCGATCCGCGTGCTGAAGGCGCACCGGAAGCCGTCCATCGCCGCCTGGTAATAGACAACGCCGTTCCGCTCGATCCGTTCGAAAACCAAAGGACAAAAACCCTTTCTGCGGGGAGCGCTTTTTGAAAGGCGCCCCCCCGCAAAACTTTCATTGGGCGAAAGCGTAATGTCCCTTTGGGGCATTACGCTTTCGCAAAAACTGGCACATTGGCCGGATGCGGCGGCTGGCGCAACCAGACGGGCATCCGGCCAAAGAACAAAGCCACTGGGAGGCCGAGAAGAACCGTCCTAGCCAACCCCGCGCCCAACCCGGCAGGCCGAGCCAAAGGCTCGGCCGTCAAAAGTTTTCGAGGGGGGACTGGGGGGACAGTTTTCAAAATGTCCCCCAGGGACTTGCCCGCCTCTAAGCCGGGATGAGTGAGATCCACTTCTTCCGGGATTTGATTGGGGACGCGCTTTCCGCCGCTTCCCAGTAGCGCCGGCTTTCGCGAACCATAAAATCCTTCGGCAGATTCTGGTTGATCACATCCCACGGAAGCGGCTCATCGTAGCCCCACTTCCGCGTCACATAGAAATCGGGGTCCACCGGGGATTCACGGAGCGCCGCCTGCCAATCCCCGCGCAGCCGGTGGACCGTCTCGAGAAGGCCGCCCACGCGCCGGGCGCCCCGCGAGAGCAGGGCTTGGATATAGGACCATTTGGGGACCTCGTGATTCAGCCGGACATTCGGCTCGGACCGAATGAGGCCCGCGAGCAGCTTCAGCCTGCGCCTGACCTCCTTGAGCGGCGCCATCCCCTCCCACTGCATGGGCGTGTGGGGTTTGGGGATGAAGGGATTGACGCTGAGCGTCAGCGTACCGAGGCGTTTCCGGTCGCGTCCGATCTTCAGCATGATGTGCTTGATCTTCCGGGCCATGCGGGCGATGCCGGCCACATCCTCGTCGGTTTCACCGGGGAGGCCCACGAGGAAGTACAGTTTCAGGTTCACGATCCCGCGCCGGAAAAGGCGCTCGACCTGGTGGTAGATGAGGGCGTCGGAGAGCTCCTTGCGCACGGCCGCGCGCAGGCGCTCGGTCCCGGTCTCGGGGGCCAGCGTGAGCGAGCGCTCCCCGCTTCCGACCAGGACATCGAGGAGGTCATCGTCGAGGGCGTCGATCCGGAGCGAGGCGGGAGAGACGCGCCCGCCCATTTCGACAATGTCCCGGCAGATGCCGGTGAGCTCGGGGTGGTTGGAAACCATCGTCCCGACCAGTCCGATCTGTTTGCGGTGCCGAAGCCCCACGCGGATGTCGGCCCGAAGAGATTCCCGGGACCGGTTCCGCAGAGGCCGAAAGGTGAAATCGGCGGCGCAGAACCGGCATCCCCAGCCGCAGCTTCGTCCGATCTCGACGAGGAACAACTTCCCGAACTCGGTGTCCTCGGTCAAGATCCACGAGAGTGCGGGGGTCTTTTCCAGGTCGCGGACCTTTCGCTTATCGACCCGATCGGGAAACCCCGGCAAAGGCCGGAGCGCGGCCAAGCCGTTGCTCAGCCGCCGACCGTCCGCGGGGGAGGGGGGGGGGGGATCGATTTCGTAGCCGGATGGGACATAGCCCCCCGGACCCCGGCCCAGGCCCCCCGGGACCGCCCCCCGGGCGCACCCCTTCCCCTCGACGAGGACGGCCATGATCTCCGACAGGACATCCTCCGCCTCCCCCACCACGGCCGCGTCCACGAACGGCGCCAGAGGCTCCGGGTTGTACGAGGGGCAAATCCCTCCCATGATGATGATCGGGTGTCGGCCCTTTCGGTCGGCCGAGCGCAGGGGGATTCCGCCCTCATCTAGGACTTCGAGAATCGCCGGGTAGTCGGTCTCGTAGGGCGAAGAGAAAGCCACCAGGTCAAAACCGCCAAGGGGCGAGCCGGTCTCAAGCGTCCGGACGCCCTTGCCCCGTCCGTCCGGGGAAAACACCCGCTCGCAGACAACCCCGTCCATCTCGTTCAGCATGCGATAGACCTGCTGAAAACCCAGATTGGACATGGCCACGTGATACGTATTGGCATAGACGAGGGCGACCCGGTAGCCCGCGCGCGAGGGGTCGAAAAGCGGCCCGAAGGGATAAACTTCCCGGGCGAGGATTTCTCGGGGCGTGAGGGATTTCGATGAAACCCTGGACATTGAAATAGAGAATCCTTTCGGCCGAAGCATCGCGCCGCTCCGGAATCGATGCCAAAAAGCCTTTGATTTCTATGGGTTATTATAGGCCCGGCGAGAAGGTGCGGCAATCAAGGCGCGCGGAGCCAGGAACGTTTGTACAAATAAATTTCTTCTAAATTCATGGGGGTGAAAAATAATGGACAACTTCTTCCAGGGGTTGGGAACCCCCTGAAAAAGCTTTCGGCGGCCAAGCTTTGCTTGGCCTTACCGGGGTGGGGGTTGGATTGGCTAAACGATCCGTTTGTGGCCGTCGGCGGCTTGGATTTTTGGAAAGATAGAAAGCCGATTTCAAAAAATTCCACATCGGAATCTTGATGCAAAGGGGTCCAACGATTCAGAGCATCGGCGCGGTCCGCAAACGAATCACTTGGTTCTGGCCGTCCGAATGGTGGAAGGACAGGGCGTCGCGAATATATTTTTCCACCGGGTGGTCCTTCATGTATCCGTGGCCCCCCATCACGTCCAACGCCGACAGGCAAACGCGCGTGGCCGCCTCCGAGGCGAACACCTTGCACATGTTGCTCAATTTCGATTTGAAATCCGGATCGTGCTGGGCCGCCCAGGCTGTCCGCCAGATGAAGCTCCGGGCCGCTTCGAGGTCCTTATACATGTCCGACACCACGCAAGCGATATTGGGGTGATCGATGATGGGCTTTCCGCCTTGGACCCGGGTCTTCGCCCAGTCGAGCGCGTACTCGTAAGCGGCCACCGCGCACCCCAGGACGGTGGCCGCCGCCTGGGTGTTGCTGCCCAGCAGCCAGTGACGCCGCATGAACATGGCTTGGTTCTCTTCCCCCAACCGATCCTCGACCGGGATGCGGACGTTTTCCAAAAGCAGCTCGCCGTTCTGGACCAGGCGCTGCCCCATTTTGTCGTGGACCCTGACCACGGAGAATCCCGGGGTGTCGGCGGGAAGGAGAAACGCCGTCAGACCCTGAGAGACGCCGACGGTATTGTCCGTGCGCGCGTAGAGGACGTAGAAGCTCGCCAGCCCCCCGTTCGAGATGAAGTGCTTGCGGCCGTTGATGACGTAGTGGTCCCCCTCGCGGACCGCCGAGGTCTGCGTCCCGACGCCCGGCGCGTCATAGGGGAGGATATTGTCCGACCCGGAGAGCGGCTCGCTGTTGGCCGTGGCGAGCAGGGCGCGGGGATTGTTAACGAGTCCGGGCAGGTGGCGCTCGCGCTGGTCATCGGTCATGCTTCCGGTCATCAGGCTGAACATTTTCCAGGTCTGATCGAAAGCCACGGCGAGGCCCAAGTCGCCCCGGGCCAGCTCTTCGCCGACGAGACATAGCGTGAGGATATCGGCTTCGCCGCCGCCGTACGCCTTGGGCAGGGAGAGGAGACGCAGGCCGATCTTGTCCCCTTCCTCGATCACCTCCCAGGGAAACGCCTCGGCGGGGTCCGGGATCCGGTCCCGCTCCAGGGCGATCGGCAGGATGTGCTTGTCCACAAAATCGCGGGCGGTCTGCCGAAGCGCTTTCTGTTCCAGTGTCAATGAGAGATCCATGTCCGTTGTAGTCTCCTGAATACTCTGTGATTCAATCTTTTTGAATGGCGTCGATAATCTCGCGGAATTCATCGTCATCGATCAGGGCCTTGCGCTCGATGGAGCGGCGCTTGATCTCGGCCAGGGCCGCCTGCACCTTTTCCTCGTCCTCCAGCTTCAGGCCGCTCTCCTCGAGCTTGACCCGGATCGAGGTCGCTCCGCTCTTTTTGCCCAGAACCACGCGGGGCCGGTTGCCCACAAACTTAGGCGCGATCGAGAACATGGCCAGGGGGCGCTCGTAAAGCATGTCGATGCCGATGCCCGATTCGCGCGTGAAGGTGTTCAGGCCGGTCAACGCCTTGCCGGGCGCCAACGGATAGCCCGAAAGACGCTGCACGAGGCCGCTCACCTTCTCCAGCTTTTCGAAATTAACGTTCGTCGAGATCCCGTACAGCGTCCGCAGGCCCACGACCACCTCGTCCAGGGAAGCGTTGCCGCTTCGCTCGCCAAGGGCGTTGACGCTCACATGCGCCACCTTCGCCCCGGCCCCCACAGCCGAGAGCGTCGTCGCGATGCCCATCCCCAGATCGTTGTGGGTGTGAACCTCGACCGGGATTCCGGTCCGGTCGCGGACCCGGCGAACCAGGACCTCCATGGCCCGGGGCAGGAGACAGCCGGTGGTGTCGACCACGCCCACCGAATCGGGATTCCCCCGGTCCATCACCTCACCCAAAAGCCGATCCAGGAACCCGAGGTCCGCCCGCGTCGTGTCATACGGAAAATAAACCGTGTGCAGGCCGGCGGCCTTGGCGTGCGCGATGGTCTCCACGCTTCGCTTGATGACGTCCTCCTCGCTCCACTTCGGGAACTGATACTTGAGCTTCGGAATGCTGCACGGGATTTCGATAACCACGCCGTCCGCGCCGCACTTGAGGGACAGATCGATGTCCGCCGGCGTCGCGCGGCAGAAGGTCATCAGTTTCGCGCGCATCCCGAGCTGCGCCATTTCTTCGATGGCCTTTGCGTCATCGGCCGAGACAGCGGGCATGCCGCCCTCGATCCGGTCCACACCGAGGTCGTCGAGGGCCCGGGCGATCTCGATCTTTTCCTCAATGCGGAAGACCACGCCGGGCGTCTGCTCCCCGTCCCGGAGGGTGACATCGTGAATCTCCACCCTCTCGGGGAGGTCGAGCGGATCCCTCACTTCATCGGAGTAGTTCAGCGGACCGACCCAGAAGTCATCACAAGCCCAGGGGGTGTCGCTCATAGCTTCATCCTCGCATCTTTGTCAGGCGCGCCGACCCGCCGGAAAGAGCAAGCGCCTACAAGTCCATTTGTTGTAGAGACCCGGGGCGCTAGTCTCCGGCCAGCTTACGCCCCACTTTATTGCGTTCGCGAATCTGTTTGTCCAGACCGGCCAGTGCTTTGATGTACAAGTCTTTGGTCGCAAGCCGAAGGGGCCTGCCGGTAGGCCGTTCGCGCCCGCTCAAACTGTCCCAACGCCTCATAGGCAACCCCGAGGTTGTAAAGGGCTTCATTGCTTTCGGGGCGGGTCCGGACATGCTCGGTCCAGATGCGTATGGCCTCTTTCAGGCTCCCGGCCTTGCGAATTTGACCCCCGTATCCACCGCGCCCTCCGCGGACTCGAGGGTCCGTTTTATGGTCACGTACCGGGGAGAGACGTACTCGAAATATCGGGTGGACACCGCCTCCACAAGGTCTCGGCGCGTGGCCTCCGGAGGCGGGATCTCCCGCTTCACCTTGGAAAAGAGCGTGGACAGCAGGTCCAATCCCGTGTCGTACTTCAGGGTGTGACACCGTACGGCTCGCGAGGATGCGGCCCGTGGCCACTTCCACCACCCGCAGAGAGACGGAGAGGACCCCTTCACGCCGTGTGTGGTTCTCGGTGACCAGGACCTCTTTCATGATCTCTTCCTTCCGGGCCCTTCGGCCGGAGCCGATCGTCCGGAACCGGCCGGTCCCGACCCGTTTCCTGACTTGCTTGGTGTACGGTGTGTCCACGATTCGATAGACCACGACCTGTCCGACCACGACAGCCTTGACACCCAACAGCCTTCCGGCCTCCGCCGCGGTCTTGGAATCGACGAGGTCGCTCAGACCGCGCCGGATCTACCCCACCACCTGATCTAGCCGGGATCGCTCGACGACCTTGAAGAGCTCACTCTCCCCGAGCTTCGTCGTCAGGGACTCGGTGACATGTTCCGCCACCTCGGGATCGCCGCCTAACTTCATGACCCCGAGGGAATCGATGTTGCGGGAGAGTAAATCGACTTCCGCGGGGACCACGACGCGGACCTAAATCGTCGGTCCCGCGCATCCCAGAAGGAAGACCAGCGCCCCGGAAACCGCCCCCGCGCCGGCAAGTCGAGCTTTCACTGATCGGCCCTCCACGGCCAACTTGTAAGTATCTCTTCCCACGAGAACCGTCATTTTCCATGACGGGACTCGAGGTCTTTTCAATCATTCATGGAGTGGAAACTTTAGTGTAGCACGGTTCCCGATTCCAGGCGCCGCCGGCCGGGGAGGACGCGGCCGTCCCCTTCAGGGCAGAAACCCGACAAACCTCCAGTAGAGGATGGTCAGCGGGATCACCAGAATTACGCTCAGGACGGCGAAGGGGATCAACACGCGCAGAACCTGCCGCCCCGTAAAGGCCCCATATCCCTGGGCGTTGACCAGCGGCGGCGTCTGGTACGGAAAGAAGCAGATACCGATGCCGAGGACCTGGGCCATCACGAGACGGGTGACGTCGAGGCCATGATCCGTCGCATACGCGACAATGATGGGCGTCAAGACCGCGGGGACGGCCGGCTGGGTCGTCAGGATCGCCAGGGATAATGTGATCAAGGCCACCACGGCGACCTGCTCGTTGCTCCCCATCTCCGCTAAAGGGATGACCCGGATGATGTACTCTCCCACCCACCGGCTGACGCCGGTTGCCGCGAGGACCCTCCCCAGCGCCAGAATGCTCGCGAGATAAACGAGCAGCGGGAGGTTGACGCACCGGATTACATCCTTCTTCTCCAGGACGCCGATACCCGGCAGCAGGGTCGCCATCGCGGCCCCGAGCCCCACCCAGACGGGTTTCACGCCATGAATGAAATCCGTCATCCACAGGCCGATGGTGATGCCGATCAGGGCAATCATCTTCCACTCGTCCGGACTCAGGGGCCCGGCATCTCCGGCGCCCAGAGATTCTCCCTTGAGAACCGGAACCTCCTTCGGCCAGAGGAAAAGCCGGATGACAACGTAGATCATCGCCACCCGCGCCACCCCCAGCACCGGCAGGTGCAGCGCCGCCCACAGGCCGTAGGAGATGGCCGGACCGCCAACCGATTCAATCACCCCCGCGTGTACGAGGTTGGGGACATTCGAGGGGAGCAAGGCGAACCCCGGGAAGAAGGCCGACATGGCAACCGCCAAGGCCAGGCCGGCGCAACCGCGAGACTTGAGGGGCAAGCCGAACGCGGCAGCAATCTCCAGGGCGATGGGGATGAGCAGCGCCACCCGCGCGTTGCCCGAAGGGACCCCGAACGACAACAGGAAGCCGAGGACGCAGAATCCCATCACGACCCGGCCGTACCGGTTTCCCAACGCACGGATGAAGACGAACGCCATCCGGCGCGCCAACCCGATCCGGAGCATCCCTCCGCCCAGGAGAAAAGAGGCGAACACCAGCCAGAACGCGGAAGAGGTGAACCCGGAGAACGCCACAGAGGGCGGGACCACCCCCAACAAGACAAACAAGAGAAGGAGGATGAGACCTGTCCACGCAAGGGGAATCGTCTCGACCACAAAGAACGAGATGGCGAAAACCGACAGGGCCAGGGCCTTGAGGCCTTCGGGGCCCAACCCCTGGGGCGGACTCATGGCGAGAAGGCTAAGTGGAAGGACAACGCCGATGGCGGCAATCAGGCGACGGATCATGGCTTTGCCGTGTCTTTCCGCATGGATTTTTTCCTGGAATGGGATTCAACATCAAGGCGGGTGAAGCGCCGGCGAACCGACATCTTGAAAAGATATCCCGGGCGGGCCACTTCCGCAAGCAGCAAAACCGAACGCCGCGGAATGCCTCACCCGACCCGGCGTAAAGCCGGAAGCCGCCTTCACCGAAGCCGGTTGCGGCGGGGTCGGGCTCAATCTATGATGAGATGATAACCTTTATCATCAATGGACCCCCGGACGTTGCCGATGGCCAAGCGCAGGATGGAAGCCCTTCTTCTCAGCCGGGACGCCGAGCTCGCGGACGAGCTGGATGGACTGGTGAATTCTTTGGGTTTCAGCATTGTCCGGAACGCGCCCCCCCATCGGACGGGAGGGAAACCGCCCAGGATGCCCAGGGCCGACGCCGGGCCCCCGCTTCTCATTGTGGACGGGCGGGATTATCTGGGCGTCTGTCTATCCTATCCATCGGTCGAGGCACCGCCCCCCCCCCTCCCCCCTCTCCCCCCCACGCTTCTTCTGTTGGAGGCCGGGGACCTCGAGAGCCCGGCCGGCCCGCTCATGGCGGACGAGGTGGCGTATCTTCCCCTCCGGGCGGAAGAGGTCCGCCTCCGCGTCCGGAACCTTTTGGGGCCCAGGGTGTACGGCCGGCCGGATTCGCCCGGACCCGCCCACCCCGTGGCGCCATCCGGCGGTTCGAAAAAAGCGGAGGTCGCCGCCGCTTCGGGCCTCCGGTTGAACGAGGAGCGGTACGAGATCACGCTGGACGCCGCGCCCCTGGACCTCACCTTCCGGGAGTACGAGCTGCTCAAACACTTGATGACGCATCCGGGCAGGACCTTCACGCGCGAGCATCTGCTTACCCGCGTCTGGGGGGAGGATTACCTGGGGGGTACGCGCACGGTCGACGTCCACGTCCGGCGTCTGCGCATCAAATTGGAGGCGGGCGGGCGCGAGCTCATCAAGACGGTCCGGAGCGTCGGATACAGATTCACCGGTTGAATCGGGGCGGGTTCCCAACGAATTAACACGGAATTCATCCCGCTGTAATCTTCCCGAAACACTCCTCGGTTATATAGAGCGGGTCTCTTTGAAATTTCCGGGTTTGCCCGGGCATGCCTCGGATGAGGTCGGAAGAGCTTGCCCGTAAAGGTCTTCCAGTTTAAAAGACCGGTCCGTCGCGGTGGGTTTTCTTCTGCCTCTCCACCCTGGCGGGCATTTTGCAATCCCATTGGGCCGGACATCCATCGTCAGCTCTACACAAGGAGGACCGAATGGCCAAGACCACGAAACGCGCGTCATCCGCCGCCAAAGGCGCCGGTAAGGCCGCCCCGGCCAAATCCAAGGACCGGGAGTACATCCTTCGTCTCGCGAAGGAGAACAACGTCAAGTTCATCCGGATGTGGTTCTCGGACATCCTGGGCAACCTCAAGAACTTCGCCATCACGTATGAGGAGCTGGCGACCACCCTCTACGAGGGCCAGGGTTTCGACGGCTCCTCCATTCAGGGTTTCGCGCGCATCGACGAAAGCGACATGGTCGCGATGCCCGACACCTCCACGTTTCAACTGCTCCCGTGGCGAAGCGGTCCGCAGGGGCGCGTCGGCCGGATGTTCTGCGACATTCTCAATCCCGACGGCACCCCGTACGAGGGCGACCCCCGGTATATCCTGAAGCGAAACCTGAAAGAGGCCGCCGACTTGGGATACACGTTCTACATCGGACCGGAGCTGGAGTTTTTCCTCTTCAAGAATTCCGGCGGAACGGAGATCCTCGATCACGGCGGGTACTTCGACATGACCTCGCTGGACGCGGCCAGCAACTTCCGGCGCGACGCCGTCCTGACCCTTCAGGCCATGGGGATCGATGTCGAGTACAGCCACCACGAAGTCGGACCCAGCCAGCACGAGATCGACCTGCGCTACACCGACGCCCTCACCATGGCGGACAACTGCATGACCTACCGGCTGGTC
This sequence comes from uncultured bacterium, assembly GCA_964423875.1. Classification (GTDB taxonomy): domain Bacteria; phylum UBA8248; class UBA8248; order JACPRG01; genus CAYRGS01. Next base: position 50,276 of record CAYRGS010000010.1, read on the forward strand.
GTGAAGGAAACGGCCATGACCCACGACATGTACGCCACCTTCATGCCGAAGCCGCTGTTCGGCGAGAACGGCAGCGGCATGCACACCCACCAGTCGCTCTTCAAAGGGGCCAAAAACGCCTTCTTCGACCCGAAGGACAAAAACTCCCTGTCCGACGTGGCGAAGAGATACATCGCGGGCCTGTTGCGGCACATCCCAGAGATCAACGTCGTCCTGAACCAGTGGGTCAACTCCTACAAGCGGCTGGTCCCCGGCTACGAGGCGCCCGTCTACCTCACCTGGGCCATCCGCAACCGTTCGGACCTAGTCCGCGTGCCCGTCTACAAGCCCGGCCATGAGCAGGCCACCCGGGTGGAGCTTCGCTCTCCGGACCCGGCCTGCAACCCCTACCTCGCCTTTTCGGCTATGCTGGCCGCCGGTCTCGCCGGAATCAAAGGGAAATACAAGCTGGCCGCTCCGGTCAAGAGCAACGTTTACGAGATGGACGCGGAAGAGCGGGAGAAGCTGGGGATCCGGGAGTTGCCCTCCGACCTGAACGAGGCCATCAAGGCGGCCGAAAACAGTGAACTCCTGCGCAAGTGTCTGGGCAACCACGTATTCATCAAGCTGCTCGAGAACAAGCGAATGGAGTGGCACGAGTACCGCGCGCACGTCTCGCAGTTCGAGCTGGAGAAGTACCTGCCGATCTTGTAGCCGACACCTTTCGGCCCGAACCGGCTCGGAACCGCCCTCGAGTCCGGGAGGGGGGTGAAGGGTCGGTTGTCCTGAATCGGCAACCGGTTCTCCTTCCCTCCCCCTCCTCCCGTGTCTATTGCGATTCCTCAAGCTTGCCCGCACGACCCAAATAACATAATTAAAGGTTCTTCAGCGGAAGGGCATACGGAGCTCAGGTGCTTCAGGCCTTCTGCTCCGTGAAAGGACATGCTGGAATTCCTCCATGCCCAAGTCATCACGAGGGGGTGGGGGAGTGGGGGAGGGGAGTGGGCTCATGTACAGGGTGACCAAAAAGATCCACTTCTGCTACGGCCATCGTCTCCTCGATTACAGCGGCAAGTCCAAAGCCGTTCACGGCCACAACGGAAGGCTGGAGGTCACCCTGGAGAGCGAAACCCTGGACGGGATCGGGTTCGTCGTGGAGTTCGGCGACGTGAAGCGGATCATCCAGGGGTGGGTGGATGAGCGTTTCGATCACACGATGATCCTTCGCAAAGACGACCCCTTGCTTCCCTTTCTCAAAGAGCACGGCGAGCCATACTTCGAGATGGACGCGAACCCGACATCGGAGAACATCGCCAAATTGATTTTCGACTACGGGGTCTCCCAAGGGCTTCCTGTCATAGAGGTCAAATTGTGGGAGACCCCGACTTCGTGCGCCACTTACCGGAAATAGGCAGAGGCCCCTTTGGATCTGAAGGAAAAGCGCGCCCTCGTCACCGGGTCCGCCATCCGTGTGGGCCGCGTCATCGCGCTCGGAATCGCGGAGCGCGGGGCGGACGTCGCCGTCCACTACAACCGGTCCGCAGAACAGGCCGAGTCGGCCGCGGAGGAGATCCGCGCCTTCGGCGTGAAGGCCGTCACCGTTCAGGGCGACGTAACCCGGGCCGGACAGGTGGACCGCATCGTGGACGAGATCGAGGCCGGTCTCGGTCCCCTGGACGTTCTGGTCAACAGCGCCTCCATCTATTACCGGAAACCCTTCGAGGAGCTGACCGAGGAGGATTGGGACCGGAACCTGGCCGTCAACGCGAAGGCCCCCTTCCTTCTCGCGCGGCGGATCGCCCCCGGCATGAAGTCGCGGGGGCGGGGAAAGATCGTCAACATCGTGGACTGGGCGGCGGAACGGCCGTACAAGGGATACATGCCCTATTGCGCCGCCAAGGCGGCGCTTGTGAATCTGACCAAATCGCTGGCCCTGGCGCTTTCTCCAGAGGTCCAGGTCAACGGCGTGGCGCCGGGTCCGGTCCTGCTGCCCGAGGACTTTACAGCCGAAGAGATCGAGGCCGTCAAGCGCGCTGTCCCCCTCAGGCGGGTGGGCTCGCCCGAAGACATCGCCGCCGTCGTCCTGTTCCTTATCGAGGGGACGGACTTCATGACAGGGTCGATTGTCACGGTGGACGGGGGAAGGATGATTGCATAACGGGGCTTCCGCCGACCCGCGCACCCGCGACTCTCGTCTAACCGGATCGCGAAAGGCGGAATCGCCGAGGGCTTTTTGGGGGGGGGAACCGTCACCGTGTCCGACTGGACAAAGAAATTCTTCGGCGAGGATTACGCCCGGGCCTACCCCCGCGACGACCTGACCGAATCCCAGGTGAAAGGGGCGCTGGAGCTTCTGGGGATCGCGCTCCCCCCCCCCCCGCGCGTCCTGGACCTGGCCTGCGGGTACGGCCGCCACACCCTCTCCCTCCACAAGCAGGGCTACCGCGCCTTCGGCCTGGACAACGCCTGGAACCTCCTGAAGCGCGCGGGCCGGGACACCCACTTGGCCGGCCTGGGGATCGCCCCCCCGTTCACGTGTGCGGACATGCGGGTCCTTCCCTACACCTCGGAAGCCTTCGACGCGGTGGTCTCGCTCTTCACGTCCTTCGGCTACTTCGACGACGAGGCGGACGACCAGTCGGTCTTGAACGAAATCGCGCGCGTCCTGAAGCCGGGCGGCCGGTTCTTCCTCGACGTCCTCAACAAAGAGTGGCTGATGGCCCACTTCGACGAGCGGTTCTGGGAAGAGGGCGAGGGCGCGAAGCTCTTGAACGAGATGGTGTTTGATTACGAGCGGGGACGGCTCAACACGAAGCGCACAATCATCCCCGACGAGGGCGAGCGGTCCGAGCTATACAGCAGCATCCGCCTCTACACCCTGGCCGAGATGACCCGGATGCTCCGGGACGCAGGGCTAAAGCACCTGAAGGCTTACGGCGATTATGCCGGGAAGCGGTACGACATGGAGGGGTTTCGGATGATTGTGGTTGCGGAGAAGAGGTAAGGCGTAGTGTTCAACATCGCTTAGATCGGCGAGTGTCCGGGCCTTCAGTCAGCTTCCATCGGTAAAAGTTTCACCCGCCAAAGTCCTGATCTGATGATTCAAGACCTGACCCCCAGATTCGCGACATCATGAGAAGATAGGCACGCCTTTGGGAAATGACGGTTTTGTTGGAAACCTTGAAGAGGCATTGGGTCGTATCCTGCAACGGCAGAATCCAGGACGAAAAAGGGGGCATAGGGAGAAATAAGTATGGTGTCCCCACGATTGGCTGTTCAGTGTCTGCTAGCATCGTCCAAAAGAGTTTAGCGGATCGCTCTTCTTATTGTTGTCCATCGAGATGCGTCAAGTTCTATACCGCCTCGGGCATACTTGGTTTTTCGCTGAAGATTGACTCCATCCATCCGCGCTTCAATTTGGACTTCCACCACGTCTGAGTCGTCGCATTTGAATTCTCTCCACAGCGCCTCAAGAAGTGTGACCTCTTCCAATCTCCAACATGGCGGATTCGGATTATTGCATGGATCTGGAATGCTCCTTGGAAAGAGGTAGAGGCACAGCGGAGGGACGGAACGGTCGCCCATGTCCGTTTTTCGCCTTGGGTCTCCGATTAACTTCGGACACGGCCTGCCTCGGAAGTGTTTCATCGGGGGGCGGGAATCCAGCCTCCCAAGCCGCGGAGAAATTGGGGATGCCTCAGCCAATACCTCCTTGCATGAACCCGCGCTCTCTGGCACCTTGGTGTGAAGGCCCGCCGTGAAAGGCGTGGCGACGGCCGCCCCGGAAAAGGAGAATTCCTCATGCCGTTCGATGACCCCAGGGATTTCCTAGAATATCTCGAAGAACGAAACGACCTCCTCCGCATCTCTGAAGAGGTGGATCCAAAGTTCGGAATCTCCGCCTACATTCGAAAGACCTCGGACCAGCAGGGGCCCGCCCTCCTGTTCGAGAATGTCAAAGGACACGACACGGCGGTCGTCGGGGGAATCTTCGCCTCCCGGCGCCGTATCCTCATGGCCCTGGAGACCGAGCCCGAGAACATTTACGAACAGTTCGACCACGGAGTGGGCCACCCCATCCCCACACGCCTCGTCGAGA
>CAYRGS010000011.1:0-53406 GCA_964423875.1 uncultured bacterium
GCGGGATGGGGTACATGAAAGACCTCCCCATCGAGCGCATGTACCGCGACGTCCGGATGGGTCGTATCGCCGACGGAACGTCGGAGATCCTTCGCTCCTTCATTGCCCGGGGGATCTTGAAGGGGCGGTAAGAAAATAAGGCGGCACTGGCAGACTGATGTGGTGTCTCGTAAATGGTTATCCAATTCGAGACCCGAATTGTCCCTACCAGCCGGGCAAGATGCCCGGCCTACCGAATCGTAGAAAGCGGGCAGTTTTTCAAGTAGGGGGGGAGGGCATCTTGCCCGCCTCTCATCTCTTCCCTCCCGCACCATCATCAACCTCGATTCCATAATCCGCCCGGGCTTTTTCCGGGGAGAGAACCCCGTTCCGCACGTCCCGGTGGACGGCCTCGGGATCACGCCCTTCGGGGTCGCCCCAGCCGCCGCCCCCGGCGGATTGGATGCGCAGAACCCCGCACCCGACCTCCCGGATGCCGTAGGCCGGAAGTGCCTCCTCCGGTTCGCCGTCATCCGGCCGGCCCCGACGGCGGAAAGTGACTTGGGCCGGTTCGCCCTCCCCGCCCCCGCTGACCCCGAACCCACTCGGCGCGCCCTGGCCCTCTCCGCGAAAACACAGGGTCCCGGGGACCAGGAGCTCCACCTGGTAATCCACGCCCGTTCCGCCCCGAAACTCTCCCGATCCGCACGTGTCTCGCCGGAGCTCGTGCTTGAGAAACCGGACGGGATAGATGCGCTCGATGGATTCCAGGTTGGGGATGATCATTCCGCCCATGCAGATGGGAGAGCCGATTTGATCGAATCCGTCCCTTTCGTTCATGGCGCCCGCAGCGGCGTATCCGGCGAGGTTGAACATCACAAAGACCCGCCCATGGCGGTCGAGCCCCGAGAAAGTGGGGTTGGCCATCTTCCCCCAGCCCCCGCACACGCGGTGCGGGTCGGTCCGCGCCAGGGCCTTCCAGCAACAGTTGATGATCTCGTGGGCTGGATGGAGGGTCGAAAATGTCACGGCGGCGGGCTCGGTGCAATGGACCACCGTCCCCTCGGGCGCGATGATCCGAATCGTCCTGTACATCCCCTCGTTGTGCGGGATCCGGGGGTCTACAACGGTGGCCAGGGCCGCGTAGACGGCCGAATACGTATTGGACAGGGAGCTGTTCTTGAAAGAGGGAACCTGGGGGTCCGTCCCGGTGAAATCGGCCGTGACATCGGTCCCCCGGATCTCCAGCCGGAGACGGATCGTCACGTCCCGGACATCGAAGCCATCGTTGTCCATGATCTCCGTCGCCTCATACACCCCGTCGGGAATCTTTTCCAGTTCCAGCCGCATTCTCCGCTCGCTGTAATCCAGCAGGGCTTCGCAGTAGCGGCGGAGCGTCTCCCAACCGCGTTCAAGGATGAGCTCTTCGATCCAGGCCGCGCCTCTTTTGACCGAACCGATCATCGCGCCTACATCTCCGGCCAGGATGTCCGGGCGGCGGCCATTGATCTTGAGCAATTCCAGGACGTCGGCTCGCAGGACGCCTCGGTCCTCAAGCTTGAGCGGCGGGATGCGCAGGCCCTCGTGGAAGATTTCCTTCGCCTTCGTGTTGTACGTTCCCGCCGCGCCGCCGCCTATGTCGAGCTGGTGGGAGCGGATGCATGTGAAGACCGCGAGCCGGGCGTCCGCGAAGACGGGCGCGAATACTGTCCAGTCGGGCAGGTGGTTGCCGCCGGCCGTATAGACATCGTTGGAAATGAGAATGTCCCCGGGCCGGATGTCGTCCCCGAAGAACTCCAGGAGGGCGCGCACGGCGAATCCGCCGCCGCCCGTGTGGATGGGAATGCCCTCCGCCTGGGAGAGAAGCCGGCCCTGGTCATCGGTGAGAAAGCAGGAGAAATCATGTCCCTGGCTGGCCAGGGAGCTCCGGGCCGTCCGCGTCATCACGACGCCCATCCGGTGAGTGATGGAATCCAGCTTTTTCTGGATGATCGTCAACTCGGCGGGGTCAATGGCGGCTTTGAGCGGGTCCATCCTCAGCCCTTTTCCTTCAGAAGAAGATAGTTTCCATGCGCGTCCACCTCGACCGCGTCTCCCGGCGCAACCCACAAGGTGGTGGCAGGCTCTTCAATGAGCAGAGGGCCCGAGAGCCGGGCCCCCGGTTTCAACGCCGACCCTTTCACGACAGCCGCAGAGATGGGCGGACCCGGCGCGTCCAAGCTCACTTCCCGCCGATCGGCCGATCCGGCCGAAGAGACGGCCCGGGCGTCGGCCTGCGCCCCGACCGCCAGGGCAGGGGTGTGCGCGATGGCGATGACGCGAAGGCTCAAAACGTCGATGACGCCGCTCGGGTCCTGATGCCCATAGAGCGCCTCGTGACGCTCGTGAAAGGCCGCCGCCAAAGTGCCAAGCGGCTCGGGGCTTTCAAGGTCCGGAAGGGTTACGGGAATGCCCCAGTGCTGCCCCCGGTAGCGAAGGTCGGCTTCAAGCTCCATCTCCACATCCTCGGCCCGTACGCCCATCTCAAGAAACTCTTCCCGGGCGCTTGCCGTCAATCGCCGGAATACGCTCTTCAGCTCCTCCGGCGGGGTGGTAACGAGGTCCCCGTTGAAGCTTTGTACGTAGTCCTGACGAAGGTCGGCGTGAAGAAGGCCGAGTGCGCTGAAGACGGCCGCCTGCCTGGGGACGTAGACGCGGCGGATGCCCAGGGCCTCCGCCAGCGCGCTCGCGTGAAGCGGCCCGGCGCCGCCGGCGGCGATCAGCGTGAAATCCCGGGGGTCTCTCCCTTTTTCAAGGCTGATCATCTCCAGCGCGCTGATCATGTTCTGATTGGCGATCCGAACAATGGCCCGCGCCGCCTCGATGGGCGACAGGCTGAGGGGTTCGGCGATCTTTTGTCGGATGACCGCCTCCGCCCGCTCCCGGTCGATGGAAATCTCCCCCTCGGCGAAGTCGTCGGTTCCCAACCGGCCCAGGATAAGGTTGGCGTCGGTGACGGTCGGTTCTTCGCCGCCGCGGCCGTAGCAGACCGGTCCCGGATCCGCCCCGGACCCCCGCGGACCCACGCAAAGCATGCCGCCGGGATCGACGAAGGCGATCGTTCCCCCGCCGGTCCCGATGGTTTTGACCTCCAGTGAAGAAGTGGCCAAATGGTAGCCCTCGACCTCCACCCCATCCGCCGTCGGTATCCTTCCGTTGACGACGACCGAGAGGTCGCAGCTCGTTCCGCCCATATCGAGAATCAGCAGGTTCAAGTCCCCGACGGCCTTGCCATACTGAAGGCCGGCCGCCGTCGCCGCGGCCGGCCCCGAAAGGACGAGCATCCCCGGCCGGCGGACGCTCCGCTCGGGATCCAAGACACCTCCGTTTCCCTGAATGATCAAGGGCTTCGCACGCAATCCCTGCGACTTCAACTCGGCGTCGAGCGCGTTCAGGTAAGAAGCGGCTCCCGGCGCGACGTAGGCGTGAATGGCGGTCGTCGAAGCGCGCTCATATTCCCCGGCCACCGGGAGAACTTCGGACGAGATCAAAACGGGGACACCGGGCATCATCGCACCGGCCCGCTCCTTGACGGCCAGCTCATGCCGGCTGTCGGCATAGGCGTTGAACAGGCAGACCGCCACCGCTTCCACCCCGTAAGCCTTGAGATGGCCCAAGGCGTCCTCGACGCTCTGCCCGTCCAAGGGGACCAGAGGCTCGCCGAAGCAATCCATCCGCTCGCGGACCCCGACCCGGAGGTGACGGGGGACCAGATCCGGCGGATTGGGCGTCCTCATGTCCCAGACCGATTCCCGGGCGCCCCGGCGCAGGGCCAGGGAGTCCCGAAACCCCTCGGTCGCGATCAGCCCTACCTTCGCGCCCGCCCGCTGGACCATCAGGTTGGTGCAAACCGTGGTTCCGTGAACGAACGAAGAGGCTCTTTCCAGGAGGTCCGGCGCACGTTCTGACCATCGGCCGGCCGCCTTCGCCAAACCACGAAAGATCCCTTCGAGCAGGTTATCGGGCGTCGTCGGGACCTTGAGGGAAATCAATTCCCCGGTGGATTCATCGGCCACCACGACATCGGTGAACGTGCCGCCCACGTCCACGCCGATTCGAACTGTCCCCATTAGTGGTACACTCATGCTTTGCCCGTTTGTTTGATGGAAACGATCTGTCCCACACAAGATTCATTATAATGCGGGTTTCTACAACCAAGGGAAGCGTCGAATGACCCCAAGCCAATCTCAGACCGCCAAGACCAACTCCCTGATGATTGGGATGAGCTTCTTTCCCCGGGAAGGAAGGGAGTCCGCCCTCAAGGTCGTGGAAGCCGTCCAAGAGGCGGAGGCGGCGGGCTTCGACCGCGCCTGGATCGGGGACACCCAGGGGATCTACCGGGACCCTTACGTCACCCTCGCGCTGAGCGCCGAACGCACGGAGCGGATCCAGCTGGGAATCGGCGTGACGAATCCGGTCACCCGTCACCCTACGGTGACGGCGCGGGCCGTCTCGACGCTGGACGAGACCTGGCCCGGGCGGATCCTGCTGGGCCTGGGAGCGGGCGACACCTCCTTCAAGCATCTGGGACTCCGCCCGCTGAAGCCTGAAGAATGCGAGGAAGCGGTCCATTGTCTGCGTTCCCTCCTGGCCGGAGAGGACGGAATGTTCCGCGGACAAAACATGCCAAAACTGGAACATTACGAGGGCAGGCGCTTGCCAATCTATCTGGCGGCCAACGGGCCCCGGATGCTGCGATCGGCCGGCCGGTGCGCCGACGGCGTCATCGCCTCCGTCGGCGTCGCCCCCGACCTGATCCAGTACACCCTGGACTCGGTGAGGGAGGGCGCCGAGAGCGCCGGCCGGGACCCGGCGGATGTCGTCATCTCGATAACCGTCGGCTGCGACATCTCCGAGGACCGGGCAGCGGCCCGGGAGAACGTCAAGACCTACGTCGCGCGCCGGGTGCTCGCGCCCCTCCCCTCGCGGTTAACGGGCTTCACAAAACAGGAAAAGGAAGAATTCAGAAAGGCTTACACCCTCTCGGGCCATCTTCAAACGGACGCGCCCCATGCCCGATTGGTGCGCGACGAGTGGATCGATCGCTTCGCCCTGGGGGGGACGGCGGAAGAGTGCGCGGAGAAACTGCGCATGCTCGCCGACATGGGGGTGAACGAGGTCATGCTCCTTCCCACAACCGCCAGCGCCGCCTCGCTCGCTCGGACCTTCGCCGAGACCGTGCGCCCCAAGCTCGGATGACCCGTCCATGAAGACGGACTGTCCAGTATGAATGGCTTTTCCCTTCCGGCCCTGTATTCTCCACTGTTCGCACTTCTCACAAAGACTTCGCAAAGGCCGCGTACACCACCGGCTCAACGGTCATCGGCTTCCCATGCGAAGGCGAGGGGAGAGGGGGGGGATGGCATCGTTCGGGGCGTGATAAAGACCATCTTATCGATATCCCTTTGAGACCATCCCGACGATGTCGTAGCTGGTCCCCGGCCCAGAGCGTACGTTCCCGCGGGGGGTTTTGACGGAGAGCGTCTGGGCAAAGACGTAGGAAGCGACAAAAAGAATTACGAGGAGGCCTGCGGCAAGGGCGCTACGGCGGGAAGTCAACATGGAATACCCTCAACACCCGACGGATTCAACATCCATCTCCACATTGTGCATCTCCTATGTTTACCATAGCGTCAGGAACTTCCAAGGAGTGACATCCTCACTTTGCCGGAGGGGCGGCCACCGGAAGGTCGGCTCAGCGATGAGCCTCGCGCGACTGCGAGCCGATTCGGTATCCTGCCAGGGGCTCGGTTTCGAATGAATTCGGCCCGATGCTTTGCGGATTTCACCCCACGGAATCAACCGGGAAGGGAAGAAAATGAACGACCGAAAAGAGACCATCGGATTCATCGGCGCCGGGATTATGGGACGGCCCATGGCCCTCAACCTCCTAAAGGACGGTTACGCCCTGAACGTCTACAACCGGACGCCGGAGAAGGCCCGGGAGGTGATCGACGCCGGGGGCGCGCCCAAGGCGTCCCCCCGGGAAGTCGCCGAAACCTCGGACGTCATCATCTCCATCGTGACGGACACACCCGACGTGGAGGATGTCCTGTTCGGAGATGACGGGGTGGCGCAAGGCACCCGCAAGGGGGGGAGCCGGACGGTCATCGACATGAGCACCATCTCCCCGGACGCCACCCGCGAGTTCTCCGCGCGCCTGTCCGGGATCGGTGTCGAGATGCTGGACGCCCCCGTCTCGGGCGGAGAGATCGGCGCCGTTAACGCGGCCCTGACCATCATGGTCGGCGGCAAAGCGGAGGTTTTCGAGCGCTGCCGGTCCGTCCTGGAGACCATGGGGAAGAGAATCACCCACGTGGGACCGGCGGGCTCGGGACAAACCGTCAAGGCGTGCAACCAGATCATGTGCGCGGTCAACCAGGTCGCCGTCAGCGAAGCCTTGTCCCTGTGCCACCGGGCGGGGATCGACCTGGACGTGATGCACCAAGTGGTCACGGGCGGGGCGGGCAATTCCTGGGCGCTCGAGACCCTGGGCCGGAAGGTGATCGATGGAGACCTGAACCCCGCCTTCATGATCCGCCTCATCCAGAAGGACCTGAACATCGTCGCCGATATGGCGAAGCGGATGAACCTTCCCCTTCCCGGAACCTCCCTGGCCGTTCAGCTCTTCCGCTCGGTCGAAACGGAACAGGGTGGCGGGGACCTGGGCACGCAGGGGATGATCAAGGCGTATGAGCGCCTGGGGAATTTTCAATTGCCGCGATGAGTTGAAATGAGATCAAAAGATGGGCGAATTTGGGGGGAGGGGGGGCTTCTTGTTAGACGCTCACACCCCCCAGGCAGGGCAGGCTTCCCTCCCGCCATCCTTGGGCGGCCAAGATGGCCGCGCCGCATGGGTTTACCTTCTACCTGCGAAAGAAGGCGGCCCTCTCCCTCCCACTGAAAACGGTCCGGGGGGCGCCCATTGAAATCCGTCCCACGGGGAGTTCGGTCAACCGTAAGGGAAGATAAAGGGATATTCCGGGATGATGAGCTCCCGGGTTTTCTGGTCTTCATCGGTGGTCGGCGCCACCAGCAGCACCCGGCACGGGGCTCTCGCGATGACCGCCTTGGCGGTCCCGCCAACCACCGTATCCAGGATGCCCCGTTTGCTGTGGGTGCCCATGACGACGATACGGGCGTCAAGCTCTTTCGCCACCTCGGGGATGAGCTCGCGCGGCGAGCCTTCCCGGACGATGGACTCCACGCGCAGACCCCGATCGATCAGCGGCGCCAGGAACCGTTCTATCTTCTGTCCGGTGTCCTCCTCATCGGGCATCAAGGCAAGCTGAACGTGAACCGTGAGGACGGCCAGGGCTGCGTTGTAAAATTCCGCCATGTCGGAAGCCACGTCGCGGACCGCAATCGCCCGGGGGGTGATGTCCCCGTACCGCTGAAGCGCAACAGCCAGAAGAATGGTATCGCCCATGACCCTTCTCCTCGATACAGCGGGCCCATGAAAGAGGGCCGGTCTTTCACCGCCGAGAGGATCCCTCCTCCCAGAATCGAATCTTCCTTCACCATTTAAATTACAACGCGAAACCCCATTTGTGTAGACCGGAAATGCAAATTATTTCGGTCCCGGCCCGAAGCGGCGCAGGAAGCCGGCGGCGGAGTCGAGTCGAGGGTCGCAGCACGGCCCCGCCGGTAGAATGCCATCCGGCCTTCCACGCAGCGAATGGGGCGTCCCCGGTCAGGGCCGGTGGCTCCTCGGATCGTAAGGCGCGCCGGTCAGGAAAGGTTCAGCTCTTTGAGGAGGCTCTTCCAAGCCGCGGTTTCGCGCTTCGGCTCGAAGAGGGGGGCAAGCTTGCCGCACGCCGCCGCGAGGCGACGGCCGAAAGCGGGTTCGGACTCCAGCCGGTTCAAAAGACGGGCCAGCGCACGCGTGTCCCCGTAAGGAAAGTATCCCGGATAGTTTTTGCCCAGAAGACCGACCGATCCGGGGATGTCCGAAGCCAAGACCGGAACGGATGCCGTCAGGGCCTCGGAGATGACATTCGCGCCGCCTTCCAGCTTCGAGCTCAGGATGAGCGCCCGGCTGCTGGTCAGAATGCGCTCCTTCCGCCCCGGGGATTTCTCGCCCAGCCACTGGTAGCGCGGGTTGCGCGCCGTCTCCGCCCGGGCCCGCCGCGCCATGCTCTCGCTGAGGGCCTTGCCCAGGTGAAGCACGCGGAGCCGCGAGGACGCGGGGACCAGCCGGGACGCCATCGCCGCCCGAAGCGGGTCCTTGACGGGACGCAGGTTGCCGATGACGCAGACGTCGAAGGTGTCGGCCCCGGACCGGGGAGCGGCCTCCCGCCGCTTGACGGATTGGAGGATGACCCGGGTCTTGTCCCGCAGGTGGCCGGGAAGCGCCTCAATCCCCAGGGGTTGAAGAACAACGAGTCGCGTCGCCAGCTCCAGGACGCGCCGGGCGGAACGGCTCGTTCGGATATCCCGGTAGAGGTCCGTGCCCGTCAGGCAGACCACGACGGGGACGTGGGGATGGTCTTTGTGGAAGCTCAAGACCGCCTTCGCGCTCCGGCGGGCATGCAACGCGACAAGGAGGTCACACGCTTGCCCATTGTAAGCCCCATTCACCCCTATCCGGTGACCCAGGTCTTTAAGCACTCGCGCCCACCGCGCAGCGGTCACCCGATTTCCCGACCATTGAGCCGGGTTGGAAGGTGTAATAAATTCGATTAACATAAACACAGTTTTAAGTGGAATTTTCTGGTTATCGGAGTCAATAACTCAGGGGATGCGCCGCCTGTCCCTGTTGCCCCCCCCCGACCCGATTCGAACAACTTCTTCAATATAGGTTACCATATCGGCAAGTGTCCACCGACTCGAGGGTCCACCGACCCGAGCCTCAGCGGCGCGAACGCTCAACAGACCGGCCGCCCCTTGCGGCCGTCCAGATGCTGCGGGATGGAAATTTCAAAACCAATCGTACAGGTTATTGATGGCCGCGTGGAAGGGGACCGATGCTCATCAGGGACCTTCCGCATGCCGTTCGTCTTCGATCATGAAAAGCGGGCGCATTGCGTGGAAGCCTCCTCATTCCGCATCGGCTTCCATGGCGGACGCTCCACGGACCGATGAAATCAACCCCCGGCGTCCTTCAGGTGCAAAACGTCCACGTCGTCTATCCGGGCCGTCCGGGGAGAGGCCGCCCCGGTGAGGTGCGGGCGCTCCGCGGCGTAAACCTCTCGGTCGCGGCGGGGGAAACCGTTGCACTCGTCGGCGAGAGTGGCTCGGGAAAAACCACGCTGCTGAAGCTCTTCAATCGCCTGGTCGAGCCTTCCCAAGGGGTCGTTCTCGTGCGGGGAGAGGACGTTGCGTCCCAGGATCCCATCCGGCTTCGCAGGCACATTGGTTACGTCCAGCAAGAGGGCGGGCTTCTGCCCCACTGGACAATCGCCCGCAACGTCGAGCTGGTGCCCCGGCTTCTGGGATGGGACCCCGAGAAGCGGCGCGTGCGAACCCGGGAGGTCCTGGAGCTGGTCGGTCTGCCCGACACGGACCTAGCCGAAAGGCACCCCCGGGAGCTGTCGGGCGGACAGCGCCAGCGCGTGGCCATCGCCCGCGCCCTGGCGGCCGGTCCGGACGTGGTCCTTCTGGACGAGCCTTTCGGCGCGCTCGACCCCATCACCCGGGCGGACCTCCAGCGCGAGTTCCTCAATCTCAGCGCCCGCATGGAGAAAACAATCCTCCTGGTGACCCATGACGTCGAGGAGGCCTTCCTGCTGGCCGACCGGGTGGCCGTCATGCGGGAGGGGACGATCCACCAGGTTGACGCGCCCCGGCTCCTGCGCGACGCCCCCACCACGGAGTACGTCCGGGCGCTGCTTGAGCGGACGCAAACAGCACCCCTCCGGGAAGAGGGAAATTGATGGCCTTCCTACGGCCGCCGTGCAGGAAGATCCTGCGCCGCGCCGGATGGGCCGCCCTGGCGGCGGTCCTTCTCTTCGCGCCGCCGGATGCAACCGGCGCGGCCCGCCAAGGACGCAAGGGGCCCGTGGTCGTCGGCTCGAAGAACTTCGCCGAGAACCGCTTGCTGGCGGAAATGTTCGCCCAGCTCATCGAACAGCGCGCGGGGCTCACCGTCACGCGGCGGTTCAACCTGGCGGGGACCCAGGTCCTGTTCGAAGGACTCCGAATGGGCGCCATCGATGTCTATCCCGAGTATACGGGCACGGGATGGGTCTCCATCTTGAAGCGGCCCGCCCGGGGGACTCCGCCGGAAGTCCTGGCGCGGGTCCGGCGGGAATTCCTGCGGCGGTGGAAGCTGGTCTGGCTTGCGCCCCTGGGCTTTGAGAACGCCTACGAGCTCGCCATCCGGAAACAGACGGCCGAGCGCCACAGGCTCCGGACGATCTCCGATCTGGCGGGTGTCGCCGGAACCTTGCGCGGGGGGTTCGGGTACGAATTCGTCGGGCGGCCCGACGGCCTGCCCGGACTTTTAAAGACTTACGGTCTCCGGTTCTCCGAGATCCGGCGGCTCCAGCAGACCCTCAAGTATCAGGCCGCGGCGGCGGGCCAAGTGGACGTCATCGACGTATACACAACGGACGGCCGAATGTCCCTGAGCGGCCTGGTCATCCTGGAGGACGACCGCGGTTTCTTTCCTCCCTACCAGGCGGCGCCGCTTGTACGGGCCGAGGCGCTGGATCGGTTCCCGAAGGTGGGAGAGGCGCTGTCGCTCCTGTCGGGCCTCCTGGACGAGAACCGGATGAGACGCCTCAACCGCCGGCTTCAGGAAGGCAAGGAGCCGGTTCCGCGCGTGGCGCGGGACGCCCTGGCGGCCCTCGGCCTGCTCGGCGGAACGAGTTTGGACGAACCGCCGGCGATCCGGTCGCCCGGGTTGGGGGCGCATCTGTGGACAGAGCGGAGCGCGTTGGGCGCCAGGGCGCTGGAGCATTTGGGAATGGTGAGCGCTTCCCTCCTCCTGGCGGCGATGTTCGCGATTCCCCTCGGGCTGGTCCTGGAGCGGAGGCGCAAGGCGGCCGAGGCAATCATTCGGGGGATCGGCGTCACACAGACGATTCCCTCCATCGCGCTCCTGGCCTTCATGATCCCCCTGCTGGGCGTGGGCGTGAAACCGGCCATTGTGGCGCTCTGGGTCTACGCCCTGTTTCCCATCATCCGGAACACGTATACGGGCGTCCTGTCGGCGGACCCCACCGCGGCCGAGTCCGCCCTAGCGTTGGGGATGACGCCCGTCCAGGTCCTGCTGCGGGTGAGGCTCCCCCTCGCCGCCCCGGTGATCCTGGCAGGGGTCCGGACCGCCGCCGTCATTAACGTCGGGACGGCGACCCTCGCGGCGTTCATCGGCGCCGGCGGGTTGGGGGAGCCCATCGTCACTGGCCTGCAACTGACCGATACAACGCTGATCCTCTCCGGCGCGCTGCCCGCCGCCGCCTTGGCCCTCGGGGTGGACGGACTTCTCGCCCTGGTGGAGCGCGGCTTCCGGCCGCGGGGTGTCCAGGAAACCCGGTAGGCTGTCCGTCCGGGAAACCATCCAAGGAGGTGGCCGAATTTGAACAGCCGAAGGGAATCCCGCACACGCGGCGTCGTCACAATGTTCGTCACAAATGTCATCGTGACCATCGGGCTGGTCATGATTGCCCCGCTTCTGCCGGTGTTCGCCCAGCGGGCCGGGGCGTCCGGGGCCTGGATGGGAGCGCTCTTCGCCGCGGACATGGTGGCCCGGACGGTGGCCATGCCTCTGTGCGGCAGGGCTTCGGACCGCTTCGGCCGAAGGCCCTTCCTCATCCTCGGACTGATCCTGTTCGCCGCGGCCTCCTTTTCGTTTACGCAGACATCCGGCAAGGCGACCCTGTTGGCCGTCCGGACCCTTCAGGGGGTGGGCGCGGGGATGGTGATCCCCGTCATCATGGCCTACTTCGGAGAATTCGCCTCGACCCACCGTGTGGCCTTAACGATGGGGACGCTGAACATCTCCTTTTTCGGAGGGCTGGCGGTCGGCCCCTTTTTGGGCGGGCTCCTGGAATCCCGCTTTTCCCTGGAAGCGCCCTTTTATTTTCTGGCGGCCGCCGCCCTCCTCAACGCGGGGTTCATCTTCTGGCTCCTGCCGGAGTCCGCCTCCCGGGGACAAACGAACGGAGGCCGGAAGGGTGGAACGGCGGACTCCGTCGCTCCGTGGAGAGCGGTCCTGTCCGACGCGACGCTGCGGCGGCTTTGCACACACCGGTTCCTGGTGTCATTCGGGGTCTCGACCGCTTGGGCCTTCGTCCCGCTCTACGCGGTCAAGGTGTTGGGACTCTCGACCTACGACGCCGGAATCGCCGTCGGCGCCATCACCCTGTTGACGGCCGTCCTCATTTCGCCCGGGGGCTGGGTCGGAGACCGGGTGGACCAGTGGCTGCTCATCCTCGCCGGAACGCTGATCCTGTCGCTCTGTTTCGGGGCGGTCTCCTGGTCAAAAGGGTTCTGGGCGCTGGCCGCGGTCTGCGGGACCATGGGCCTGGCCCAGGCCTGCTACATGCCCGCCGCCTACGCCCTCATAGTGGGCGTCGGCCGGGGGATGGGGATGGGCGCGAGCCTGGGCGTTTACTCGACCTCCCTCACCCTCGGCCTTGCGGTCGGCCCCCTCGTCTCGGGAATGCTGGTCGACGGGTTCGGGTTGCGGACGACGTTTCTCGTGACCGGGGCGCTGGGCCTTTTCGCGGCCGGGACGATCTTGAAGCGGGTGAATCTCAAGAAGGTGACGGCGGGCGATTCGTAGCGGGGCGCCGATCTTCCAGGAGGGGTGGACGGGCGCCATTTAAAATCCGAGCCGGGGGATACGGAACCCCTCTCCCCTCCCCCTCGTTGAAGCCCGGTTGTGGGGCGTCCTCAACCGCCCTTGACAACCATCCGCCACACCCGGCATCGTCGGTTATTGGGGTGAAACTTCGACCGGGCCGGACCGAACCCGCGCCGGCGACGGTCCTGGGAAAAGCGGAGTTCAATGAGGAGACGATGACCATGCCGGACATCAAACCGCATTTGAAGCTGACGCAAGAAGGGGCCCTGAAGATTTTGAACGCGGCCATCCAAAAGGCGGATGAAATGGGCCAGCCGCAGTGCATCGCCGTCGTAGACGACGGGGGGCACCTGCTGGCGTTCGTTCGGATGGACGGGGCCAAAGTCCTGAGCATCGATTCTTCAACCCGGAAAGCGATGACGGCGTCTTCCAGCCGCGTCCCCACCAGCGGGGTGTCGAAGGACAACGAGCTGAAGCTCGCCCACGCCACAAGCGGCAAGCTGACGAACCTGAAAGGCGGTCTCCCTATCATCATCGACGGTCACGTCGTCGGAGGGATCGGCGTCGGTTCCGGGACGGGCGAGCAGGATCTCGAAGTCGCCATAGAGGCGCTGAAGGCAGTGGAAGGGACGAAGGAGTTTTAACGGAGCGCTGAAGGCAACCTGCGCGCCCGGACCGCTTGTGGCCATAGGCATAGGGTCCAAATGAGAAGCAATAAGCATATTGGTTGGATTCGCTTCATGGCTCCCCTCCTTCATCGTCCAAAATTCTGATCAACTGATGGTCCGGCACTTCGTTCGCCGAAAAGAGATCGCCATCGGTGGCTTGATCCCGTTAACGTTGGCGGATGCACGCAACGGTCATTTGTACGGGCGGGGACGAGGGGAGGCTTTCAAAAAGCGCCCCCCGCGGCTCTCAAAACCCGTCCGCGAAGGCATCGATCATCGCCTTGGGATCGTCCCCGAGGGGGTAGAGGATTGGACACGTGCACCCGGATTCGCAGTATTGGCGGACCTTGGCGCGGCAGTCGTCGGCGTTGCCGGCCGCCGCGACCTTCTGGACGATGTCGTCCGTCACCAAGTGCTTCGCGTCCAGCAGTTTGGACTCGTCGGCAGGCCAGCCCACAATCTCGTTCACCGCGTCGATCAAATCCTGGGACACACCGCTGGCCTTCATGATGTGGGGCTGTTGGCCCAGGTAGAGCGTAACCATCTTCCGGGCGTTGTCCAGGGCCTTATCGCGGTTCTCATCGAGCGAGCAGACGACGAGCTGGGGCCGGTCGATGTCTTCCACAGCCCGGCCGGCCTTGGCCGCGCCTTTGGCGAGGGCCTCCATGGCCTGGGCGTTGTAGTCTTCGGAGACCAGGTAGTTGAGGCAGACGCCGTCGCCGATCTCCCCCGTCAACTCCATCATCTTCATCCCCGTCGCGCCAATGTAGATGGGGACGTTTCGCGGCTGGTCGGCCCCGTAGATCGGATCGATCTGGATGTCCTCGACGTTGACGTATTCGCCCTTGAACGTCACGTTCTCCATCCGGAGAAGGCGGCGGACGACCTCGACGATCTCCCGCATGACGGTGAGGGATTTCCTTCGCTTCACGCCCACCTTCGAGGCCAACGGCTCCCACCAGGCCCCGATGCCCAGGATTACGCGGCCCGGGGCCAGATCGTCCAGGGTATAGAAGGTCTGGGCGATGAAGGCCGGATTGCGGGTCCATATGCTGATGACGCCCGAGGCCACCTTGATGCGGCTCGTGACCGCCGCAAAAGCGGCGAGGGGAATGGTGCACTCGCGGACAAGTCGGGATTCCGCCTGCCAAACCGCGTCAAAGCCCCGCTCCTCGGCGTATTGGACAATTTCCATACCCTCACGGGGCGGATGGGCGTCCTGAAGATAGATTGCTACACGGTTCTCATCGGGCATACCGGTTCTCCAATTCGTTGAGTGCGCCCCTCCGGACCTTCGGGCCGGGTCTCCGGAAGGGTTCCGTTTTGACAAGGTTCTTTCCGCCGCTGCATCTGAAACCTGCCCATGGAATTCCCAACTGCGCCGATTCGGGGGATCAGGTCATACGGTCTTGATTCGGAATTATACCATGGGCGAGCCGTCTCACCGTCAGGGAAAACCGGCTCCTGGGCCTTCATCCGGCCTTACCGTTGCGTCCGGAACAACCTTTGGTTTGATTTGTACAGTTAAATTCGAGAATTGGAAAGTTCGCCATGTTTGTCGGCTTCCATCATTACGTGCGAACCCTCAGAAGTGTTCTTGGCGGAGGGGGGGATAATCGAAACCTGAATTCATGTTGCGCGCGCGACCTCGGAACTGTAAATAGTCATCTTATCTCCCAGTTTCGCACGACAGGCGTGTCCGACGGGGATCTGACTTCCATGATCAGGAGAAGGTTCAGTGACAGTAGGTACGGTGAAATGGTTCAGTGACGCAAAGGGTTATGGCTTTATTTCGCAGTCCGACGGTGACGATGTCTTCGTCCACCACACGCAAATTGAGGGTGAGGGTTTCAAGACGCTTGAGGAAGGCGACAACGTGACCTTCGATATCACCGAAGGTCCAAAAGGCCTCCAGGCCTCGAATGTGAAAAAGACAGAGGGCGGCGAGTAAAAAAATCCTGAAGACGAAGATAAAAACGGCGGCCGGCATCGGTCGCCGTTTTTTTGCTTAGCGCCCAATTGAATCAACCGGGGGGACTTTACCCGGCCGCATGGGCGGCGCGCTGTATCAAAATTCGCCCCCGCTTGTCATTCCGGTCGGCCCCAAGGACCCGTTCGGCGTCCCATATGAGCTCTTCTGTGGCATGGAACAGGCCGTAGAGACCGCCGCGGAGAAACCCTTCCGGCCGCAAAGGCTGGGACACGTGGGACTCGGGACGAAGGACTTGGACGGATCAGTGAAGTTCGCCACAGAGGTCCTGGGCTTCCGAATCTCCGACTGGGTTCGCGGGGTCTTGTGCTTCGTCCGGTGCAACGAGGACCACCACGCCCTGACGTTTGTCCAGAGCGGCGTTCACAAACTCCACCATGCGGGCTACGAGACGGGGGACTTCGAAGGCATCAAGCGGTTCGCCGACCATGCCTCCGCCAACAACGTGTTCCTCGAATGGGGACCCGGACGGCACCCGCCCGGCGAGACCCTCTTCGCGTACGTCCGGGACCCCGACGGGAACATCGTCGAGCTGGTCCGGATCGAAGACGAAGAGCGCTGGCAGGTCCAGGTACTCGAGCCGGGGCCGAAGAGCGTGGACCGCTGGGGGAGCGCCCCGCCGGGCGAAGATTTTTTGCGCGGACCCGGTTGGAGCTTTTAAACCAAACCCCGGCGGTCAGGCGGCGCGGAAGCTCCGCTTGGACCGGCGTCGGACCCGCCCGCCCGGATCGACGGGAGTGGAGAATGACCGTGGCAGACCGAAACATCCGCATCGACGTTGACGGAACCGAGGTCCCCGCATATCTGGCGCTGCCCGAAGGGTCGGGGTCGCACCCCGGCATGCTGGTCATTGAGGAGATCTTCGGCGTCAACGACCAGATCCGGGATGTCTGCCGCCGGTTCGCGAGCGAGGGATACGCCGCGATTTTGGTGGAACACTTTCATCGCGAAACCAAGCCGCTGACCCCGTATGAGGACAGGGAAGCGGCGGGGGGGAAGATGCGCCGCCTGAAGGACACCGAGATGATGGCGGAGATGCGCGCGGGCGTGGATTATTTGAAGACCCTGGTGGAGGTCAATGAAGACCGCGTTGGCGTCATCGGCTACTGCTTGGGAGGAACGCTCTCCTACCTGGCGGCCGCGAAGATGCCGGACTTGGCCGCCTGTGTCGTCTACTACGGGACCGCCATCGTCAACGACGACTTGAATGAGAACACCCCGGTCGCTCCGATCAGCCTGACGAAAGACATCCATTGTCCCGTCCTGGGCCACTTCGCCGAGAATGACCACGCCGTCCCCCTCGAACACGTCGAGCGAATCAAGGGGGCGTTGAGCGACGCGGCGAAGATGCACGAAGTCTTCGTCTACGAGGGAGCGCTTCACGCCTTTTTTCGCGATAACGACCCGAACAGGTATCACCCGGACGCGGCCGGGCTTTCCTGGAGGCGTACACTGTCCTTTCTATAAAAGAACCTGAAGGGTTAGGGGCAACACCGTCCGCCCACGCGGCCTCCGGGAAATCCCTTCGCATTTCCGGTGTCCAAACCCGCGAATTCGAAAACCGAGCCAGGGGGAAATTTCATGGAAGAGAATCACACGCCGATCGAACTGGACCTGGCAAAGACGGCCTTTGTCGTCATCGATATGCAAAACGACTACTGCTCGCCGGGCGGGGATTTTGACCAACGGGGGATCCCCATCGAGCCCGCCCAGGGCATCTTGCCGAACATCCGGCAACTGCTCGACGCAGCGCGGGGCCGGGAAATCTTCGTCCTCTACACCACCATGGTCTTCGACGAATTCACCTACGAGGACCGCCACCACAAAATTGTCCCGGATCGGATGCGCGACCGGAAACTGTGCCAGCGGGGGACCTGGGGCGCGAAAGTGATGGATGCGCTCGCGCCCCGGCCGGAGGAGTTGACCATCGAGAAATGCCGGTACAGCGCCTTTTACAACACCAACCTCGAGATCTTGCTCCGCAACCGGGGGATCACGACGCTCATCCTGGCGGGGGTGGTGACAAACGTGTGCGTGGAATCCACCGCGCGGGACGCCTGGCACCGCGACTTCGACTTGCTTGTCGTGAGCGACGCGACGGCCAGCTACGCCAAGGACCTCCACGAGGGAGCGCTCACGAACATCGCGCACCTCTGCGGGGCGGTGCGCCCAACGGAAGAAGTCATCCGGCTATTGGGCATGGAGGCGAAAAAGCCGGCAGGGCTGACAGATTGACACACGCATGCCGGCCGCCGGTTTCCGGATGGACCTTGCGGGACACGACTCAACCGGACAGCCTGTGAAATTCGTGTTCGGTGGTTTCTCGTGTCCCGCTTGATACATTCGTTGAATCAATCAACGACGTTCTTTCACAGCATTCAGCCGGGCTAGAGGGTCCACCGACCCGAGGGTCCACCGGTAGGGCGGGCATCCTGCCCGCCCCGCTTGGACTTTCACGTTTGGCTCCGCACCCTCGCTCGATTCAGCTCCGGTGGGATATCGAATTGGTCATTCTTCTCTTTGATGCGGACACGGGCCCCACCGAGGCCGCGACCGTCAGGATGATGAGCACGGCAGTCCACTTTTCCATGAAAAAACCATCTCCTGGATGCTCCAGCCAGCCCCTAGGCGAGCGGCGCCTTCACCCGGAAAATCCCTTTGACTTGTGAGACCGGTAACCTATAATTGCATCCTGGACGGTTGCTTCATATTTTGATGGTTTTCTGCTCATTCCCCCCATTTGAATCAGTGAAATTCAGGAGGCCGGTCCGCAATGCCTATTCGTGTCGGTATCAACGGATTCGGGCGAATCGGAAGAAACTTCTTCCGCACCGCCCACAGCGACCCCAACATCCAAATCGTCGCGGTCAACGACATCACGGACGCATCGACGCTCGCCCACCTCCTCTCCTACGATTCGGTGCACGGCCGGTTCCCCGGCAGGGTGGCGGTGAAAGACGGCGCGCTGGTCGTGAATGGGAAGAGGATTGATGTCCTCGCCGAGCGTGACCCGGCCAACCTTCCCTGGAAAAAGCTCAAGATCGACGTGGCCGTCGAGTCCACGGGGCTGTTTGTGGATCGGAACAGCGCCTCCAAGCATCTCAAGGCGGGCGCCAAGAAGGCCATTATCACAGCCCCGGCCAAGGACCCCGACGTGACTCTTGTCCTGGGCGTCAACGACAACCATTACAACCCCGCAAAACACCGAATTGTCAGCAACGCCTCGTGCACGACCAACTGCCTGGCCCCGGTCGTCAAGGTCCTCCACGACAAGTTCGGCGTGAAGCACGGCTTGATGACGACCACCCACGCCTTCACGAACGATCAAAAAATCCTGGACCTGCCACACGAGGACCCGCGCCGGGCCCGGGCGGCTTCCCTTTCGATGATTCCCACGAGCACGGGCGCCGCCAAGGCCGTGACCCGGGTCGTGCCCGAGTTGAAGGGCAAGCTCGACTGGATGGCCATCCGCGTCCCCACCCCGAACGTCTCGGTCATCGACTTTGTGGCGGAGTTGGAGAAGGAAACCACGGGCGAGGCAATCAACCGGGCCTTCCGGACCGCAGCCCGCGGAAAGCTTAAGGGTATCCTGGCCGTCTGCGACGAACCCCTGGTGTCGGTGGATTTCCTCGGCGACTCCCATTCCTCCATCGTGGACGGCCTCTCCACCCGGATCCTGGACGGACGCCAGGTTAAGGTCCTCGCTTGGTATGACAATGAGTGGGGCTACTCCTGCCGGGTGCGGGACTTGGTGAAGTTCCTCTCCGCCGGCGCGAAGAAGACGCCGGCCGGCAAGCGCCGGAAGAAGAAATGAGCCCCGCCGAGGCTCCGCAAGAGAGGTCATGACCCCGCATTCCGGTTGGAAAACCCTCGCCGACCTGGACCTGTCGGGACGATTGGCTTTCGTCCGGTGCGACTTCAACGTCCCCTTGGATGACGAAAGGCAAATCACCAACGATGCGCGGATGCGCGCGACGCTCCCGACGCTGGAGCGGCTCCGGTCCTCGGGGGCGCGGACGCTCCTGGCCTCCCACCTGGGCCGCCCGAAGGGAGTGCGCAATCCGGATTACGGTCTGGCCCCGATCGCGGAACATCTGGCCGGGCTTTTGGGGCAGGATGTACCTTTGGCGCCGGATTGCATCGGCCCCGAAGTGGCCGCCCTCGCCCGGGACATTCAGCCGGGGGCCTTCCTTCTGCTCGAGAACCTGCGTTTCCACCCCGGCGAGGAGGAGAACAATGAGGAGTTCGCGCGGGCGCTCTCGTCCCCGGCCGAGGTCTACGTCAACGACGCTTTCGGCTGCTCACACAGGGCGCACGCGTCCGTGGTGCGCATCGTCGAGTTCATCCGTCCCGCTGCGGCGGGGCTGTTGCTCGACCGAGAGCTCGACGTCCTGGGAAAACTGATGGAGAACCCTGAGCGGCCCGTGGCGGCGATCCTCGGCGGCGCCAAGGTCTCGGACAAGCTGGGCGTGATCGAATCCCTGATGGATCGCGTCGATCGAATCCTGATCGGCGGGGCGATGGCCTTCACCTTTCTGAAGGCCGAGGGACGGACAGTGGGCGCTTCCCGGGTGGAAGACGACTGGATCGAAACCGCCCGGGGGCTTCTCCGCGCTTCGAAAGAAAAGGGCTGCGAGATGATCCTGCCGATCGATTGCGTGGCCGCGGATCGGTTCGCGGCCGACGCGGACCACCGAACCGTCGGTCTCGATGAATGCCCCGAGTCCTGGATGGGGCTCGACGTCGGCCCGAAGACGGTCGATCGCTTCCAACAGGCCCTGGCGGACGCACGGACCATCGTCTGGAACGGCCCCGTGGGCGTATTCGAGATGGAGGCGTTCAACCGGGGGACCTACGCCCTGGCGGAATTCGTCGCCGCTTCGGACGCCACAACGATCATCGGGGGCGGCGACTCGGTCGCGGCCATCCAGCGGGCGGGCGCGGCGGACAAGGTGTCCTGCATCTCCACCGGGGGCGGGGCCTTCCTGGAATGGCTCGAAGGCAAAGAGCTCCCCGGCGTGGCTGCGTTGAAGGAGGCGGCGGAAGATGACTGAGGCGCGGCGGGCGGTCATCGCCGGCAACTGGAAAATGAACACCCGCGAGGCGGAGGGAGAGACCCTAGCCTCCGCGGTGGCCGAATCCCTGAAGGCATCCCTTCCGGCCGGCGTGGACGTGGTCATCGCGCCGCCCTTTCCTTATCTGGAACGGGTCGGGCGGGCCATCGCCGGCTCCCCCGTCGCCCTGGGCGCCCAGGACGCCGGCTGGGAGGAAAAGGGCGCCTTCACCGGCATGGTCTCGCCGGGCATGCTCCTGGACGCGGGGTGCGCGTACGTCATCCTCGGCCATTCGGAGCGGCGCGCGCTCCTGGGGGAATCGGACGACCTGATCAACCGCAAGGTTCACGCCTGTCTGAAAGCCGGGCTGACCCCCATTTTGTGCGTCGGGGAATCGGCCTCGGCGCGGAAAGGAAACCGGGCGGAATCGGTCGTGGAGCGGCAGCTTTCCGGGTGCTTGAAGGGCGTGGACGCGGCCGGACTCCGGCACATGGTTATCGCCTACGAGCCCGTCTGGGCCATCGGAACGGGCGAGACCGCCACGCCCGAGCAGGCCCAGGAGATGCACGCGTTCGTTCGAGCAACGCTCGCCGCCGGGATCGACACCGTTGCGGCGAAGGAAGTTCGGATACAATATGGGGGGAGTGTGACCCCGGAGAGCATCGGATCCCTCATGGCCCAGCCGGACGTGGACGGCGCTTTGGTCGGCGGGGCCTCGCTCAGGGCGGAGACGTTCCTCCCCATCGTTCGCTATCCTGGGAGTTGAAGGAGAAGTCAACTGTGACGCCCGACTTGTTGCGCGTTCTCTTGATCGGCTTGCATGTGATCGTGAGTTTTTTTCTGATCCTGGTCGTGTTGCTCCAGACCGGCAAGGGCGCCTCCCTGGGTGCGGCCTTCGGGGGGGCGAGCGATACGATGTTCGGGGCCCGAGGCGCGGGGAGCTTTCTCAGCAAGCTGACCACGGCCGGGGCCGTCGTGTTCATCCTGACCTCGCTCGCGCTCGCCACCCCGTACGTGACCAACCGCGAGGCCGGATCGGTGATCGGCGAAAGGACGCCCGCGACGACCCGGCCCGTCGCAACGCCGCGTGGGGCGGAAAAGGCCCCTTCAGAGACGAAGTGAGCCCGGATGCGCTGAGGAGGGCCGGCGCATTCTCCACTTCTTGGGTGGGTTCTGCCTCGTAGGAAGGGAGCGAATCCTGGATGTGGGTGAAACGGGTCCTCCTCTTCGTTCCCATCGCGGTCTCCCTCTTCCTGCTCCAGTCGTTCTTCTGGGTCCCAACGTACGATGACCCGAGCAAGGGAAGCCCCAAGCGGCTCACCCAGTACATCGAAGGCTCCATCGGCGACGCCGCCATTCTGAACCCCATCCTCAGCGCCGACTCCGCCAGCAGCACGATCAACAACCTCATTTTCGAGGGCCTGATCGACCGGGACCGCGACCTCAGCTTTCGGGGCCGTCTCGCCACGCGTTGGGAGCTCTTCGAAGAAGCCTACCTCCTGGCCGACCCCGCCCTCTCGCTGTCCGGGGGCGAGGACGCCACAGCCGAAGCGATTGCGAAGCGGATTGAAGCCGCGCGAACGGCTGGAGGTTCGAAGTGGGCCGGGAACGTCCGGAAGGTGGAGGTCCTCCCGCCCGGGACGGAGACCCGGACCGTCCGGACGCCCCCGGCAAAGCGCGGCGGGAAGCCGGGGCGTGCCGAGCTCAAGATCTCCCGCCCCGCCCGCGTCAAGATCACCCTGCGCAAGGTGGACCAGGAGTTCTTCGACAAGCTGGCCGGGGTCCTTGGGAAGGAGTACCTCAAGGGGCTGAAGCCGGAGAAATTCATCGAAGGGCCGGAGGCGGCGGTCCGCCGGAACGCGCGGTCCGTCCTCCCCCCCACCGAGCATAACCCGGTCATCATCTTCCACTTGCGGAAGGGCGTGTTCTTCCAGGACGGCCACGAGTTCGACGCCGGGGACGTGAAGTTCACGTACGAATCCATCATGGACCCCCGGAACCTCTCCCCCCGCATCCCCGATTACGAGCCGGTGAAATCCGTCGAGGTCCTGGACCGGCGAACGGTGCGCATCGTCTACAAGCGCCTGTATTCTCTCGCGTTCGGGACGTGGGGGATGGGGATGCTCCCCGAGCATCTTCTGAACCGGCGGGCACTCGCGCGCGAGGCGCGGGCAAACGGCAAGGACCCGGCCAAGTTCACGATGCGCGACAGCGACTTCAACCGGCGCCCGGTCGGCGTGGGGCCGTTCATATTCGCCGAGTGGAGATCGGACGAGTTCATCCGGCTCGTCCGGAACGAGAAATATTGGGAGGGCGCGCCCAACTACAAGGAGTATGTTTTCCGAATTCTGCCCGATCAACTCGGTTTGGAGATGTCCTTTTACGCGGGGACTGTGGACGGCTACAGCGTCGAGCCGCATCAAGTGGCGCGACTGAAGAAGAATCCGGAATATCAAAGCTATTCCGGACTTTCGTTGGGATATTCCTACATCGGCTACAACATGCGCCGCCCACTCTTCAAGGACCGCCGGGTTCGCCGGGCCCTGGGCATGGCGATCAACGTGGACGAGATCAATAAGTACGTCCTGTACGGCCAAGCGGAGTCGATCACCGGGCCCTTCGTGAAGCAAACCGACTTTTACAACCACAAAATTAAACCGATCCCTTACGACCCCGAGGGGGCCCTCCGGCTCTTGGAAATGGCCGGGTGGCGCAAGGTGGACGGACGGCTCATGAAGAACGGAAAGCCCTTCCAGTTCACCCTCATCACCAATCAGGGCAATGAGCAGCGGAAGGCCATATTGACGATTGCGCAAAACGCGTGGAAAAAACTGGGGATCAAGGTCAGGACCGACGTCCTGGAGTGGTCCGTTTTTATCCGAAAACGGGTCAACCAGCTCAATTTCGACGCCGTGGTCCTCGGCTGGGGGCTGGGAATCGAGCCCGACTTGTACCAGATCTGGCACTCCAGCCAGGGGGGGAAATTCCAGTTGAACTTCGTCGGATATCGGAACGCCGAGGCGGACAACCTTATCATCAAAATCCGGCGGGAGTACGACCACGAGAAGCAGGTCGGGTACACCCACCGCCTCCACCGGATCATTTATGATGATCAGCCTTACACCTTTCTCTACGTCCGGAAATGGACCGGCCTTTTGGACCGGAAGATCGTCATCCAAGAGAACCGCAAGATTAAGAAAATCACCCCCACGAAGACGGGGAGCTACACCTTCGACTTCAACCGCTGGATCAAGCTCCCTCAGGTCCCGCGGTTTCAGACGTAACAGCGACTGGAGAAATCGGGCGTGATCGCCTATCTCATCCGAAGCGGGTTCAGCAAACTCGTCACGCTGTTTTTCATCTCGGTGATCTCGTTCGTCATCATTCATCTGGCACCGGGGGAACCGAGCCAGATTGACCCGCTCAACCCGCGCTTCACAAAAGAGGACTTGGTGCGCTACCGGAGCGCTTTCGGTCTGGATCAGCCGCTTCACATTCAGTACCTGCGCTTTTACCGGAAGCTCTTCACGGGCGACCTGGTCGCCTTCAAGGACAACCAGCCGGTCCTCGGGAAGATTTTCGGGCGATTTCTGAACAGTCTGCCGCTTTTCATCGTGGGATCAATTCTCACCTGGTGCCTGGCGTTCCCGCTGGGGATCCGCTCCGCCCTCGCGCGGGGGGGAGCGTTCGACCAGGTGACGACGTTCCTCTCATTCGCCCTGCTCTCCTTGCCCGGCTTCTTTCTGGCTTACCTGCTCATCATTTTCGTCGTGAATACGTTTCAGGTCCCGGTCCTTGGGCTTCGGACATTCGGACGCGAGAGCGTGGGATTTCTCTTCTCAGGGATGGATCGGGTGTGGCACCTGGTCCTGCCGTCGTTTCTGGGCGCGACGGCCGGGATCGCCGTCCTCGCCCGGTACGTCCGGGCGCAGATGCTCGAGGTGATGAGCCAGGAATTCGTAAGGACGGCCCAGGCCAAAGGGCTCACCGGCGACAAGGTCTATTACGTCCACGCCCTGCGTAACGCCCTCCTTCCGTTCGTCACGATGTTCGGTATGATTCTCCCGGGCCTGATCGGCGGGTCGGTGATCATCGAGACCATCTTCGCTTGGCCGGGGATGGGGCAGCTGGGTTTTGAGGCGATCCTGGCCCGGGATTATCCCATCATCATCAGTCTTAATTTCGTTGCCGCCGTTCTGACGCTTGCGGGAACGCTTGTTTCCGACCTGCTCTATCTGTGGGTCGATCCCCGCATCAAGTTGTAGGGGCGCGCTTCGGGGGGGGGACCTGATGGCTATGGCGACGACAGCCGACGCGGCGATTCCCGCCCGGATCGACAAGCTTTCCGCCCGGGTGTGGCGGAGCCTCAAAGGAAACCGTCTCGCGATAGGAGGGATGGCGGTCCTGATCCTGTTTTTCATCGCGGCCTTCTTGGGATGGCTCGGGACCTCGGGCGCCTCGCCCCTTTTCGACCCGACAACCGTCCGGCTGCCGGACAAACTGAAGCCTCCGCTTTCGCGGCCTTCGGCGGATGTAATTCCGGCCGCCGAGCTTCCCATTTTCGGCCTCTATCCGTTAGGCACGGACGAATTGGGCCGGGACGTGTTCGCCCGGATGCTGGAAGGGGCGAAGGTCTCGCTGGCCGTGGGGTTCGTCTCGGTGGGCATCGCCATCCTTCTGGGCGTAACGCTGGGCGGCATGGCCGGTTACCTGGGGCAGCGGTGGCGCTGGGTGGACACAGTGTTCCTGACGCTGGTGGACATCCAGTTGAGCTTTCCGACCTTCTTCCTGATCCTGACGGTGATTGCCGTGCTTTCACCGAGCATCTGGAACATCATGATCGTCATCGGGATCACCGGCTGGGTGGGTCCGGCGCGTTTCGTGCGTGCGGAGATCCTCTCTCTCCGTGAGCAAGAGTTTGTTTTGGCGGCGCAATCTCTCGGCGCGGGGGCAGTCCGCTTGGTGTTCCGCCACCTCCTGCCCAATTCGATGGGCCCGGTCCTGGTTTCGGCAACCCTCGGGATCGCGTCGGCCATTCTCACCGAGGCCGGCCTGTCGTTTCTCGGGTTCGGCGTCCCCCCCCCCGACGCCACGTGGGGGAACATTCTGTCGTCCGGGAAGAACTACCTCTTCGACGCCCCCTGGCTGACCTTCGTGCCGGGGATTGCCATCCTGGTGGTCGTCTTGGCGTTCAACCTGTTCGGGGAGGGACTTCGGGACGCCCTGAATCCGAAGCTTCAGGGGGAATGAGCCTCGAAATTCGCCCAGGTTTGACAGGCCTTTGGGCGGGATGTAAATTCTCAGGATTGATTTTTCTGAGCTTGCAAAGCCTCGCTTCGCGGTGCCGAAGTGGTGGAACCGGTAGACACGCCATCTTGAGGGGGTGGTGGGCGAAAGCCCGTGGGGGTTCGAGTCCCCCCTTCGGCACCACAGAATTATAAATTCTTATTTTTCAGTTAGTTAGAATAATCGAGCAGGCGGACGGGAGTATATCGGGAGTACGGCAAGCCTCTTTTGGGGTAAATTCTCCTTAAATCCGGTCCGGTTATTACGCACTTTCTTGTTTCCTTTCACGCCTACTCAAAGACTCCCCATCTTGCCCCACCACCCGGGAAGCAAACTCGCTTCCATCCCGCCAGGTTCTGTTCGGGATAAACCGGGCATACACCTTGAAAAGCATCTCCACGCTGTCCCCCATCATGGCCGCCACCCAGGAGGGGGCCTCTCCGGCGGCAAGGGCATTTGAGGCAAAGGAGTGACGCGTCGCATACATGGTGCGGCGGCGAAGCCCCGCCTTGGTGAGCGTCGGATACCAAATCCGTTCCTGAAGGTGGTTGATGTTCAAAAATCCCCCTTTTTCTCCCGTGAACACATAATCCTCCCCCCGTTCCGGCGCACCCACTCCCGCCTTAATTCTCTGGGCGGCCTGTTGAGCCTTCTGGACCTTCAGCGCCTCCGCCACCGGCGGGAGAATGTCCACGTTCCGGATGCTTGAGGCGGTTTTCGCGGCGGTCTTCCGGATGATTTAAAGCGCGGGGGCAAGGCCAAGCTGCATTCGTTCCTCTGGCTTCTATAACTCATCCCGTGAATTCGAGGATATCTAGACCATTCAAGCGGTCGAGGGCGTAGATCAGGCCATCCTCGGCGAGAAACACGTCGTTGGTCTTGATGATCTCCTGGCCCGGCCCGGGGAGCGGCACGTGAAATCCGACTTCTTTCGGGCGGTAGGGATCGCTGATGTCCACGGCCCGAAGGCCCCCTGTGAACCAGGCCACGAAGAAGATGTGGTTGTACACGCCCGGATAGATCTGTTCCTGTGGCTGATGGGCGCCGAACTCGGCCACGTGATGGAAGGGGTGGGGGTCCGGGACCTGATACGTCGAGACTGGTACCGGGTTTGTCTCGTCGGTGATGTCCACCATCCAGAAAAACGCGTTGGGCTTGTCGGTCAGCCGATCGGAGACCTCCTCGTCCGTCACGACCAGGAAGCGTCGCCCCCCGATCTCATAGGGGAGGGGAAGCGCGGTGTGCGTCGGGCAGGGATATGGGGGGCTCCAGTCCATCCGGCTGAGGAGCCTCGGCGCGCCGAGGTCCGCGATGTCCAAAATCATGAACCCCGCGTGCCAGTAACTGACGTAAAGCCGGTCGCCGAGGCGAAGGGGGTGATGGCAGCGGCACCTCCGGCCTTCTAATTCCGGCGTCTCGCCGCCAGCCACGTGCTGGCCCGGGACCCACCAGCGCGAAACCTCCTCCGGGCGTTCCGGATCGGCGAGGTCCAGGATCATCATGATGTTCCCCTGGTAACCCTCCATCTCCGGCGAGATGTAGGCATAGCGCCCGTCGAAGTCGAAACGGTGGACGCCGGTTCCGCCCGTTTTGAAAAAGGCGATCTCGCGAGGCTTGGACTTGTCCGAGATGTCGAAGACCTTAAGGCCACCCTGAACCGACTCGGTGGCGTTGCGCATCCGCTCATGGTTGAGCAGCATGATGTCCCCGGCCACGCGGACTTTGTGAGAGTGGACGCCCGGGGGGACGGTAAGATGAGAGACAATCCGGGGATTCCTGGGATCCGAGACGTTTAGGATGGTTGTCCCGTCCGGGTGGCTCATGTGTCCCACGTAGGCGTAGCCGTTCTCGACGGTCACCTGCCCTCCGCCCACCACGTCGATCCGACCGACCGTCTTGAAGTTTTCCGAAATCCCGAACGTACGTTCCGGCGCCATGAAACCCTCTCCCTGGTTCTTTCGTCCGATTTATGATTGACCCTGAAGTCCTTGAAAATCCTATCTATGCAAAGGGTGGGAGTCAACGGTTCCAGCAAGAACCGAGGTCCACGGGAGGCTGTTTCCTTCCAGGATCGATTCGAGCGGAGGAAGATTCTGTGATTATGACCGGCAAAAGTCGCAGCGGGAGATTCTCGGCGAGATCGTTCTAGGCCGGGTCCGGAAAGAGAGGTAGAGTCCAGGCCAACGGACCTGGGGTCTCGTGAGGGTCCGGGTGGGTGAAGTTGCCCGCGTCTACGATAGGGAGACGTTTTTCATCGACGGCAATAAGGTTGCAAATAGCCGCTACACGAAATTTGTCTGGTCAGCCGGAGGCGACCGGGTCTTGCTTTCCCTTTTTCCACCCGCGTGAATTCGCTTCCTCACCAGGATTTTGGGAAGATCCTCGGGTTAAACCGATTGGTATATAGGTCCTCGAGCTTGACCTCCTTTTTGAGTTTTAACAAGCGGACCATCAGGTCCCGGGTTTCCTTCATTTTTTCTTTAAGCATATAACCGACGCCGTTCTTCTTAGCTTCCGGTGTTGAAAGCAGACTGACAGCCACCTTCCACTGTCCGAGCACAAGATGCTTTGATGAACCTGGGTTGTACTTGAGGAAATGCTTGACGGCCTCTTCCGGGTGATCAATCCCATACGCGATGCCCTGGATCGCGGCTTTTAGGAAGCGCCTGACCCGATCCGGCCGGTTCTGAATGTCGTCATCGTGCGCGATAATCCCATTAGAGTATATGTTGAAGCCCGAATCCTTGTAGAGTAGCATGCCGACGGATTTTCCGGCCTCTTTCGTCTTGAACGTGACTACTGGAAGGCCCGTGACATAGAAAGCACCCGCATCCACCTTTCCTGCGAGAACACTCGGTAGAATGGACGGGAAATCCATGAACTGGAATTTCACCTTGGATTGGTCAATACCCGCGAGTTGGGCATAGGCCCCAAATGCCTTGAAGCTTCCCGACCGTTGGGACGCTCCAACCACGCGTCCTTCGAGGTCTTTGGGTTTGCGGATGCCGGACGATTTCAGGAAATACACCCCGTGGGGCGCTTTGCCAAACACCATGGCGATCTCTTTGGCCTTTGACCCCCTCGCCCTGCCTCCCACAAGAGAGCCGGTGTCAGCGAATCCGAAATTGACCGTCTTGGTGCTCACATATTTGATCGTGTTTCCGGAACCGAATCCCCGAACGATTTCCATGTCAAAGCCGGCCGCTTGGTAGAAGCCCTTTGCCAGGGCAGTGAAAAATCCGGAATCAGGCCCATAAAACATGGAGCTGGTTGAGAACTTCAGCTTCTCGGCGGCCCGCGCCCCAGGGACCAGTGCGAACATTAACATTGCCACCAAGATCAGGGGCCAGAATTTCCTTTTCATGGACCATCTCCTCCTGGAAAAGCGTCCGTATCTGCCATCCACATCGATGAGAGTTGCTTCAACATCACACTCCGGCCATCATGTGTCAAGAAGGAATATCACCTGGTTCGACTCCCCGGCGATTCCTTTTATCCGCGCTTTGACCTTCTTCATGTCCACCCGGACCGGCCCGTCGAGGAGGACGCCGAAGTCGGGACCCCGGCGCGCCATGTGCGCGGCCCGGGCGCTCGCGACGAGGGCCTTGGTCGGGGCGCATCCCACGTTGACGCAGGTGCCGCCAACTTCCTTGCGATCGATAACGGCCGTCCTCAGCCCCTCGCGGTTCAGCCGACCCG
Source organism: uncultured bacterium (assembly GCA_964423875.1). Taxonomy (GTDB): domain Bacteria; phylum UBA8248; class UBA8248; order JACPRG01; genus CAYRGS01. The sequence goes on from CAYRGS010000011.1 coordinate 29,467, forward strand.
CCAATGACGGTCCGGCCTGGCCCGTGCCGATAATGATCGCGTCAAAATTCGCGGGCATTTTACCTCCCCTTCTGTGGTTCATTCCTGGAACGGTCCGCTCGAGCACGCCCTTAAAGGCCGGATGGGCGTCTCACGGGGGATTGAAAGAGATTGTAACCTCAAAGCTTCAAGGATTCGCGGGTTTTGGATTTTTCTTTCTGCCGAACAACATTCCCGGAGGGCGAACCCACCTGCCCACCGCGGAATTCGATGAAATCCTTCCGGCCATCCTCAGGATCCGGGCGGACGCCTGCTGAGGCGTGAGCCCTGACGAATCAGGAGGAAATCCTGAAGGGTTGAGGTGGATGGCTCCGCTGGATGCACTCGAATTCCGGATGAAAGTTCTTATCCCGTCAGCCCGCGCCCGGCCCTCGCAGTTGACGGTTTCCCATCCTTTTGGGTACGCTCGGACGAACTTCCGGGATGACTACAATCGGGCCCGTGAAAGGAAGACTCGAAAATGCCGTTTGAAGGTTTGCGCGATTACCTCGATGCGCTGGAGCGGGAAGGGCTTTTCCGCTGGGTGGACAGCGAGGTGGACAAAGACTGGGAAATCGCCTCCATGAGCCGGATGCTCTTCCGCGCCTACGCCGAAGAGCAGCGGTACGGGCTGGGATTCCGGAACATCCGGGGATTTCCCGGCGGCCGGGTGGTCTCAGGCGTCCTCGCCGCCTCCGCGCGGCAAATCGCGATGGCGCTGGAAACCGAGCCCGAGCCGTTGGCCATATTCGAGCGCATCACGGAGGGGATCGACCACCCCATCGAGCCCGTTCTGGTCGATTCGGGACCTTGCAAGGAGGTGATCCTCCGCGATGAGGACGTCAATCTCCTGGCCTTCCCCGTCCCCGTCTGGACGCCGGAGAAGGATGCCGGCCCTTATCTGACGCCCCTTTGGGTCACCAAAAACCCGGAGACGGGCGAGCGGGACATCGGCATGCGCCGCTGCCAGATTAAAGGGCCTGACAAGACAGGGATTCTTTTCGGCGCGCCTGACCGCTACGGCGCCGTCCACCACGCCAAGTGGGAGAACCGAGGCCAACCCATGCCCGCCGCGCTCTTCATCGGCGCCGACCCCGTAACCTACCTGGTGGGCCCCGGCCGATTCGGCATGGACGAGCTGAACGTCGCCGGGGGGATCCGCCGGAAGCCGGTGAAGCTGGTCCGGTGCGAGACGTGCGACCTGGAGGTTCCGGCCAACGCCGAATTCGTCGTCGAGGGGGAGATCTCCACCGGGCGCGTCGAGCCGGAAGGGCCTTTCGGGGAGTTTACGGGGTATATGGCCGGAGGGCGGGCTTGTCCGGTGTTCACCGCCCGGTGCATCACCCACCGGAAGGACCCCATCCTGCTGGGCGTTATCAGCCAATTCCCACCCAGCGAGAGCACGATGATCAAACGGAACCTCCTGGAGGCCGGCCTGTACAAGCACCTGTCGGGCGCGCTGAACCTTCCGGGGATCGCCGATATCCACGCCGTCGAGGCCGGGGGGTGCACGGCCATCCTGTGGATCAGCGTCAGGAAGCTGTTCGCCGGGCACGTCGATCAACTCGCGTTCGGCGTCATGGGCTACTTCGGAATGAGTTATTACAAGTGGATTATCGTGACTGACGACGACGTGGATATCCGTGATCCGTTCATGCGGGACTGGGTCCTCTCGTGGCGCGTCCGGCCGGATCGGGACATGCGCGTGCTCTCCGATACGGCGCCCGTCGAACTCGACCCTTCCTCGATGCCGCCGGGGGAGACCTCGGGGAGCGCCAAAGGCGCGAAGGTCATCATCGACGCGACGAAGAAGTGGGACTACCCCGACGTGTCCCTGCCGCCGCGCGAACTCCTGGACCGGGTTGCGGAGAACTGGGCGAAGTACGAGCTTCCGCCCTTGGGGGATATTCGGCTGCCGAGGGGCCTGTAGCCTCCCAAGGGGCGTTTTTCGGCTTGTCCGCCGATCCCGGAAAGATCGGCGCCGCTCTTCAGGGTCTCCGTCAGCGCAAAATAGAGTTGTATGAAATGGGGCCCGGACCACCGCCCCGGAAGAATCGCCCGCCACACCGGAGGAATAAAAGGCATGGCCGCAGCAAAGAAGGGCAAACGACAATCAGTCTGGATGCAGGACCTGACCTGGGAGGAGATCGCCGAATACCTCGAGGGCGAAGACATCGTCATCGTCCCCATCGGGAGCACCGAACCGCACGGCCCGCATCTGCCCATCGGTGTGGACGGGTTCGAGGCCATCGACTATTCCGAGGGAATCGCCGAGACGGCCGGCGTCCTGTGCGCGCCGCCCACCTGGTTCGGCGACGCCCAACACCATATGCACAAGCCCGGGATCTCACTGATGCCCGAGACAGTCGTGGCCGTATTGAAGGACATCTACCGCAGCCTCATCCGGCACGGCTTCAAGAAGGTCATCACCTTCAACGGCCACCGGCTGGCCAACACGGCGGCCATCGGAATCGCGACGAAGACAATCAAGCAAGAGTTTCCCGAGGTGATCTTCGCGCTTTACGATCCCCTGATGATGGCGTCCACGACGCACCGCGAGGTCTGCGAGAATCCGGGAGCCGGCCAACACGGCGGCGAGTTCGAGACTTCTCACATGCTCTACCGGCGGGGCCACCTTGTCCAGATGGACAAGGCCTTCGAGCACCGGGGGAGACTTCTGTTCGAGACGCGGTTTTTCTCGCACGACCACTTAGGAGGGGGGGACCGGATTCCCATCACGATCGACGCGAAGGACCAAAGCTTTTACACCCCCCCCGCCCACATCGGCGACCCAACTGTGGCAACGGCTGAAAAGGGGGAGACGCTCTGGAACGCCATCATCGGCAACGGGGTGGAATTCATCGAATCGCTCCGGAAATTTCGACCCGCAAAACGGCGGAAATACCCCCGCGCCGTCCGATCTACCCGCTCCGGGTCCCGGCCGAAGGGGCGAAAATCCAAGTAACCATAGGGAAGGACGCCGGTCCAAAGCGGTCTGCCTGCACCGGTCGGTTTGCCAAAATCCCTGCGCTTCAGAACTGGCCTGGAAAATTTCACGCCATCAGGATTGACGAATACGCTTCTTTGGATATAATTACAGAAAAACCAACGAGTTATCGCTCCGACGGCCCGTCGGGGCGAAACGGGAATTGAACGCTGTAATTTTTTGAACGGGACGACAGGTCTGACATCTATGGCAAAAGCGGCCCAGGGAGATCTCGAAGTATGACCACCGTCAAGGAGGATTTCACGGCATACATCCGCATGGGAAAAGACGGCGACCCCGAACCCGTCGAGTTTGCAGAGGGTGAGGAGGTGTCGATCGTCCAGGAATGGGAGGGAGAGCTGGTCTTAATCAAGAATGACGATGGAAAATTATTCAACGTCAAGAAAACTTTGATTGACCTATGATCCGAATAGAACCCATAAAAAGAAAAGGTTGAGACAGCGGTCTTGAAGCGGAATCTGGCGAGGCCGGGGATAAAGTTGGACAGGTCCTGAGGAATGGTTCCATTGAGTCTGTCACTATTTCCGAAGCGCAGCCTATCTGAATTCCGGAGGGCCCTCCGCCGGACGGGCGGAGCGGTCGTTCCATTTTTATGTTGCGGTCAGAGAGAAGGATATTTGTTCAATGTCGAGCGGAAGGATCAAAAGACTGATTACGGACCGAGGATTTGGATTTATTGAAACGACCCAAGGGGAGGATTTGTTCTTTCACTGCTCAAAACTCCGCGAAATTGAGTTTGCCGACCTTCACGAGAACCAGATCGTAGAGTTCGACGTCGCACAATTCCCCCAAGGACTTCAGGCGGTGAACGTGCGCACGTCGGGGTCCGAAATCAATGAGCCCCAGGCCGAAAATGGCTGGTCCACCACCGTTCCCTCCCCATCCGGTTGGGAGGAGGAAACGGAAGAACAGCCCGATTCTTTCGAAAGAGAAGGAGACGCCCTGACACCGCGCGAACAATTGTTGATCCGCCTCGCGGTCAACATCACGCGGGGTGCGGAAGGGGCCGTTCGGGACCAATTGGACGCCGCGCGGCAGTTGGGAATCGACAAGGCAACCTTGTCGGCGGTGATCAATGGGGTGAGCAAGGCCAACGCGGACGCCTGCCGGGCGGTTACGGCCGAAAACCTGTAAGCTTCGCCGGCCCTGAGATCCGTCTTGCCCCGTGATGCTTTTCAGGGACCGTCGTCTTCCCGTCCGCAAGAGGAGCCGACATGGAAAAAGAGATCCTGGGACGGGTTGCCAAGATCCGGTTGGCCGAAGGGAAGGAGAGGTGGGAGGTCTGGGCGGACCTCTATGAGGACGGTGGGAAGCCTTCCGATGGAGAGGACGCCATCGAGCGGGAATTTTACGGAATCGGTGATGACCGGGAAGAAGCGGAAGAGATGATCGAGGTCCTCATCACCAACTACCTTAAGAAAAAGTGGAAAAAAGATCGGCTTCGAGGACAGACGGATTAAACGGCCCTTCTCATCGTCTGTGACCAACCTCAGCCGTTCAACCTCACTTGAATCGTTTCAAACCTCGGAATTCAGCGCTGCCGCTCTCACCCTGAGGAGAAACCTTCGCACATGAACGCTGTCCGACATCTTGTTTCTTCCGCCGGGGCAGGCACCGCAGTCGGGGCGGCAACCGGATCCCCTGAAATTGGAACGGCCTTTTTCATCGCGGGTTGGGCCATCGACTTGGACCACGCGCTGGACTTTGGCCTGAAATGGGGCCCCCGGGGGGCCTTTGTCCGGATGGCCCGGATGGGAATCGGCCCAATCAACCGCCCGGACACCGCCATCTTGTTTCTCCACGCGTACGAGGTCTCCGTCCTGCTCTTCGCGCTCGCGGCCGCTTTTCCCGAGTCGCCCTGGATATTGGGCACGGCCCTAGGACAACTCTTTCACGTCCTTCTGGACCAAATAACGAACTTGCGCAAATGGGGACCCACTTACTTCCTCGCTTATCGGTGGTCGCGCCGATTCAGACTCGAGCTGTGTTTCCCCGGCCAGACCCCAGAGCGGAAGCACGGCCCGCAAACCGTGACGATCGACCTCGCCTCCGAAACCGGGTCTCCCTCCTCCCCTTCCGGGAGTTGAAACCCGCCCTCTCCGGGCGTGGAACATTCTGATCTTCTGAAAATGCGTCGTGGCCTTGGTCAGCCGGGGTGGGGAGAGGGGGAGAGTAGTCCACGCGCCCGCGGCCTCACCGGAGGCGGCGGGGCCCGTAAGAGAACAGGTCGATGTCGGCCGAGAGCGGCTCGTGGAGGAATGGCCTCGCGTCCTTGCCCATGTAGTCGCCGGCCCGATGTCCGGCCCCTGCAACCTGATACTTGTACGTCACCAGACCCTCGAGACCCACGGGTCCGCGGGCGTGAAGCTTGTCCGTACTGATTCCAACCTCGGCCCCCAGACCGTAACGATAACCGTCGGCGAAACGGGTGGACGCATTCCACAGTACGCTCGCCGCGTCCACCCCCGAGAGAAAGGCCTCGGCCGCCGCGGGTTCTTCTGTGAGGATCCCATCGGTGTGCCGCGACCCGTGCAGGTTGATGTGACGGACGGCTTCCTCCAGGTCTGACACCACCCGGATGGACAGAATGAGGTCCAGATACTCGGCGTCCCAGTCCTCCTCCGAGGCCGGCGTCACGCCCTGCACGACAGCGCGGGTTTTCGCGCACCCCCTCACTTCAACGCCCGCATCCCGTAACGCCCGGACCGCTTCAGGAAGAAAATCGGCCGCCGCCGCCTCGTGCACAAGAAGGGTTTCGACGGTGTTGCAAGCGGCCGGATAATTTGTCTTTGCGTCCAGAAGGATGGCGACGGCCGACTTGCACCCTGCGGAGCGATCCACGGCCCGGTCCACGTAGAGATGACAGATCCCGTCGGCGTGGCCGAGGACAGGAGTTCGCGTGTTCTCCCGGATGTAACGGACGAACGCATTGCTTCCCCGGGGGATGATGAGGTCCACCAGACCGTCGAGTCCCAGCAACTCTTTGACCTCTTCCCGATCCTCCAGAATCTGGAGGGCGCCCGTCGGAATCCCGCTTGATTCCGCCGCGCGGGCCAGAAGACGGACGGTGACGCGGTTCGTCCGCACGGCCTCCCGACCGCCCTTCAGAATCACAGCGTTCCCGGACTTCAAGCAGAGCGAGGCGATTTGCGGAACGGCGTCGGGGCGCGCCTCGAAAATTGCGGCAATCACGCCGAGCGGGCAGGTCACCCGCCGCAGGACCAGACCCTCGTCGAGCCGGCAGGCGTAGTCAACCCGGCCGACGGGATCGGTCTGGTGGCGCACGGCCCAGACGTTTTCCGCCATGGAGACAATCTTGGCCTCGTCCAGCACCAACCGTTTGAACAGGGCTCGGGTCATCCCTCCGGATTGAACGGCCCGCTCGGCCTCGGCGCTGTCCTCCCGGTTGGCCTCGAGGATTTCCGCCGCGTCATGCTCGATGGCCTCCGCCATGGCGCTGAGCGCCGCGTCACGAACCTCCGCTCCAAGGACAGAGAGTCCCAAAAACGCCTCTTGGGCCCTTCGACAGATTTCCAGGACTGCACTCACGTTCTTCGAACTCCTCTAAGCTCCCTATCCAATGTATCTCATTTAGAGAACCATTTCCAAAACGTCCGGATATTCCCGAAGGATACACGGAAACTTTAGGCCCGGGTTTCACACAACTCTTATGTTTTGGCGCCGCACGCCGCCCTGGTGATGAGAAACCTCTATATGCAGCGTAGCGCGGAAGCGCGGGTCGGTTGACCCTCATCGATCGGTGGTTTTTGGGTCAGCCTGGTCGGAAGCCGAGCGACCGCAAGGCCAAGGGGATGGAACAGGAAAACCAAAGAGTAAAGTCCTGACCCTTTCGCGCCCTCCTCTGCAAGGATGCGGAAAGCCGTTCCCCTTCAGCCGATGGACAGGTTTTCGGGTTGTGAGAATGTTTGCCGCGAGACCGACATCAAAAATTCGGGTTAAGCCGCTCCGGCGCTTTTCCGGCTCTTCAATCCCGCCAGTTTCCGGAATTCCTTCGCCGTCATCGGCTCCTTGCCGAGGGTCCTTCCCAGCTCGATGGCCTCGCGGACGGCCTCGGCCGTTGTCTCCAAAATGTCGTTCTTGTGGGGATACTTGTAGAGGACGTCTTCCATCCCCACGCGAATGTGAAGCCCCAAGAGATGGTTGATCGTCGTCCCGTACACTGAGGCGCGCCCGGCATCGCTGGCAATGATGATGGAGTCGGGGTCGATCTCCCGAATGCGGTCCACCAGAAAGGTCATCCCGTCCCACGTCGCTCGGACATGCGGCATGTACAAAGTCCCGGGAATTCCGGGCAACAGGTGCCAAACGAAAGGTCTTTGCAGTATTCCCGTGTCGATGAGATTGCGTTTGGCGTTCCAGATGCTCGACGCCTCATGAACATCGATTATGCAGCGGACCCCCATGGCTTGGTAGTACTCCGCCTGGGCCCGCATCGTCTCCGGACGCATCGCGCGAAGCCGGTCCCCCAGCAAGCCCGAAGTCGGGTTGACGATGCAGAGATCGAACAGCCCTTCGGTGACGGGTGTCATGCACTCCTCGAACGTCCGGCCCGTCATGGTTCCTCCGTCGATGACGATATCGTCCCCATACCGCTCGATGATGGGATCGAGCACTTCGTGGTAAATCTCGGCCCGGGCGGTGGGCCTTTCGTCCCGGTCCCGGACATGGACGTGGATCCCCGAGGCCCCGGCCTCGATGGCGGCGAAAAACGCGTCCCGGACTTCCTCCGGCAGGATGGGCTGCTTTGGGTTCTGGTCCTTGTTGACGAAGCTGCCGACGACGGCGGCGCTCACGAAAAACCTCTCGGGGATCTCCCACGGCGCCTGGACACGGAAGTCTACGCCCCGGGTCCCCCAATCGGGCTTGTGGGGCGGCGCCACGTCTTTGAACTTCCTGAGGAGCTCCGCGCTTTTCTCCATCTCTCTCTCCCGTCGAGGCCGGTGTCAGGCGGATAGAAGAACTCTCTGCACCCTCCCGCCGTTGTCCGCACGCATGCCGTCGCCGCCGGAATTCGTCAAGGCGCGGTCCGGCCGGTTTATCCCCGCGGGTCCGCCCGGTCCTGTGCGGACATCCTCGCACAACCGTCAATTGAGGAGCAATAAATCCAGGAAGGGCGGGAGGCCATCGTGCAGCACTTCCCAGGTCTTTCCGTCCGACCCGGACCGGATGATCCGGCCCTTCTGAGACCGCGGGTCCACACTGGGCGAGATCATCCCGTCAACGTTGAAATACTTGTGGGGCAGCTCGTCTTTCGGATTCGCCGAGGGCCGGAGGTAGGGGCTGATGGAAAGGATCACGCCGCCCGGCGCCTCTGGGTCCGGCATGATCTTCGGCAGGTAGTTCACGGTGGGCAGGTGGACGCCCCGGTGAGGATGCGTCCAGGTCTCCCCCCCGTCCTCGGTCCGAAGGAGGTCTCCCCCCGTTCCCGTCGGGACGTGCCAGTCGCCGGGGGCATAGGGATACGCGACGACGTGAAGGACCTCGGGCCGGACCGGATCGATGCACATCCGCCAGGTGTACATGGGGTGCATGTCCCGGTACCGGTATTCCCAGGACTCCCCGCCGTCCCTCGTCCAGTAAACACCGGGCCGATAGGAGGAGGCAAAGCCGGTGCTGACGTACAGGGTGTCCGGGTCATCGGGGTGCATGATGACGACGTGCGTATCGCGGTTCACGTCGTCCGTCATCGGTTTCCAGGATTCCCCTCCGTCCCGGCTTTTCATCACGCCGCCCATCTCCACCGTCGCGTACAAGATGTCCGGGTCCTCGGGGTGGAAGGCGAAGGAGACGAGCCGGGGATCATGGGGCGGCGGGGGAAAGCACCAGTACTTGGAGCCCTCGGTCTTCCGGAAAGTCTCCACCCGCTTCCAGCGCTCACCGTCCGGCGCGCGGAAAACGTCGGCCGGCCACGTGCCCGCGTACACCGGATAGGGGGGGTGAGGCGAAACGGCCAGGGACATGAACCGCTCGCCGGGACGGGCTTCGAACTGTTTTTCCCATTGATTCCCGCCATCTCGGCTTTTGTAAATGCGCCCGCCCGCCGTCACGGCGTAAAGGGCCCCGGGCTCGGGAGAGGCCGCAAGCGTGGTGACCCTCTCGCCTTCCAACGCGATGCGCTCGCACCGTGAGTCCTCAGCGGTCCAGATCCCGTCGGCTGTCCCGAGTAAAAAAGTTTTCACCGCCCCACCCTCCCCGCGATTCCCAGACCGCCGCCCGAACCGCTCGGTCCCCCAAAGAAAGCGGACCGGCGAGAGAAGGCCACCTTCGGCATTCCCCTCCTTCCCGCAAGCGAGACGGGCTTCGCCTTTTCCTCGAACCGATGCCCCTACACAACGACAATTTTCGGAGCGCCCGCCCGGTCAATGCTTCTTCACAAACTCCCGAACGCGCTGATAAAACGCTTCGGGTCTTTCCTTGTAAAAGAAATGGCCGCCCTTGAGGATCGTCAACTCCGCTTCGGGAATCGCCTCGGCCAGCTCTTTGGAAAAATAAGGTGGCGTGCAGAAATCCTCCTCCCCCACGATGACCAGCGTCGGCTTCCGGATACCTCCCAGGCGATCGAGTTGATCGTGGGCGATGATCATGTCGATACGCTTGATCATGACATCGACGTCGGCGGGAATGGCGGTGACCATCTCACACCATTGCCGGACGTCGTCGTCATGGTCGCGCACGTAGGTGGGAGCGAACAGAAACAGCGCGTTCGCCTGCTGGTACGCCTCGATGCCAGAATCCCGCAAGGTCTGCTTCCGGACTTCAAACTCCCGGCGAAAGAAGGCGTCCGTTCTGGCCCAGGAAGAACACACAACGATGGTCCGGACAACGTCCGGGTGGTCCAGGGCCATCACCGTCGCGATGGCGCCGCCGGTGGAGGAGCCGACGATGTGCGCCGGGCCGCAATCCAGCGACCGGAGCATGTCCGCCATGTCCGAGGCGTGCTGCTCGATGGTGTAGCCGTCCTCGGCAAACGTGGACTGCCCGGCCCCCCGGTGGTCCGGAACGATGGTGAAAAACGATTTTGAGAATATCGGAACCTGCGGCCCCCATCCTTTTCCCGCGCCGCCCAGCCCCGTGAGGAGCATGACGGGGTCGCCTTCACCCTGGGTCTCGTAATAGATCTCGATACCGTTCACCGCTGCCTTGGGCATCATCTTTCTCCCTTGTTCGATTTTCATGCCGGATGACTTCCGGCGCTTCTCGGCCGGCGTCTTACCGCAAAGGACCTTTCCCTCCCCCCGGGCGCACCACGTTCCTCTCGCCGAACATCATCCAATTGTACCGGGTCAGCCCGCGGGATTCACACCAGTACGAGGTCAAGCCGGAGACTTAGATTCCGTGAAGCGTCCCCTTCGGCCTCGATCAGAGCGGGCTTCGGTCAGCCCGCGCTCCTCTTTTGCCCATTGTCTCGACGGGCGGATTCAAACCCCGGAGAGAATGGCAAGACCCTCAGCGCGACAGGGGCGTCAACGATAGCTGGCGTCCGGTCCCCTCTGACGGGATGCGGCCTATTCTTCTGCATCGGTCGAAACGAAGTCATTCAACGGGAGGCTTCAGACGCGGCCGACGGCTTTCCGTGAATGGCCCGGCCCCTTCGCACGCTCTCTGGCCATTAGGTCCCTGCCCGGCGAGAAGAAACGGCATAGCAATCCCGGAAGTCCCCTTCGTTCTCCTCCCCACAACTGCCGGCAACTCGAGACGGGATAAAAAGCGAATCCATGAAAACAAGGCTTAACATTGATAACATTTTAATCATTATAAACTCTGAGGTCTAATTTATCATCCGATCCTCGGTATTTTTAAGTGTACCAGTAATATTGCTAAGGGACCGATTAGCCCGTATCCCTCGCTAGAGACAGACGCGACCCTTCTATTATCCTGTCAACTTGTTTCGCAGCAGCCGCCTATCGGAAAAGTGAAGATTCCCTCGGTCCCGCCAACCTGTGATTCACGGTGGCGCACGACTCAAAATCGGGGAGACGCGAGTCGGTTGACTCTCAGGCTTCGTCGGCGTTTCTGTTTTCCACCCCTCACCCTTTCGAAAGGCGCACGACCTTGAAGGCGCGCGGCTTCGGGAACGGATTTCTCGATGGGAAACCGCTCGGCCGAAGAACCGCCCACGTAGCCGTCCAACCGTCCCTCGCGCTTGATCAGCGCCTCGAAATCCTCGGGCGATTCCAGGAATCCTCCGTGGCAGGTGACGATTCGATCCCCGTGCCGGGCCGCGAGGGCGTCACAGACGGCCGAGGCGCGTCGGGCCGCCTCGTCCAAATGGAGGACCGTATTGGAGCCAATCGAGCCGCCCGAGGAGTTGCCGATGTGGACGATGAGGTTGTCCACCCCGGCGTCGGCCATCGCGAGGGCTTCTTCCGGCGTGGTGCAAAAGGCCTTGGTGAACATACCTATCCGGCTCGCTTCACCCAGAACCTCGACCTCCTTCGCGTAACCCAGCCCGGTCTCCTCGAGCGCAAGACGAAAGGTTCCGTCGATCAGGGCGACCGTCGGGCAGTTCATCACACCGTCGAATCCGGTCTCCCTGACCTTGACAAGGAAGCCCGACATGTCCCGCGTCGGGTCCACGCCGAGCACCCCCGCCACAACGGGGCAATCTTCGACAACGTTCAAAATCGACCGCTCCCCCAGCTCCAAGGTCATGGCGTTCGCGTCGCCGATGGGCAGGTAACCCGCCATCGAGCTGAGGCCCTGCATCCGGTAGTGGGAGAGGTTGAAGGTGGTGATCAGGTCGGCGCCTCCCCTGGCCGCGAATTTCGCCGCGATCCCGCTGCCGCAAAGGGCGTCGTAGATCGCACGGCCGGCCATGGCGATTCTCCTTTACCGGATGGGTCTCGGCCTGAAGCCCCCGTCTCAAGCCGCTTCCCCGCCGGCGACGGGCGCGTCTTCAAACTTCTCTATTCCGTCGATCGAAGTCAAGGAATCCCATTCCGGGCGCCATACCGTTTGACTCGGGAATCCGGGCCGTGATAGAGATTCTCATAAGTTCCACACACGGTAGTTCAGTCGATGCCCGGAGGGATTCCGCCTGGAGGCGGGGTCTGCGCCGGTTCCGAATTCGGCGCGGAGATCGCCCGAACAGGAGGCCCTAAATGAACAAAGAGCAAGCGGCAAGACGGCTCAAGCAAGACAAGGTGGAGTTCATCCTCGCCCAGTTCGTCGATCTCTACGGATCCGCCAAGGTCAAGCTCGTGCCGGCCGGCCATTTCGATGACCTCTGCGAGGGCGGGGCGGGATTTGCGGGGGCGGCGGTCCTGGGGTTGGGACAGGGACCCCACAGTCACGACATGATGGCCAAGCCCGACCTCTCCTCCTATACGTTGATCCCTTGGAAGGAGGGCCTCGCCAGGTTCGCCTGCGACATCTTCGTGGACGAAGAACCCCATCCCTTTTGCAGCCGGACCCGACTGCGGGATGTCCTCCATGATTTGCGGAAGGACGGTTACGTCCTCAACGTAGGCATGGAGCCGGAGCACTTCCTGGTCCGGCGCGGCCCCGACGGGGGGATCGTCATCGATGATCCCGACAGCGTGGACACCCTGGCGAAACCCTGCTACGACTTCAAGGCGATGTCCGGCCAGCTCGATTACCTCCGGACGCTGACCCGCTACATGAACGGGCTGGGCTGGGACGTCTACCAGATAGACCACGAGGACGCCAACGGGCAATACGAAATCAACTTCGCCTACGCCGACGCCCTGATCACCGCCGACCGGTACATCCTGTTCAAGATGATGACCAGCCAAGTTGCCAAGGCCCACGGCTGCATCGCCACCCACATGGCCAAGCCCTTCGACGACCGGACGGGAAGCGGCGCGCACTTCCACTTCTCCATCGCCAACGCCAAGACGGGAAGAAACCTCTTCATCGACAAGAAGGACCCGAAGGGCCTGGGCAAGTCGCAGCTCGCCTACCACTTCCTGGGCGGACTCATTAACCACGCGCGCGCCCTCGCGGCGGTGACCTCCCCGACGGTGAACTGCTACAAGCGGCTCCAGGCGGGGGCGGCCCTGTACGGCAGCCGCTCGGGCTTCACCTGGACCCCGGCATTCATCACGTACGGCGACAACAACCGCACGCAGATGTTCCGCACGCCGGACGCCGACCGGTTCGAGGACCGATCCGTCTCGGCGGCCTGCAACCCGTACCTAGCCATGGCCGCGTACGTGAAGGCCGGGATGGACGGCGTTCGCAAAAAGCTCGACCCCGGCGAGCCCAACATCGGCCGGAACATGTATGAGATGAGCGCCGCCCAACTGAAAAAGCGGGGCGTGAAGGTCCTGCCCCAGAATCTCGGCGAGGCGCTGGACGCCCTGGAGCGGGACCCCGTCGTCCAGTCCGCCCTGGGCGAGCCCCTCTACCGCGAATTCCTCTCCGTAAAACGGGAAGAGTGGGCCCAATACAACCGGACCGTTTCCCAATGGGAGGTGGATCGATTCCTGACCGCGCTCTGAGTCCTCCGGACTGCGCGACCCGAGATTTCCGCCTGACGGGTCCATCCATGGATTGAAGACCGGGCGGTTACGTGATAAAAAGTCTCATGAACGCAAGATAAACCCCGCCGAACGGAAGGCAACCAGCGCAACATGTGCGGCATCGCCGGAATCCTCTACAACGAAAGTGCGCCGGACCGCGGCCGATCCGTCGGCCGGGACATGGTCCGGATGCTGACGTCCATGCGCCACCGGGGGGCTGATTCAACGGGCGTCACGGTCCTGGGGGAAAGCTTCCCGGGGGATCTCATTCTCCGTCTGCACGCCCCCGGGGCGGGGACGAACGACGGCGATGAAAGCAATGGCCATGGGGGCGAATGGGCGGAGGCGGCCCTTGGGGCCGTCGAAGGCTCCGGGGCGAAAGTCCTGGACCGGGACGGCGACCGGGGATTCATGCGGCTGACGGTCGATTACGGCGGCGAGATCAGGGGTCTGGCCGACGCCCTTTACGAAGTTCCCGGGGTGCGGATCCACAGCATCGGGCGCTGCTCGGAAGTGATCAAGGACGTGGGCGACGCCGCCGCGCTGGAATCACGCCACCAAGTCGGCGCCATGACCGGCACGCACGGGATCGGCCACGTCCGCATGGCTACCGAGAGCCGGGTCGACATCACCCATTCCCATCCCTTTTGGGCCTTTCCCTTCTGCGACATTACGGTGGTCCACAACGGCCAGCTCACCAACTACCACAAGATGAAGCGCCTGTACGAACAGGACGGCTACCGGTTTCAGACACACAACGACTCCGAGCTCATCGCCGTCTACCTCGCCCACCACCTGGAGCGGGACGCCGATCTGGAGCGCACGCTGCACCGGGCCCTGGAAGACCTTGACGGAACGTTCACCTTCCTGGTCTCGACCCCGACGGGGCTCGGATGCGCCAAGGACAAGTGGTCCGCGAAACCGCTCGTCATCATGGATCGGCACGACGTGGTCGCCGTCGCCTCCGAGGAGGTGGCGCTGCGTCAGGTGTTCCCCGAGGAGATCGAGCGGTTCGAGCCCCAGGAAAACGAGGTCATGACGTGGTCGACCTAGACGCCCAGGGGAAGACAACCCGGGAGATCAACGCGGCCCTCAAGCGGCTGGCCGCCGAGGGGGAGGAGGTCTGTCTCCTGAACCCGCAGGCCCGCCACAACCTGGCCGTGGGCGTCTTCCATCGGTTTCAACTCGTGATCGAGGGAAGCGTCGGTTATTTCGCCGCCAGCCTGGGCGACGGCCCCGAGGTGTACATCCGGGGAAACGCCGGATGGGCCCTGGGTGACAACATGATGGACGGCCGGATCCACGTCTTGAAAAACGCGGGGGCCTCCTGCGGTTGCACCATTCACAACGGCGAAATCGTCGTCGGGGGGAGCGTCGGCGCCCGATGCGGCATCTCCATGAAGGGCGGAACAATTTTGGTGGGGGGGAACGCCGGGTATCTGACCGGATTCATGATGCAACAGGGTCGCATCATTGTCTGTGGGGACGTGGGCGACGCCGTGGGGGATTCGATGTACCAGGGCGCCATCTATGTGGGGGGCAAGACGGGCGCTTTGGGGAACGACGCCAGGTTCGAGGACCTGGACAAGGGCGAGGCGGAAGGACTCGCGGAGACGCTCGACCGCAACGAGATCTCCCTGAAACCCGTGTTCAAGAAGATCGTGTGCGCCGGCAAGCTTTACCACTTCGACAAGCTCGAGCTTCTGGACCGTCAGGTCGTCTGAGGGCCGCTCCCAGGCGCACACCAACCCTTGGGTCCGGCGACCCAAGGGCTCGAAAGGACCCCCCAGCCGATGACAGAGAAGACCAACACCACCTGGACCCCCGACGTCATCGAGGACATCCACGCCAAAGCCGATCTCGGCCGTTACCGCCTCAGCAGTTTCAGCACCTTTCAGCGCGTCCCGCACTTCGACGACCTAGTCTTCCTCTCCACCGGCCTGACGCGGTTCCCCCTCGAAGGGTACAAGGAGAAGTGCAACACCAAAACGGTGATCGGCGCCCGGCATGCCCGGGAGCCGCTCGAGATCGACATCCCCATCTACATCAGCGGCATGAGCTACGGGGCCCTATCGCGAAGCGCGAAGACGGCCCTCGGGCTCGGCGCGTCGAAGGTCGGGACGGCCACCTGCACCGGGGACGGGGGCATGCTCAAGGAAGAGCGGGAGGCCTCCAAGAAGCTCATCTACCAGGTCCTCCCCAGCCGGTACGGCTTCGATCCTCATCACCTCGTCGGGGCTGAGGCCATCGAAATCGTGGTGGGCCAGGGCGCCAAGCCGGGAACGGGCGGAATGCTCATGGGGATGAAGGTCCGGGACGACGTGGCCGAGCAGCGCGTTCTCCCCGCCGGGATCGACCAACGCAGCCCCACCCGCCACCCGGACTGGCTCGGGCCGGACGACCTGGCGATCAAGATCGAGCAGATCCGCGAGGCCACGGACTGGCGGATACCGGTGCAGATCAAGCTCCCGGCCTGCCGGGTGAAGGATGACGTCAAGCTGGCGGCCAAATGCGGGGCCGACGCCATCGTCATCGACGGCATGCAGGCCGGCACGGGCGCTTCGAGTCAGATCCTCCTGGACCATAGCGGCATCCCCACCATGCCCGCCATCGCGGCCGCCCGCGAAGCCCTCCAGGAGATCGGCCTGTACGGGAAGATCTCGCTCATCGCCTCGGGCGGCATCCGGAACGGGGCCGACGTCGCCAAGGCCCTGGCCCTGGGGGCGGACGCCTGCGCCATCGGCATCGCCGCCCTCATCGCCCTGAATTGCAATCGCGAGATCCCGGAGTCCGACTTTTTGAAGGAGGTCGGGGTTCCGGCCGGCGCCTGCAACAAGTGCTACACGGGCCGGTGTCCGGTGGGGATCGCCACCCAGGATCCGGAGCTGGAGAAGCGCCTCGATCCCGTCGAGGCGGGCGCGCGCGTGGCCAACTTCCTCAACGGCTGTACGATGGAGGCCGCCCTGTTGGCGCGCTCGCTGGGCAAGGGCGACATCCACAGCCTCGAGCCCGAGGACCTGGCCGCGCTGACCCTCGAAGCCTCAGCGATGGCCCGGGTTCCCCTAGCCGGCACGGACATTGTCTTCGGCGCCTGAGACACCGCGGAAGAGTTGGAAGCCATGTCATTCCTGATCCCCTGTCCGCACTGTGGCCCCCGGAGCGTGTATGAGTTTCGCTACGGCGGCGAATACAAGAAGCGGCCCCGGCCCGACGCCCTTGAAAGCGAGTGGACCCGCTACAACTTCCTCCAGGCCAACGCGGCCGGCGAGCAAAAGGAGTGGTGGTTCCACCGGGACGGCTGCCGCACGTGGTTCTTCGCGGACCGAGACACCGTCACCAACCAGGTCATCCGAACATACCGGGCGGAGGAAGGTCCCGGGGGGGAGGACTCCGAATCCCCATGAGCCGGAATCCCCGCCTCGGCCGCCGCGCCCCGTGCCCCGCTGAAGAGATCGACCGCTCCGCGAGACGCTCCTTCCGGTTCGACGGCCGCTCCTTCGAGGCCCATCCGGGCGACACCATCGCCTCCGCTTTGCATGCGGCGGGCGTGCACACGCTCAGCCGCAGCTTCAAGTACCATCGTCCGCGCGGCCTTTTTTGCGTCTCGGGAAACTGTCCGAACTGCCTCGTCGAGGTGGACGGCGAGCCCTCGGTCCGCTCCTGCGTCACCCCCGTCCGGGACGGGATGGAGGTCCGCGGCCAGAACGCCTGGCCATCGGTCGAGCACGACGCCCTGTCCCTGTCGGACAAGTTCAGCGACTTCCTCCCGCCGGGTTTCTACTACAAGAGGTTTTACAAACCGGCGTGGATGTGGCCCATATACGAGAAAATTCTCCGCCGGATGGCGGGTCTCGGCGTCGTCCACCCGAAAAACGGCGCGGGCCGCCCCCCCCCCGGGGAGGGGGGGGGGGAGACCGAAGCCTGGGAAAAGGAATACCACGACGCCGAGTTGACCGTTATCGGCGCGGGAATATCCGGCCTGGCCGCCGCCCTGGAGGCCGCACGGTGCGGGGTCTCCGTGACCCTGGTGGATGAGGGCCCAAGTCCGGGCGGCCACCTCCGCGCGGAGACGCGTCCCCTCGCGCAACCGCGGGAATGGGCGGGCCTTCCCGGCTGCGAAGCCACCGGCCGTCTGGCGGCGGAGCTCGACGGGCTTCCCAATGTCTCCATCTGGTCCGGGGCCTCCGCCCTCGGCGTCTATGAAGACAACCTGGTGGGGGTGCTGAAAGGGCGCCGGTTCATCCAGGTCCGGACCCGGCACCTGCTGGTCGCGACGGGGTCGTACGAGCAGCCCCTACTCTTCCACAACAACGACCTTCCCGGTGTGTTCCTGGGGCGGGGACTGCTGAAGCTTATGAACCTTCAGGGCGTCCTGCCCGGCCGTCGGGCCTTGGTATACGGCTCGCACGTCGAGGCCCTCACCGTCGCGTGCGAGCTCCTGGACGCGGGGGTGCGGGTCGAGGGCGTAGCCGGTCCGGTGTGCGAGCTGCCCGAAGGGAGGGAGGAAAGGAGCCGGCTCCAGGCCGCGCGCGTCTCCCTCTTTCCGGGATGGACCCTGGCCGAGGCGGGGGGGCGAAACCGCGTCGAGTCGGCCCGGCTGATTCGGCCGGCCTCGGGGCCGGCTCGCGGACCTGATGAGGTTGTTCTCCCATGTGACGTCATCGCCCTCTCGGCAGGTTTCGCGCCCGCCGCGGAGCTTCTGACGATGAGCGGCGGGAAAATCCGCTTCGGAAGCCCCTCCGGAGAGCCCGTCCCAGGGGATCTCCCGCCCGGGATTTCGGGCGCGGGCGAAGTGATGGGCGTACACGGCCTAGTAGCGGTTCTCACGCATGGAAGAATCGCGGGCCTGGAGGCCGCCCTCTCGCTCGGAGCGGCCGACGCCTCCGACCGGGAGCGCCTGGAGACCCTCCGGCGGGAGTTTGAGGAAGCCGGCCCGGGACAGCGCGCCGGGGCGTTCGGGCTCGTACCGCAAGAACCCGACCGGAAAAAACGCTTCGTTTGTCTTTGCGAGGACGTAACGGAGAAAGACATCCGCGCCTGCATCGATGAGGGCTACGACAACGTCGAGACCCTCAAGCGCTACAGCACCATCGGGATGGGCCCTTGCCAGGGAAAGGTGTGCAACACCATCGCCGCCCGGGTTTGCGGCCGGGACACCGAACTGCCCCTGGAACAAACGCGTCTGACCACTTCCCGGCCTCCCGTCCGTCCGATCCCGCTGGGTGCGTTGGCCGGCCGGCACTATCATCCGGTTCGCCGAACCCCCATGCACGAGTGCCACCAGTCTCTGGGGGCCCGGTGGATGGACGCCGGGGACTGGAAGCGGCCGGAATATTACACCTCGCCCGACGAGGAATGCCGCGCCGTCCACGAAGGCGTCGGACTGATTGACCTCAGCACCCTGGGGAAGCTCGACATCCAGGGCAAGGACGCCGTCTGGCTCCTGGAAAAGGTCTATAACAACCAGTACCGGAAGCTCAAGGTCGGGCGGATCCGGTACGGGGTGATGTGCGATGACAGCGGGATTATCTTCGACGACGGCACGGTCAGCCGCCTGGCGGAAGATCGGTTTTTCGTGACCACAACCACCAGCGGGATCGACACCGTCGAGCAGTGGCTGAACTGGTGGGTCATCGGGACCGGCAAGACTGTACACATCACGAATGTGACGGCCGCGTACGCGGCGGTGAACCTAGCCGGGCCGCGCGCGCGCGACGTCCTGGCCGGCCTGACCGATCTCGACATGTCCAACGAGGCCCTGCCTTATATGGCCTTCGCCGAGGGGGAGTTCTCCGGAATTCCCGCGCGACTTCTTCGGATCGGGTTTGTGGGCGAGCTCGGCTACGAGATCCATTGTCCAGCCGAGCACGGGGAATCCTTGTGGGAAATCCTCAAGGAGGCCGGCAAACCCTACGGGATCGCCCCCTTCGGTGTGGAGCCCCAGAGAATTCTCCGGTTGCAGAAGGGCCACATCATCGTCGGACAGGACACGGACGCGCTATCCAACTCGTTCGAGGCCGACATGGCCTGGATCGTAAAGCTAAACAAACCCGACTTCATCG
This sequence comes from uncultured bacterium, assembly GCA_964423875.1. GTDB lineage: Bacteria > UBA8248 > UBA8248 > JACPRG01 > CAYRGS01. Next base: position 49,059 of record CAYRGS010000011.1, read on the forward strand.
GAAGACACGCCCTGGAGCGTGTCCAGAAGACCGGTCTCCGCTGGAAGCTCATCGGATTCGAAGCGGAGGACGCCTCCATTGTGGCTGAAGAGGGCAACCAGATCGTCCCCGCCGACAACATCGACGGTCCGAACGGGCGAATCCTGGGCCGTGTGACCAGCTCCCGGTTCAGCCGCCACCTGGGGAAATCCATCGGATTGGGGTGGGTCCTCGCCGAGATGAGCGAGCCGGGGACGGAAATCTACATTCGGGTCGGGGGCAGGCCGCGGAAAGCCGTCGTCACACCTCCCCCCTTCTACGACCCCGAGGGGAAAAGGCTCAAGATGTGAATCCCGTGGAACCGTCTGTTGAAGGCGGGCAAGGGGTCAACCGACCCAAATAACGGCCCTACTTGCTTGAAAACACGTGGGCCTTCCACAAACGGGCAGGCCGGGTATCTTGCCCGAACGGAAGGAGCAATTCGGGTCCCGATATGTAATGCCGTTTACGACACACCACACAGGGAGAGATTTTTCATCGTGCCGGAGACTTTGACCCCGCCCCGCAGGTCGGCGGTCGAAAAACGGTTGATCGCGTTGGGCGCCAACCTTGTGGAGCGCGACGGGTGGCGGCAGGCTGAATCCTTCACGTCCGCACAGGCCGAAGCGGAGGCCGTCCGGAATGGGGCGGGACTCTTCGACCTCAGCCCCCTGACGAAACTGGATATCCGCGCATCGAACCCCGCCGCGGTCTGGCCGTCGATCTTTCCCGGTGTGGATGCCCCGGCGGAATCCGGGAGTCTCGAGGGGGACCGGATCGGCCGGGCGGCGCTTTGCGGCCGGCCGGTCATTTACGCGAGGTTGAATCCGGCGAGTTTTCTTCTGACCGCGCCGCCGGGATTCGGGCCGGACATGGAAGCGGCCGTCCGCGAAGCGACCTCGGGAGCCGGCGTCGGCGTAACGAATGTGACCTCCGGTCTGTCGGTTTTCGAGCTGGCCGGTCCGTCGGCCGCGCCGATCCTCAGGAAGCTCACCGCCGTGGCACCTCCCGCCGAAGACCACCGGGCGGTCCAAGCGCAGGTGGCGGGAGCGCACGCGGTCATCTTTCGGGTGGACGGGGACGCGGAAGCCGGAGGCCCCGCCGTTCCGGCCTTGCGGCTGCACGTGACGCGGGATGTGGGGCTTTACGTCTGGGAGGTTTTGGAGGACGCGGGAGGCGAGTTCGGAATCACACCGTATGGGATCGAGGCGCGAGCGCGCCTTTTCCGAAACATGTTTCCCGGGTAGAAGGAGAAATTCGTGACAAGCGGCGAGGCGCCGAACGGCGCCGACGGTCATCAAAGGATGTGGAGCTGGACCGACCTGCGGGACCGGTACGACGTGGTCATCATCGGCGCGGGCGTCCATGGTCTGGCCACGGCCTACTATCTGGCTAAGCGGGGAATCACCGACGTGGCCGTCCTGGACAAAGGCTATCTCGGGGCCGGCGCCAGCGGGCGGAATACGGCCATCGTGCGGTCCAATTACCGGACGGCCGAGGGCGTGCCCTTTTACGAGGAGAGCCTGAAACTCTATCGGGCGATGTCCGCAGAGCTGGACTTCAACGTGATGCTCTCCCAACAGGGTCACCTCACCCTGGCCCACACCGACCGGGCGGTCGCGGGGCTCCGGGAACGCGCGGAGGTCAACCAAATCCTGGGCGTGGACAGCCGTTTGATCTTTCCGAAAGAGATCGCCGGACTCGTGCCCGGTCTCGATCTCAGCGACCATCCCCGCTTTCCAATCATGGCCGGCCTCTATCACCCGCCCGGCGGGATCATCCGCCACGACGCGGTGGTCTGGGCCTACGCCCGGGCGGTCAACCGGATGGGGGTGGAGATCCATCCCTTCACCGAGGTCACGGGGATTCGCGTGGAAGACGGGGGGGTGACGGGCGTCTCGACGAACCGGGGAGAGATCAAGACCGGCACGGTCCTCAACGCCACGGCCGGCTGGTGCTCGATCGTCGCCAAGATGGTCGGGTTGGACCTGCCGGTGGTGACCCACCCCCTCCAGGCGTTCGTCACCGAGTCGCTGAAACCTTTCCTTCACACCGTGATTGTCTCGGGCACCCTGCACGTCTACATCAACCAGACAGGCAGAGGGGAGCTGGTCATCGGTGCGGAGATCGATCCCTACGCCTCCTACAGCATGCGGTCCACGCTGCCGTTCCTGGAAGAGTGCGCCACCCACATCCTGGAGCTCTTTCCCTGCCTAGAGGAAACCCGCGTCCTACGTCAATGGGCGGGAATCTGCGACATGACGCCTGACTTCAGCCCCATCATCGGTCCGGTGGAAGAGGTCAAGGGGTACTTTCTCGACGTGGGGTGGGGGACTTACGGCTTCAAGGCCGCGCCCATCGCCGGGAAGATGACGGCCGAGTGCATCGCGACCGGGGAGGTTTCCGACCTCATCGCCCCCTTCGCACTCTCCCGCTTTCGTGACGACAACCTTGTGGGCGAGCGCGCCGCCGCCGCAACGTCCCACTGACCTCGACCGCGCCGTCGCGTGACCGGGAGACGGTGTAGGTCTCCCACCGGATGGAAGTCATAAAAAGGAGAAACTGGCGTGCCGTACAAGAAAGGCGAACCCATTCTCTGGGAGCATTTGACCTGGGATGAGGCCGAGGCGATCTGCAAGAAAGTGGGCATGGCCATCATCTGCGTCGGGGCCATCGAGCAACACGGCCCGCACCTTCCGGTGAACGTGGACATCTCCATCAATTACGAAATTGGAAAGCGCATCTCCGCGGCGACGGGCGTCCCCGTCCTGCCGCCGATCTATCCGGGGGTGTCCGAATCCCACGGTTTCGCCGGGACCCTCTACGTCCGGCCCGAGACGCTGAGCATGATGATGTACGACATCTGCCGGAGCCTGTATGAGAAAAGCCGGGTCAAGAAGATCCTCGTGATCAATGGGCACATGTGGAACCAGGCCGCCAACCTGGCGATCCGGGACAACATCCGGTGCGATTATGAGGACCTACAGATCCGGGTGCTGAACTGGTGGGACTTCGACAAGGAGGTCTACGCCCTGGTCGCCTCGGACTGTCCCCTGGGGCGGAGCCTCCACGCCAACATCGGGGAGACCGCCTGCATGCTCGCCATCTCCCCCGAGTTGTGCGACATGAAGAAGGCAAAGCGTTTGAAGGTGGACACCCCGGAATATCCCCATTTCTGGGATTACCGGGAGGAGGAGATGACCAAGAGCGGCGTCATGGGATCCGCGGCCACGAAGGCCACGGCCGAGCTTGGGGAAAAGATTCTCTCTCTGGCGGCGGGCAAGTTGATCGCCGAGGTCAAGAAGGCGCTGAAAGAAAAGCCCAGGTATAGAGCGCCCAACAAACTGGCCAGACCTCCTGGAGGGAAAGGCTCCAAGAAAAAGTAACCCCTGGCATACCCATAGGGAGGAGAACCAATGGTCTTCGACGGCTGGAAGATGTACGACCTGACCATGACCCTCGGGCACGATTACCCCGCCTTTCCCATCGGGCTTCAGGACGTCCGGATTGTGAGGGACGTCCGACGCGCGCGCTATACGGCCAACGCCGACAAGATTGAGATGTCCTGTCACGCGGGCACGCACCTGGACGGCCCGCTTCACTTCGAGCCACGCGGAAAAACCATCGATCAGTTCCCCCTCGCCGGAAAGCTCGTCGGCGAGGGCGTGATCGTCGACATCAGCAAACAGTGCGGGGATTACGACTTTTACGGCGAGAAGGAAATTATGGCCTCGGGCGCGGACGTCCGGCCCGGCGACATCCTGTTCATCCACACAGGTTACCACCAGCACGCCCCGGGGACCCACAAGGAGGACGACATCAAGTATTTCTATAAGCACCCCGGCCCGAAGATGGATTTCGCCAAGTGGTGCAAAAAGATGAAGTTCAAATATCTGGGGATTGACGGAGGCAGCCAGGATCACCCGTTGAACACGGGGTTGCAGGGAAGAATCCCGTTCGTGGACGAGGAGTTCTGCAAAAAGCACGGCGTGGACAGCGTGGCCGACATCTTTCCCCGCAAGACGTGGCAGCTCATGCACAGCGAGCTCTTCAAGCACGAAATCATCCACGTCGAGAACCTGGGCGGGGACCTTCACAAAATTCTCAACAAGCGGGCGATCATCGGGACCTTCCCGCTCAAGCTGATCGCCGAGTCCGCCCCTTGCCGAGTTGCCGCCTGGGTGAAGGCGTAATCCCGCCCCGCGGACAAAAAAAAGGGAGGAAGCCTTTGGCTTCCTCCCTTTTTCATTGCCTGGATTGGATAATGCGCCCGCTTACACCTCGCCGTCGGCGACGGCCTGGACGGCCTCGATGATCTTCGCGTACCCGG
>CAYRGS010000012.1:0-46505 GCA_964423875.1 uncultured bacterium
AACCCGTTCACCGGCCCATCCAAGGTTGAAGATTCTCTTTGTGAGAAATACAGACTAAACGAGAGGCGGGGAGAAATGGGGGCTATTCTTCGAAGAGCGCCTGGATAAGACCTCGGCGTCGCTGAGGGAGCTTCTTTTAAAGCCGCCTTTATAGGTGCCGGTTGACCGCCGAGAGAAAAGCATTGTATTTTGAGTTGAAGCCCATGTGAAAATTAGGGAAATGGTGCGAAACCAACGGAGGGAGAGGCAATGAGAAAAGTGCGTTCGGTTTTAGGGATTTCGGTGGTCCTGATGTGCCTCGGGCTCATCCTTTCGAGTCTTTCATTGGTGGGGGAGGTGTCTGCGGCCAAGAAGATTGTCTTCGGGTTCGACTGGGTCCCATACGGGAAATATGTGGGATATTACGCCGCCCGGGATAAGGGATTCTATAAGGCCGCCGGGTTTGACGTGTCATTTCAGCGAGGTTACGGAGGAGCCAGCACACAGGTTGGCAATGAGAAGCAGGATTACGGCATCGAGAGCGTGGGGGGGCTTGTCATCGCCCGCAACAAGAAGGTGCCCGTGAAGCTGGTGTCCATGTGGCACGAGCGCTTGATGATGAACGTAATGTTCCTCAAGAGTTCGGGGATCAAGAAAGTGAAGGACCTGGAGGGGAAGAAGCTCGGTGTCACGATTGGAGACGCCATCCACAGAAACTGGCCCATCTTCACTGAGGCTGTGGGCCTGAAGAGTTGGAACCTCGTGCCCATGCGGCCCGCGGCGAAGAACCCCAGTCTCCTGGCCAAGAAGGTGGACGCCATTCTCTCCTACGCCACAATCACCATCGCTTTGGGGGTATTGGCCAAGAAACGGGGGGAAGAAGTTGGCGAGTTCCTCCTGGGAGATTACGGAGTGAATGTGGCCCAGGACGGCATTATTGCCCATGACAAGCGAATCGCGGAAAACCCCGATGAGGTGAGACGCCTTGTGGCGGCAAGTCTCAAGGGTAACGCCTGGGCCATTGATCATCCGAAAGAGGGGGTGAACATCTTTCAGAAGTTCATCCCCGATCAAAGCCCTAAGATGACAGCACTTTTCTGGAACCTCAGCAGTCGCTACCAGGTTTGGGGAAGCCTGAAGAGGCATGGGCTGGGGTACATCGACCGGGGCGTCATGGAGTCCACCCGGAACTCGATTGCCAAAGTTTATGGGATGAAAAATCCCCCGACGTTGGCTGATCTCTACACGACAAAGATGCTTCCGAAGGTGCTTCCCAAACCCAAGCTCCCGCCACTGTTGAAGCGGTGAAGGTGGCGAATATTCGCAACGGTAGTTTTTCGGGCGGGGACGGCCGGCTGAAAACTCGCCCCTTGTATCTTAGACTCTACGGGTAAACAGGGTTTTTTCGTTGTGGAGTCGGTCTTGAGCCGGTTGGCTCCCCGTCCCAGCCCGTCACACGTCCGTGGAAAACAGGATGTTGGAATCTGGATGATACCCGTCCGCTGGGTAAACGATTGAGAGACATCCCGCTTGTTCGACCTATTCCGTTCGGGCGTTCGCGTTGGTGAGAAATGCGGGCTAAACGGAAGTGCGGGGAGAAATGGGGGGCTATTCTTCGAAGAGCGCCCGGATAAAGACCTCCGGGTCGAAGGGCTGCAAGTCCTCGATGTCTTCCCCCAGCCCAACATAGCGCACGGGGAGGTCCAGTTCGTCCAGGATGCTGAGGATGATCCCCCCTTTGGCCGTGCCGTCCAGCTTGGTCAGGATCAAACCGGTGACGCCGGCACTCTCAAGGAACTGCCGGGCCTGGATGATGGCGTTCTGGCCCGTCGTGGCGTCCAGGACCAGGAGGACCTCGTGGGGTGCGCCCTCGATGAGGCGGCCGACCGTTCGTCCGATCTTCTCCAACTCGTCCATCAAGTTCCGCCGGGTGTGAAAACGTCCGGCCGTGTCCACGATGAGGATGTCGCACTCCCGGGCCAGAGCGGCCTGGGCGGCGTCGAAAACGACGGCCGAGGGGTCCGCGTCCGCGCTGCCCTTGACGATGTCCACGCCGGCTCGCTCGCGCCAAACATCGAGCTGCTCCACCGCGGCCGCCCGAAACGTATCGGCTGCCGCCAGGAGCACCCGCCGACCGGCAGAAGCGTACCGGTGGGCCAGCTTCCCCACGCTCGTGGTCTTCCCCGTCCCGTTGACCCCGACCGCCAGAATGACGTGAGGCTTCGAGACCGTGTGGTTCTCCGCGGCGGGGCCGCCCGGCTTCCCGGCCAGAAGCTCCCGGATCGCCTGTTCGACTCGGGCGCGAACTCCATCCGCCCCCCGAAGCTCTCCAGCCCGCTCGGCCTTTTCGATGTGTCCGACGAGGCGCATCGTCAGTGAGACGCCCAGGTCCGCCCCAATCAGGGTTTCCTCCAGATTTTCCAACAACTCCGGATCGACGCGCCCCCGGCCCGCCGCGACCCGCGCCAGGGAGCCCAGAAAGGTCTCGCGGGTTTTGGCCAGCCCCTTCCGGAATAGACGGAGCAAACCCGGTTTTTGTGATTCACCGCTCACCGCGCAAACTTCTCCCGCTCGGGTGTGTTCATGCGCCGGATCAATGGGGTTGAGTCGGTCGGGGGGGCTTTGGCCGGCGGAAACGAATCACCCGCCCGAAGGGAGCGGAGATTCCGCCGGAAGCTTCTCGGACAGCCCCATTTCGGATTCATCCGGACCGGCGCCGGACGCCGGGGCGCCGTTGATCTTGTCCGACTTGATGGATGAAACCTTCTCAAGCGCCGGCGGGCCGGGCCGGCCGTTTCCTTCGGGTTCCTCGATAGGTTCGACATCGGCCCACCGGTCTTCGGTCGAAGGGTCCGCGTCCGTTTCCGCCGCGGGGGGCGCGTGACGCGAGGCGTCGCTCTCGGCGCCGGGCGCGCCGTCGTCCCTCGGGGGACCCATCCGATTCAGGTCCACCGACACCACCCCGGAGACGCCCTTCTCGAGCATGGTCACGCCGTAGAGGACGTCCGCGAAGGACATGGTCCGTTTGTTGTGGGTGATGACGATGAACTGGGTCTTCGGGGAGAGTTCGCGAAGGATATCGATGAAACGGGCGACGTTGTGGTCGTCCAGCGTGGCGTCCACCTCATCCAGGAGGCAGAACGGGCTCGGGTGATAGCGGAAGATGGCGAAGAGCAGGGCAATGGCCGTAAGGGCCTTTTCGCCCGCCGAGAGCAGAAGGATGTTCCCCAGCTTCTTTCCGGGGGGCTGGACCATGATGTCCACCCCTGTCTCCAGCAGGTTGCTCTCGTCCGAGAGGACAAGGGCGGCCCGGCCCCCGCCGAACAGCCGCCGAAAGACCTCCGAGAAGGTCTCGCTGATCGCGTCGAAGGCGGTCTTGAAGCGCTGCCGGGTGGTCCGGTTGATCCGGTCGATAGTGTCGTGGAGGGTCTGAATCGACGAGACCAGGTCCTCCTGTTGGCCTTTGAGGAACTGATAGCGCTCGTTGAGCTGCTCAAACTCGCTCAGGGCGCCCATGTTCACGTCACCCATTCGTCTCAAGCGGTCTTGCAGGGAAGTCGCCTCTTCGCGCAGGGATTCCCGCTCCTCGTCCGGCAGATCAGCCTCCTCCGCGCTGATGGTGACGGCGGCCAGGTCGACGCCGTAAGAAATCTGGGCGCGCTGGCAGAGCAGGTCCCGTTCCACCTTGAGCTGCGACAGGCCCTCCGAAATCGCCTCCAACTCTTCCTGCAGGGCGGCGGTCCGGTCCTGGAGGCCGCGGGCGCGCTCCTGGGTTTCCCGCAGGAAAGCCTGGTCGGCGGCAATCGCCTCCTCGAGGTCCTTCGCCTCGGCCCCCCAGGCCTCCCGGTGGTTGTGGATCTCCCGGATCCGCTCGCGGGCCTGAAGGTCCGACTGCCCCAACGCCTCCAGCCGGGCGCGATCGGATTCGGCGTTTTCCCCCAACCGATCCATCCGTCCGCGAATCTCGCGGCGGCGCTCTTCGAACCGTTGAACTTCGACTGTCCGGTTGTCTGCGCGCGCCCGCACTTCAGCCAGCGCGACGCGCTGCGAAGCCACCGATTCGGCTGCTTGCTCGACTTTTTCGCGCCCCTCCGCCAGGGCGCTCGCACCGTCGCGGACGCACGCCTCCGCTTTCGTGCACTCTTTGCCGATTTGATCGAGGTCTTCCCGCGTCCGGCGCATGCTCGCGCCCAAGGCGTCCCCTTCCTCCGCCATCCGCTCCAGCTCTTGGTGTGACGCTTCCAGGCCCTCGCTAATGCGGGAAACGCCCGCGGCCAGGCCCTCCATCTCCCGGCGGATCTCCGCCAGATCGGATTCCGCTTCCCGGGCCGCCCGGAGGCAATCCTCCAACATCCTGGCGAGACCCGCCCGGTGTTCTTTCTCCTCCTCCCGGGCCGCCTCCGCACGGTCGATTTCTTCCCGCAGACGGGCGGTCTCGGTCTTCAGGCCCTCAATTTCCTTGCGGCGCTGAAGGGGACCGGCGCCCAGCGTTCCGGCCGACGTGATTCCCGAGGGGTGCAGGACCTCGCCCGCCCGGGTCGCCAGCACGCCGACCTCCCCGCCCCGTTTCCACAGGGAGATCGCCGCGTCGAAATCCCGGACCACCCGAACGCCGTCCAGCAACCTCCGGACGAGGGAAGCGAACTCGGCCGGCGCCCGGACGAAGTCGGCCGCATTCCCCAAGATTCCGGAGCCTTTGACCGGCGGGGCGGCGAACGGCGGGCAATACCCTTCGTAATAAACCGGGGGGGATGACCCGCCTGCCGGACGAACCCGGAGATCCTTCGGTATCAGGGCGCCCCGGCCCGCGCCGGACTTGCGGAGGTGCTCGACGGCGTCTTTCACCTCGGACGGTCCTTCGACGACGGCCCCCTGGAGTCGTTCGCCCAGGACCGCTTCGATCGCGATCTCGTAACCCGGCTGAACCTCCAGAAGGTCGGCCAGGGGGGAGAGGATTTCACCCGGCCACCCCTTCCACCCGGAGCCGTCCATGGACCGCGCCAACCCCTCGAGGGCGGTCAACGAAGAGGACTGGGAGGCGAGACCTTCTTTCAGCCGATACATGGCCTCCTGCGCCCGGGCGAGGTCGGCGGTCTTTTCTTCCAGCTCCCCGCGAAGCGCCGCTTCCCGGGCGCGCACGTCTTCGAGCGCGGCGGACGCCCCTTCCGAGCGGCGTTCCGCCGCCTCCAGACGGGACTGCGTTTCTTTTCGTCTCTGCTGGTCGCGCGCGCGCTCCGCGTCCACTTGCGCCTTGCGCCGGTCCAGCGAGCTCAGTTGATCCTGGAACAGTTGGATCTGGACTTCCGTGCGGGTGAACCGGCCGGCCAACTCGTGCACCCGGGATTTTTCCGCCTCTATCGATTCCTCACGGGCGGTCTGCTCGCTCCGGGTCTCCTGCAATCCGCTCTGGCGGCGCGATAACTCCTGTTCCGCCTCCCGCATGGCGCGGTCTTGCCGCTTCGCCTCTCCCCGGGCGTGCTCAAGGGATTCGGAGGCGGCAGTGAGCTCGGCCTGGAGGGCGTTCCCCTCCTCCTTGCGTGTCTTGGCGGCGGCTTCCAGGGCTTCCCGCTGCTCCAGGTAAAGCTCGATCCGCGTCTCGAGCCGGTGGGCCTCCGCGTCCCCGTCCCGGATCTGCGTGAGCAGGTGGCCCAGGGTCTCCTCGCGGAGGGCCATCTGGTGGCGGCGCTCTTCGGCGGCCGCGTCCGCGGCGGACCATTCGGCGCGCAGCTCGGCCTCCTCGCGCTTTCGCTCGTCGTAGGCCTTTTGCTTCGGGGCGATTTGCTGATCCAGGGCCGCGTAGTCGGCGCGCAGGAGCCGGCCGTCCACCTCCCGGAGCCGGTCCTGGATTTCCTTGTGCTGGGAGGCTCGCTTGGCCTGGCGTTCCAGCGAGCGGGTTTGACGCTCCACTTCTCCGACGATGTCGTTGATGCGGTCCAGGTTGTCCTTGGCCGCCTGGAGCTTGCGGAGGGCCTCGTTTCGCCGGGTCTTGTACTTCATAATCCCGGCCGCTTCTTCGATGACCTCCCGGCGGTCCTCCACCCGGGCCGTCAAGAGGGCCTCGATCCGCCCCTGCTCGATGATGGAAAAGGAATGCGTGTTGAGCCCGGTGTCCAGGAAGAGGTCCACGACGTCGCGGAGGCGGGTGGGTTTCTGATTGATGAGGTATTCGCTGTCGCCGGAGCGGTAGAGCCTTCGGGTCACCCGGACGGTGTCCTCGACCGCCCATTGGGCTGACAGGCGGCTTGAGATGTCCGACAGCGTCATCGTGACCTCGGCCATCGCGGCCGGACGCCGGCCATCGCTGCCGTTGAAGATCATGTCTTCCATCCGCTTTCCGCGGAGGGTCTTCGGCTGCTGCTCCCCCAGCACCCAGCGGATGGCGTCCACGACGTTGCTCTTGCCGCACCCATTGGGGCCGACAATGCCCGCCACGCCCGAGCCGAACTCCAACCGGGTCCGTTCGATGAAGGACTTGAATCCCTGAAGCTCGATCCGCTCGATGCGCATGAAACCCCCTGACCAAAAATCCTCAACTCACATCGAGACCATTGTATCCGTGTGAGGCCCGGATGAAAAGCGTTAATACAACAATTTGTGGATTGATCTGGGTTTTTCCACTACATCTAGAGGTTTGGTGATATCGCGACGGATCATCCTTCGTTGAGGCCCGGCGAGACACAGCCTTGGGCAAGGGGGCGGGCCGGGAAAAACCCGGGCCTTGATGCATCCTTGACCATCGGAGCAATTTCTTAGGAGGAAGTCGGACGGACAGCCCTGAAAACCGATGGACCTCAGGGGCGGCCGCCCCTCGGGGGGCCCCGCCCCTTTGGGGCCGTCGGCCCCACTATCGCTGGAGGATCTCCAGTCCGTTCTTGGCGGCTTGCTGCTCGGCGCTCTTCTTGCTCGTCCCGATGCCGGTTGCCACCGTCTCGCCCTGAATCTCCACCGCGATTTCAAATACCTTTTCGTGCTCAGGCCCGTCTTCGCGCATGACTTTGTAAACCGGGATTGATTTCCTGGATTGCTGGACGAATTCCTGAAATTGACTCTTGAAGTCCAGGTGAGGGTCCATTTCGCGGTCGAACAGTTTCTGGATGAAGCCGGTCGCGCCCGCGTATCCGCCGTCGAGAAAGATGGCCCCTGTTAAAGCCTCCAAGGCGTTGGCGAGCAGGGAGGCTTTGTGGCGTCCGCCAGTCGCGGTCTCCCCTTTGCCCAGACGCAGATAGGCCCCCAATTCAAGGACTCGGGCCATCTTTGCCAGGTGGCTGGCGCTCACAAGGCGGGAGCGGATCTTCGACAACTCCCCCTCGTTGGCGCTCGGGAGCTCCACGAAATATTGTTCGCTGAGGACAAGCCCTAGAACGGCGTCGCCGAGAAACTCCAGCCGTTCGTTGTGCGGCCGTTTCCGTCGTTTTTCGTTGGCGTAGGAACGGTGCGTCAGAGAGGCTTCCAAGAGGTCGATGTCGCGGAACTCATACCCCAGGCGCCGCTGAAATACGGAAAGCTGTTCGTTCCGTTCCGGGGAAAGTTCCGAATCATCCGCCATTGAGGCCGCGCTGAATGACAATGGATGCGTTGGTTCCGCCAAATCCGAAGGAGTTGGTCAGAGCGAATTTCGCGTTGGTTTCCCGCGCCTCGTTCGGCACATAATTCAGGTCGCACGCCGGGTCGGGGTCTTCCAGGTTGATCGTGGGCGGGATCACGCCCCGGTCCATGGCGAGGAGGGAGAAGATTGTCTCAACGCCGCCGGCGCCGCCCAACAGATGACCCGTCATGGATTTGGTGGACCCCACCGGAATTTTATAGGCGAACTCGCCAAACACGTTTTTGATGGCGTTGGTTTCATTGACATCCCCTTGAGGGGTCCCCGTGCCGTGGGCGTTGATGTACCCGATATCTTCCGGTGTAAGCCCGGCGTCCTTGAGCGACCGCCGCATGCACCGGGCGGCGCCGTCCCCGCTGGGGTCCGGCTGGGTCATGTGGTGGGCGTCCCCGCTCATGCCGTAACCCACCACCTCCCCGTAAATGCGGGCGCCTCGCTTCTTGGCGTATTCCAATTCTTCCAGGATGACGACGCCGGCCCCCTCGCCGATGACGAAACCGCTGCGGGAAGCGTCAAAGGGGCGGGAGGCTTTTTCGGCCGGTTCATTGTGCGTCGAGAGGGCGCGCATGGCCGCAAATCCCCCCACGCCCAGCGGGGAGATCACCGATTCGCTGCTGCCCGTGATCATCGCCACGGCGTCTCCGCGCTCGATCAGCCGGGCGGCGTCACCGATGCAGTGATTGCCGGTGGCGCAGGCCGTGCAGATACAAGCGTTCGGACCCCGGGCGTTATGCCGCATGGAGATCATGCCCGAGGACATGTTGGCGATGAGGCCCGGGATGAAGAACGGGGTGATCCGGCTGGGACCTCTCTCTTGCAGGACGGTATGAATCTTTTCCAGCATCGGCAGACCGCCCAGGCCCGCCCCGACCATAACCCCGACGTCATCGCCGTTGGAATCATCGATCCTCAGGCCCGAATCCTCCAGCGCTTCCTGTGTGGCCGCCATGGCGAAATGGATGAACTGGTCCACCCGCTTGATCTCTTTCTTTTCCATGAAATTTTCGGCATTGAAATCGCGGACTTCCCCCGCCACGTGGCAACTGTACTCAGAACTGTCGAAATAGGTGATCGGGCCAATCCCCGATTTTCCCGCGACCAATGCCGACCAAGTCGTTTCCACGTTGTTGCCAATCGGCGTGACCACGCCCATTCCTGTAATGGCGACTCTGTGTCCGTTTTTCATCTTTCTACCCGCTGTCCCTTATGCGGCGTTCGTCCCGAAAGACCCTGTCCGCCCGAAGGGCGATCCCGCAAGCCCGATGCCGGACGGACCCGCGGCGGAATATACGAGCACGCGCTCTTCCGGCCCGTCCCCGTCCTTTCCCGTTCGGCTGGAAAAGCACTGAATCCCCGGATTGGCTCTTATGTTTTCGGGGGGGGCCTCCGGCAACCGCCCGTCCTCGCACTGGAACCGCTTGATTGAGTTTTTCGCTTCATTCACGAGGTTCTGAACCGCACATCAAACATCGGAGTTTACTTGATCTCGATCCTGTGTTCATCAACGTAAGCGAGCATATCCTTCACGGTCGTGACCTTCTCGACATCCTCGTCCGGGATGTCCACGCCGTATTCCTCTTCCAACGCCATCACGAGCTCCACGGTGTCCAACGAATCGGCGCCCAGATCCTCGATGAAAGAGGCCTCGTTCGTCACCTTTTCGATGTCGACGCCCAACTGCTCAGCGATCAACGCTTTGATTTTCCCGACGGTCTCTTCCGGTAACGCCACACCCCAACCTCCTCTACGCTGACCTGACCGCTTCAGAGAAGCGGGAGGCTACATGTAGAGCCCCCCGTTCACGTGAATGACTTGACCCGTAATATACCCCATATTGGGGTCAGCAAGGAATCGAACGCAGCGGGCCACTTCCTCCGGGCGGCCGATCCGGCCCAGAGGGATTGCGCGCAACAACCCCTCCCGAAGCTCGGCCGAGAGCGCCGCCGTCATGTCGGTTTCCACAAACCCCGGCGCCACCGCATTCACCGTAATGTTCCGTGAGGCCAGCTCGCGCGCCAGGGACTTCGTGAATCCAATTTGCGCGGCCTTGGACGCCGCGTAATTGGTCTGACCGGCGTTTCCCATCTCCCCCACCACGGAGGTGATGTTTATAATTCTGCCGTATCTCTGCTTCATCATTGCCCGGGTCGCTGCGCGCGTCACCCGAAACGTGCCGCCCAGGTTGGTGTTCTGGACCACGTCCCAATCCTCGTCCTTCATCCGGACAAACAGGCCGTCCCGGGTGATCCCGGCGTTGTTGACCAGGATTTCGACTCCGCCCCATTCATCGAGAACCCGTTTCACGCCTTCTTCAACAGCCTCGGGATCGGCCACGTCCATGGGAACGGACAGAGACCGGCCTCCGATCGATCCCAAATGGGCGGCCCATTCTTCGGCTCCCTGGGAGGTGTGAAACGTAAAGGCCACGTCCGCGCCATCCGCCGCCAAGGTTTCGGCGATGGACCGTCCGATGCCTCTCAGTCCCCCTGTGACGAGGGCGCGCTGTCCTTTGAGGGACAAGACGTCTTCTCCGCAGATCGCCGCCCGATCCGGGCGGAGGCCCGAGACATTCGGAAAACCCTCAAAGGCGGATCGGGAGCTTACCTTCCGTCTTCTGGGGGATCAAGCGAGAGCCCCCAGCGTCCGCTCCAGACTCGGCGGATCCCCGACCTGGAAAGTCTTGGCGCCCTCGACGATCCTGGAAACCAGTCCCGACAGCACCTTGCCGGGCCCAATCTCGATAAAGGTGTCCACGCCCGACTCGGCCGCCTTCCGGACGCTTTCCTCCCAACGGACCGGGAAGGTCACCTGCCGCCTGAGCGCCTCTTTGGCCTCCATCGGCGACCGGTTCAGCGTAGCGGATGCGTTGTCGATTACCGGAAACTTCAGGTCGTCGAAGTCCACCGCGTCCAGGTCCAGGGCCAGGCGATCCTCCGCCTCCCGCAACAGGGCGCAATGAAAGGGGGCGCTGACCTGGAGAAACCGGACGTAGCGGGCGCCCGTCTCTTTGGAGGCTTTCGCCACCCGCTCCACCGCTCGGCGCAACCCGGAGATGACGACCTGGGTTGAAGAATTGTAATTGGCCGCGACCACCTCTTCCCTGTCCTCTCCGCACAAACGGTCCACCTCCCGCGGCTCCAAGCCCATAATGGCCGCCATCGCCCCCTCCCCGGGGGGGACGGCTTCGCTCATGTAGGTGCCGCGCTTACGGACGAGGTCCAGGGCGACCGGAAACTTCATGGCCCCCGCGGCAAGCAAGGCGGAATATTCCCCGAGGCTGTGGCCCAAGGCCATCGTGGCGGCCACCCCTTGATCGGCCAACACGCTGAAGGCCGCATAGCTGTGCACGAGGAGGGCCGGCTGGGTGTTGACCGTGAGGCGCAGCTCCTCCTCGGGCCCTTCGAAGCAAAGGCGCTTCAAATCCATGTCCAAGGCGTCATTGGCCTGCTCGAAAATTTCACGGGCCCGCGGGAAACGCTCACAGAGCGCCTTCCCCATGCCCACCTTTTGGGAACCCTGGCCCGGAAACAGAAAAGCAACGCCATTCGTCGTCATGGATTGCCTCTTGCGCGTGAAATCGGGGATTATGGGGTCATTGGGTCTTTGTGCAGGTCGTCCATTGTCCTACAGGATGAGCACCGTGGCGCCCCACGTCAAGCCGCCGCCGAAGGCGGCCAACAGCAAGGTGTCGCCCGGGTGGATGCGGCCTTCCCGGACAGCCTCATCCAAGGCGACGGGGATGCTCGCCGAGGAGGTGTTCCCGTACTTGTGGAGGGTCACCATCACCTGCTCCTTCGAAAGGTGCAGGCGTTTGACCGCCGCGTCGATAATCCGGATGTTGGCTTGGTGAGGGATGAACAGGTCGATTTCCTCGGCCGTCAGTTGGTTGTGCTGGAGCGCTTCCGCACAGACTTCGGTGAAGGCCCGGACCGCGAACTTGAACGTATCCTGGCCGTTCATCTTTAGGGTGTGCAGATCCTGATCGACGGTCTCCCGGTTGATGGGAGTGACCCTGGACCCCCCGCCCGCCACCGTCAGCGTCTCGCCGTTGCTGCCGTCGGAGTATAAGTGGCTGGACAGAATGCCCCGGCCGTTCTCCGAGGGAGCCAGCACCACCGCCCCCGCTCCGTCTCCCCAAAGGACGCAGGTGGCGCGGTCCTTCCAGTTGATGACGCGCGTCATGATCTCGGCCCCCACGAACAGCGCCCGCTGGACCGACCCGCTCCGGATGAACTGGTCGGCGACGCTCAGACCGTAAACAAAACCCGAGCACGCCGCGTTCACGTCGAATGCGAAGGCCCGCTTTGCGCCGAGGCGGCTTTGGAGCCAGCAGGCGGCGGATGGGCAATAGGTGTCGGGGGTGATGGTGGCGACAACAATCAGATCCAACTCCTCGGGCGCGACATTCGCGGCTTCCAGCGCCTGCATGGATGCCGGAAGGGCCAGGTCCGAGACAGCCGCATCGGACGCCGCTCTCCGCCTTTCGGAAATGCCCGTCCGCGTCTTGATCCATTCATCGGAGGTGTCGACGAGACCTTCAAGATAATCGTTGGTGATCACTTCGTCGGGCACATAGGCACCCGTGCCGATGATCATGGCGGATTTCAAAGGGCATTCCTTTCTTCCCGGATTTGGGTCGGCGGTAGGACTCGGCCGCGCGGGTGGAGCGAGGTGAGAATCAGGTCTCCTCTGAATCATCGGAAAGGTGAATGCTCTCTCGCAACTGCTTCCAAATTCGGTGCCCCACGCCCTCGCCGCTCTCGGCTTCCGCATTCCGAGCCAGTTCGTCCCGGATGCGGTCGACCAAGTCTCCCCGGTGGGCGTCCCGAGCGGCGCCGATGGCGTTCTTGATGGCCTTGGCGTTCGATGTGCCGTGGGCTTTTATGCACACCCCGTTGATTCCCAACAGGGGCGCTCCCCCGTACTCGGTGTAATCCATCCGGCGATACAGGGAGCGCAGACCGTTCTGGACGAGAAACATGCCGAGCCTGCTCCGAATCGACCCGGATTTTTCCTTGCGGAAGGCCTCGGTGAAGACCTCGGTCACGCCCTCGGTGATCTTCAACGCCACGTTTCCCGCGAACCCATCGCACACCACCACGTCGGCCGCTCCGCGAAAGACGTCGGTCCCTTCGACGTTGCCCAGGAAGTTGAGCGTGCTGTTCTCCATCATTTCGAAGGCCAGCTTGGTGACCTTGTTCCCCTTGGACTTCTCGGTGCCGACGCTGAGCAGACCGACGGTCGGATTTTCGATTTGAAGAACGGTCTTGCCGAAGGCGTGACCCATGATGCCGAACTGAAAGAGGTGCTGGGGTTTGCAATCCACGTTGGCGCCGACGTCCATCATAATGCAAAAACCCTTTGCATTGGGGATCAACGCGCTGATGGCCGCCCGGTCGACCCCCTTGATGGTCCGGAGAACCACGGAACTGGTGGCCAGGAGCGCCCCGGTGTTGCCCGCGCTGACGATGGCGTCGGCCTCGCCCTCTTTCAAGGCTTCGATGGCGCGGCGCATGGAAGAATCGGGCTTTTTTTTCAGGGTCTCGATCGGCGAGTCGTCCATCTCCACCACTTGCGTAGCGTGACGAACGGTGATGGGAAGCGATTTCGCCTCCAGACTCTGGAGCGCCGGACGAATCAGGTCCTCTTGGCCGACCAGGAGGATATCGACGCCGAATTCCCGGCAGGCGAGGACGGCCCCTTCAATCACCGCCGAAGGGGCGTTATCCCCCCCCATGGCATCCACGGCGATCTTCATCTTCGGTTCTCCGTCCCTCAGGCTTCCTTGGGAGAGAACACTTCGCTACCCTTATAGTAACCGCAATGCGGACAGACGCGGTGAGGGAGCTTGACTTCGTTGCACTGCGGACAGCGAGAAGAGGCCGGACCCGGAACCTTGTTCTGATGACGGCGCTTATCCCGCCGGGAGCCGGAGTGTTTTCGCTTGGGAAGCGGCATGGCTTAACTCTCTTTCGATGGAAACGCACCCTTCAGACGGGCCAGGGCCTCCCAGCGGGGGTCGGCAGACTCCTGAACACATCCACACGACCCTTCGTTCAGGTTGGCCCCGCATTCCGGGCATAGACCTTGACAATCGGTCCGGCAAAGGGGTTGGAGCGGAGCGGCCATCAACAGGTGATCCCGGACGGCGCCCCGCAAGTCCAACCGCCCGCCCCGGTAAAAGTACATGTCGGGCTCATCGGAGGCGATTTCCACCACCTCCCCCTCGTCAGTTTCAGCGGATTGCTCCGGAACGAATGTGAACACGGTGTCCACCGAGAGATCGACGCCGACCTTTCGAAGGCACCGGGAGCATGGAAATGACACCTCGGCCTTCGCCGTTCCCCGGCAGAGCACATCCGCGTCGAACCGTTGAAGGGTTCCGGTCCATTCGACGGGTCCCCGCCAAGCGCCCTCCTCTGGGTCGAATTCGAAAAAAGAAGGAAGCCCAGAAAGACCTAGATCATGGCCTTCTTCGGGGATATCGTCAAGATTGACGGTCCATTGCGCTTCGGCCATGCCTCCCATCTCCTCCGTAATCCCGAGAGGCCCCGTCAACACAAGCTTAACGCTTTTCTCCTGTCCGGCCAAACAAACACCCGTATATAAGAATCCGCGCCCGCCTTTGTCAAGGGAGAATCCTCAGCCGGAAAGAAGCGATGATCGAAAGTTCATCAGATTAATTATCAATGGGTTACATGAATTTCCCCCCTTGCATTTATCTCGCCTCCCCATGAACCGGCTGCCCGCGAAGCAGGACGTCCAGGATTCCCTCCCGAAGGCCCATGTGCGTCACGGTCAAGGTTTCGAGCCCGGTCACCTGAATCAGGCTTCTCAGGATTGCAAGCCCCGGGACGATGACATCCTCTCGCCCCCGCTCCAAAAATGCCTCTTTCGATCGCGCTTCCGGGTCGGCGCCGGCAAGCCGGCGGTAGATCGTCTCCAAATCCTCACGGGAAACAGAAGTCTGAAAAAAAGCCGGCGCTCGTTCGGGTGCCATTTGTCGCCGGATCGCCGCGAGGTTCAGGGCTGTCCCGCCCGTGATGAGAACCGAGGCCACACCCCCTTTGAACGGCCGTATGGCATCGAACATCCGATTGAGGACCCGCTCCACCTCGGCTTCCAGTTTCCTGAGTGTTTCCGGGTCCGCGGGTGCTCCCAACGGGAAGCGACGCAGGAGGTCCAACACCCCCAGGCGCTCGCCGGCGTGTCGAAGCGGAGGCTCTCCCGCGTCCTTCCTGGGTTTCCCGACCCAGATGAGCTCCAGGCTCCCGCCGCCGGGGTCCGCGATGAGGGTGGGGCCGTCCGGGTCGCGCACCGTGAGGAGCGTCCCCTTCGCTGTCCATCGCGCCTCTTCCTCGGTCGACAGGATCCGTGTGGGCAGGCCCGTTTCCACCTGGATTCGCCGCGCGAAGGCGGGTCCGTTCCGGGCCCCGCGCATCGCCTCGGTGGCGACGATTCGGGTCCATTCAGGCGCTACGTCGAACCGCTCGATGGCGGAGCGGAATTCCTCCAGGATTTGAAGCGTCCGCTCTTGTCCGTCCGGCGCGAGGTCTTGCCCCGGCGCCAAGTTTTCCGCGAGTCGTGAAATCCGGCGCGCCTCATGAAGCGACCGAAAAGGGACGGGCGGGGCTCCCGTCGGGGACTCGGCGTCCCCCTCTCGCACCTCCCGCGCCGTTTCCGGGCGGGGCTCGGCGATGTGAAGGCGGACCGCCATACTTCCCAGGTCGATGACCGCCGCGCGCCTGGACACAGAACCCTCGTTAGAAAACCCACTGGAGGAGGAGATCGATCAAAATGGTGATGCTGGCCGCGATGGGAATGGTGGCGACCCACGATTTCAGGATGGTCCAGATCATTCCCAGGTTCAAGGCGGAGATTCCCCGGGCCAGTCCCACGCCGATCACCGACCCGACGAGCGTGTGGGTCGTGGAAATCGGCATGCCGAGCTTGGAGAAGAGCAGGACGGTCGTGGCCGCCCCGAATTCCGCCGAGAACCCGCTGGAGGGGGTCATGTCCGTAATTTTCTTCCCGATGGTCGCGATCACGCGTTTGCCGTAGGTGGCGACCCCAACGACAATCCCCATCCCTCCCAGCCCAAGCAACCACAACGGGACAGGGACTTTCAGAGAAACAATGGCGCCCTGGATTCCGGCCACAACAACGGCCAGCGGACCGATGGCGTTTGCGACGTCGTTGGCCCCGTGGGCGAAGGCTACGTAGGCCGCCGTCACAATCTGAAGCCACCGGAAGACCCTTTCCGCGTAATCAACGCCCTCCGCGTCTCGCACGAGGAATTTCCGGATGATCCAACTTCCCAGTGCGCCCAGAACCGCCCCGGAAAGCAGGGAGATGCCTATCGCCTCCCAGACGGGCAAGTCCAGCTTCAGATTTTTCAGGCCTTTATAGATGATGGACAGGGCGAGAACCGCGAAAACCAGCCCCATCAGGTAAGGGCCTTTCCGTTGAACGGAGCGTCGGGGGTCCTGATCCGTGAGGATGGTTCGGCGGATGTACGTAAACATGCCGAACGCGACCAGCCCCCCCATGACGGGGGAGAGAAACCAGCTTCCCACGACGCTTCCCAGAACGCCGTAGTCGATCGCCCCGAAACCCGCGTTCAGGATTCCAAAGCCGATGATCGCCCCGATGATGGAGTGGGTCGTTGAGACCGGCAGCCCGAAATGGGTCGCGATGTGAAGCCAGACGGCCGCACCGACCAGGGCCGCGAACATGCCCCGGACCAGCGCTTCCGGGTCCTGGATGAACGGCCCGGGGTCCAGGATTCCCTTGCGGATGGTGTTGGTCACGCTGGAACCGACGAAGAACGCCCCGGCAAACTCGAAGATGGCGGCGATAATAACGGCCTGGCGCAGGGTGATCGCCCCGGTGCCCACTGACGTGCCCATGGCGTTGGCCACATCGTTGGCGCCGATGTTCCACGCCATGTAGACGCCCACCAGCACCGCCGCCGGCAGGAGAAAGAAGGAATATTCCACGTTACCGGTTGCCCCTCGCTCGGTGATTAACCTTTCGACAGGAGCGCCCGAAGGCGGTCCGCGGTTTTCTCGGAAAAGTTTGCCACGTCCCCGATCTTCTGGAAGATCTTGGACCACTGGAAGATGGACACCGGGTCCATCCGGTCTTCAATGTTGTACATGTGCTTCACTAAAACGAACTGGGCCTTGTCGGTCTCCCATTCCAGCATCCCGATATCATTGATGCGCTCGAAGAGCCGATCGGCGTCCGGGCCGCCAAAGGCCGAGCCGAGCAGGCGCTCCACCTCTTCGACGACTTCGTAGGTCCGGTGGAAGACAGTCAAGCTTTTCCCGAGGAAATCCCGCAGGTCCTGCGCAAGCTCCTCCGGAACGATCATCTTCCGCAGGGTCAGTATGACGCAGAGGTCCTCGACCGAGTCGGGAATGGAGTCCATCTGTGAAAGGACCGAGAAAAAGTCGCTCCGGCTCACCGGCATGAACAGGGAGCGGGGCAGGTGGTCCCGGATCTCGTTCTTGATGATGTCGGCTTGGTGCTCCAGCTTGGACACGCGGTCGGTGATCCGTTGAATCTCCTCGGCGTTCTCCTGGAACACGGCGTCAAACAGCGGGGGAACGAGGTCGATGCACGCCTTCGTCTTCTTGATGTGCTCATGAAGGGGGCCGAACGGCGACTTGCCGAACAACTGGGCGATGGTTCTCATGACGGAGCCTCCCCGAGAATGGCCCGAAAAGCCGGGGGGATCTTCACCCGGTCAAATCAGAGCGCAGAGGTGAATTCTTGAGAGCGGGAAATCGGGTTGAAAGAATAGAACCCGGAAGGTTCAATCCTTTTCAAGATTGCTCACGGTGCGTCCGCGCGTATTCGACGTATTGACGCGCGGATTTCCGGATCATCTCCAATTCTTCCGCCTTGACCTCCCGGCGGACCTGGGCGGGCACGCCCGCAATCAGGCTCTTCGCAGGGACCTGGGTTCCCTCCCTGAGAACAGCGCCCGCTGCGACGATGGAACCGGCTCCGACCACGCACCCATTCAGGACCCGCGCGCCCATGCCGATCAGCACCTCGTCCTCCACAACGGACCCGTGGATGGTGGCCTGATGGCCCACGGTCACGTCGCGGCCCACCCGGACGTCATGTTGCCGATTCTGGCCGTGAAGGACGCACCCGTCCTGGATGTTGGTGTTTTCTCCAATCGAGACCAGAGAAACGTCCCCGCGGATGACGGCGTGAAACCAGATCCCGGCGTTTTCGCCGATCTCGACATCCCCTATGATCACTGCTCCAGGAGCCAAGAAGACAGAGGGTGGAATGCGTGGAGAAATCCCCCGATGGGGGAGGACGATTGGTTTCACCGTCCTACGGACTGGGCGGCGACGAGATCGGCCCCGGGCTGGGAATCGGCCTTCCGAATCCTCTCGTCCAGCTGGGCGAACAGGAGATTCCAGACCCGCAAGAAACGCTTCCGGTCCGAGATGGAGATGGGAGACCCCGAGATCCGACTCAACCGAAGCGGATTCAAGGGTTTTCCGTCGCGCCGGACCCGGAAATCCAGGTGCGGCCCGGTGGACAGACCCGTGGTGCCTACGTAGCCGATGACATCTCCGCGCCGGACCCGCTTGCCGCGTCGGACCCCTCTGGCGTACCGGGAAAGATGGTGATAGCGCGTGATGAGTTTTCCCTGGTGTCTGAGCTCAATCGTCTTCCCACCCTGACCGGCCCACCGCGCCGTAACGACCACGCCGTCCGCCGCCGCGCGCACCGGCGCCCCGTAAGGCGCCGCATAGTCGATCCCCCTGTGCGGCCGGTGAATCTTCAGGACGGGGTGGAATCTCCGACGGGAATACCCTGACGAGATTCGGGTGTAATTCACCGGCATTCGAAAGAAGTTGTGCAGGGGCTTGCCCTCTTGATCGTAATACCGAAGTCGGCCGTTTTCACCTGGAAATCCGATGGCCCGATGGACTTTGCGGCCGGTTTCCAATTTCGCCGCGAAAACCCGGCCCCAGCGCCGTTGCCCGTTGGAAGCCGAAATCCACTGTTCAGCGGCGATGGAAAACACATTCCCCGGCTGGAGGTCGGAGCTGAAATCTACCTTCCAGCTAAAGACTTTGGCCAGGGCGAGTGCCAAGGCGCCGTTGCCACCGGCCCGAACAACCGACGGGTAAAGAGAGCCCCGGATCTCTCCCTTCAAAATAGCCATGGTGCGGTCCGGTCTCCGGAGACGACCCCGCTTATTGCGGGACCGCTTGATATCCCGTCTCCCGCGACGGCGCTTCGCACTCTCGGATGCGGGCTTAATCTTCAATGTATCCCGTTTGGGATCCCACTGGATGACTTTATCCCCGATTCGGATATGTCTGACGTTAAACGTTTCCCAGACATTCCGCGCCAGGAGGCGGGCCTCCGCGGACGAAGGGATCGTCGATTGAAATCCGTTGATGAGCCCACGCCGAGGCGCACTTATGGGCCGCACGGCGTCGGGTCTCGATAGGGAAGGCGACCCGCGATCTCGCAGGCGTACGGACGCTGGAGTCTTACGGGGTATCGTCATGCGCGAGACGCTTTGTCTCATTTTCCGAATGACGGGGGTATTCCCGTTCGCTCGGGCTCGAGAGGGTTCACCCCCGCGAAGCGCCGTGGCCCGTAACTTGGCCGCCACAGGCTCACGCTCCCAGCGTACACTCTTGGCGTACACAGGTGCGGGCCGCTTGACAGCTTCCAGCCAGGGGGTTGGCTGTGGGAAGACAGGGACAGGCGGGACGGAAAGCCTCGCCACCACCGGACTTGGGACCGTCGCCTTTTTCTTTGTGGGTTTGTGTGCGGGCCGCTTGACAGCTTCCGGCCAGGGGGTTGGCTGTGGGAAGACAGGGACAGGCGGGACGGAAAGCCTCGCCACCACCGGACTTGGGACCGTCGCCTTTTTCTTTGTGGGTTTGTGTGCGGGCCGCTTGACAGCTTCCGGCCAGGGGGTTGGCTGTGGGAAGACAGGGACAGGCGGGATGGAAAGCCTCGCCACCTCGGGTCCCCGCTTTCGCCGTTCACGCTTCGCGGACGCCGGGACGGGAAGCTTTTCTTCCACCGGCCAAGGCGTTGGCTGTTCCAACGCGGGGGCCGGCGGGACGGGCGATTTTACCACCCGCGGCGTCGAGATTCGCGGTTTTGTCTTTGGCGCTTGGTGGGCGGGGGTTTTGACGTCGCGGGATGCGCGATTCGGCTGCTTGGCCATGTTCGGCGCACGGGCGGGATGTTTCGCCGGTCTCGACAAGCGCGCCGCTGATCCTTTGACCGGGTTCGAGTCCGAGGGAGGACCGGATTTCAAAGGCATGATTTGTTTAATGGACCTCGGAACGGCCGGTTCGGACGAAGAATCTACGCCGGACCTCGCCCGCGCCAGGAGATCGAGCCCCGGTTTCTTCTTTCCGGAAGCTTCAGTTTCTCCGGTCTTCGCGAGAGGGGGGGCGGGCAAGCGGGAGGGCGGAGAGACGGGCCTGGAGCGTTCTAGAGCGGCGGGGTCCGCCGGGATAGAGGCGGCGAGGGGGGCGGGGGAGAAGGGGAGGGGGCGAATGGAGGCTGTCACGTCCGGAGGCGCCGGCCCTGCCGTCATGGGACGCTCGGCGCGGGTATTCCAGAACATGGTGAACTCGCCCGCCCCGATCGCCAGGATCAAAAATATAACGATCCCCGCGAAATCCGCGATGTCGAGGCTGAAGGAACGGTCCTCTTCCCTTCGGCGCAGACTATTCGGCGAGCCGAGGAGTCGGCTTATGCGATACACCCAGTGGTATCCTGTATGGAAAAGCGGCATTCCGCCGCGCTCTACACCCCTCGGCTGACTGAGCCGAAATCATTATGGATACTACCAATTCAGTTCAAATGAGGCAAGTCTTTTCGCTTGCGTTCAAGGGACCGGTCATTCGGAGGACAGGGATGCAATTCGCGGACCGTCTCTTTCTCATCCGTCGAGTTGTTCCACGCCCAACAGGCGCCGCCGGAGGACATCCAAGGCCATGATGGTGGCCCGGTCCTGGAGAAAGCGGCCGCCTCCGCCAAAATGCCGTTGCGCGCTCACCGGGGGCTCCGATTCGTCTCCCGTGACGAGAATGATGTGGGTCGCCTCCGCCGATGAAGCCGCCAATTCCTCTCCGATCGGAATCGGTCCGAAGACCGCCAGGCCGATGTCCGCGGAGGAAATCCTTCTCACCGCGTGTGCGAGCTCCTCGGCCGCGGCGGCCGAGATCTCCACGGGCCCTTCCCGCCCCAAGAGGGCGGCGACGGCATCGGAGGAGGACGCCACCCAGCCTCCTTTAAAAAAGGGGGCGCCGTCGGCAATGCTGGTCAGACGGGCGGCCAACGCGCCTCCAGTGATCGTCTCGAGAATCGACAGGGTCTTTCCGCTTTCTCGCATCAACCGTCCGACGGTCTCCTCGACCGAGTCCCGTCCGACGCCGAAAACGGCGGCTCCGAGCCGCTCGCGGACCTGTCCTTCCAACTCGTCCAGCATTCGCTCGACCTCTTCTTCGCCGCTTCCCTTCGCCGTGAGGCGGATGTCCACCTGTCCGGGATGGGCCAGGACCGCGATGGACGGGTTCCTCGACGATTCGAACAGGTCGTGGATGAGGTGATCGACGTGGCTCTCTCCCAAGGCGCAGCTCTTGAGGACGCGGACGCGAATCAAATCGCCCAGGGAAAACCTGGATTGCAAGTAGGGAAGGACGCGGGTTTCCATGAGAAATTTCAATTCGCGCGGTACGCCGGGAAGGACGATGATCACCCCCTTGTCGTCTTCCACAATGAAGCAGGGGGCCGTCCCGACGGGGTTTTCGATGGGTTTCGCGCCCTCGGGAAGGTAGGCCTGTTTGCGGTTGTTGGGGCTCATGGTGAACCCGCGGCTCGTGAAGATGCCCTCGATCTGCTCCATCAGCTCTTGGCTGTACACCAGGGGGACGCCCGCGACGGCGGCGACGGCTTCCCGGGTGAGGTCATCGACGGTCGGACCGAGCCCCCCTGAGGTGATGACGACTTCGGCGCGCTCATGGGCGCTCGCGACGGCGGTCGTCAGGCGCTTGAGGTTGTCTCCCACCACGGTTTTCAGGTGGAGGTTGATCCCGAGTCCTTTGAGCTTCTCCGCAAGGTAGACCGAGTTTGTATCCACCAGGTCGCCCAGGAGAATCTCGGTTCCGACGGCGATGATCTCCGCTCGGATCTGTGGTGAAGCGTCTTTCTTCGATCCGCTCATGAGAACAGTCCAGTGCCCCCGTCCGGGCGCGGCGTCACCTCGCCGCCCGGTTCGGAGCGCATACAGCGGGCCTGCGCCGATTGTCGAATGGTTCACCGAAGGGAAATTGTAACACAGTGTCATCCCGTCCCCGCGGCTACCCCACCACGCCCACGCTCGGAATGCCTGTTGATCTTCCGTCCGGGCGGGGTCATATAAAAAAGAAACTCAATCCGTTTCAGCCAAGGAAACAATCGGATGGTCGATTTAGCAGGGCCTTGTGGCATCGTCCTGGCCGCGGGACTTTCCCGCCGGCTCGGCCGGAACAAGCTCCTTCTCCCCATGGGCCTGAAGCCCATTCTCGTCTGGAC
Source organism: uncultured bacterium (assembly GCA_964423875.1). GTDB lineage: Bacteria > UBA8248 > UBA8248 > JACPRG01 > CAYRGS01. The sequence goes on from CAYRGS010000012.1 coordinate 22,169, forward strand.
GGTGGAGAACGCGCTGGCCTCCCCCCTGGACGAGGTCATCGTCGTCACCGGGCACCAGGACGAGGCCGTCGAGGCCGCGATTCGCCACCTTCCGGTGCGGATCGTCCACAATCCCGATTACGCCGAGGGCCAGTCCACATCCCTGAAAGCCGGCGTCCGGGGATCGTCTCCTTGGACCGAAGGGTTCGTTTTCTTCCTCGGGGACCAGCCCCTCATCGGCGCCGACATCGTAACGGCCCTTCTCGAGCGTTTCCGGCGCGATCACCCCTTGCTGGTCGCGCCCGTCTTCGCGGGCAAGCAGGGAAACCCGGTCCTGGTCAGCGCCAAGCTGCGCAAGGAGCTCCTGGCCCTGACCGGGGACGCCGGCGCCCGTCCTCTCATCGAAAGGCACGCGGACGCGCTGGCCACGGTTGAAATCAATCAACCGGCGATCAGAATGGACATTGACCGCGAAGAGGATTACGAAGCGTGCCTGGCGTTGTTCGAAACCAGCCCAGTTCTGCCTTCCCCCTGATCCGGTCATCCCTTTGAAGTCACAGGACGCCGAATAGAGGCGGCCGCAACCCTCGGGCACTGATGCGCCCGCTCCATCCGCCGGCTCCGGCTTTGCCCCTTGAATCTCAGGAATCTTCGGTGAGCCCCGCCTTCTCGCGGAGGGCTGTCAGAACTTTCTGCGGGGTGAAGGGCAACGATTTGATCCGGACACCGACGGCGTCGTAAATGGCGTTGCCGATGGCCGCCGCCACCGGGTCGATGGCCGTCTCCGACGCCCCTTTGGCCCCGTACGGGCCATTGGGCTCGTGGGTCTCGATCAGGGCGCTGTGCACCTTTTCCGGCAGGCACTCGGCCTTGGGAAGGGTGTAATCGGCGAAGTTCCCGTTCACCACCTGGCCGGCCTCGAGGATCCAGTTCTCGTACATGGCGTACCCCATGCCCTGCATGACGGCGCCCTGAATTTGCCCTTCGACTGTGAGAGGGTTCAGGGTTCTGCCGACATCGTCCGCCACCCAAAAATCCAGGACCTTCACCTGCCCCGTTTCGATGTCCACTTCCACTTCGGTGGCCTGGGAGCAGAAGGTGTACCCGGGCGAGACGTTCCCGTAGCGATTCTTGTCGGCCATCTCCGTGGGGTTGTCGACCGCCACGGAGACGGAGATGGGGATGCCTCCTTGCCGGAACATGCCGTCTTTGCACACCTCGCCGACGGTCAGGCGCCGCTCAGGCGCTCCCTTGACGCGGACGATCCCCTCGCGGATTTCCAGGTCCGATCGGTCCGCTTCCAGTTGTTCCGCGGCGGCCTCCAGGATTTGCTCCCGGGCCTCGGCGGCCGCCTTCTTGACCGCGTTGCCCGCGACCATGGTCAGCCGGCTGGCAAAGGCTCCCATGCACATGGGCGTCAGGTCGGTGTCGGGTTTGCTGACGTCGATGTCCGCGATCCGAAGGCCCATCTCCTCGGCGCAGATCAGGGAGAAGACCGTCGAGGCCCCCTGGCCGATGTCCCCTTCGCCGATGATCAGGTTGACCCGGCCGTCCTGGTTCATCTTCACCGTCGCGGACGAGCCGTCCCAGTTGGTGTAATGGCGGTTTCCGCTCACGTGAATCGCGTTGGCCATCCCGATGCCGCGCCGCTTGACGCCGCCGCCCGCGCCGCGCGCCCGGTTCTGAACGATGCGGCTCCCATCGGCGACGAACCGGATGCATTCGAGCAGGCCGCAGCTGCTCATCTTCCAGCCGTGGATGCTCGTCTCGCCGGTTTTGATGGCGTTGACGAGGCGGATCTCCGCCGGGTCCATCCCGATCCGCTCCGCCAGATGGTCCAGGGCGGACTCGAAGGGAAAGATCATCTGGGGGTTGCCGAGACCCCGGAACGCGCCGGTGGGCAGCCGGTTGGTGTAGGCCAGCCGGGCGCGCGTCTTGAGGTTCTGCATGCGGTAGGCGTTGTCAATCCGCATGGCGGTGACGTTCATAATCTTCGCACTCCGGCCGGTGTAAGCGCCGGCGTTCGAGATGATGTCCGTCTCTTTCGCGCAGATCGTTCCGTCCTTGCGGACCCCCATCTTGATGGTGATGACGGCCGGCTCCCGCGGGCGGCTGCCCAGAAACTCCTCCGTCCGGGTGTTGCAGAGCTTGACGGGTCGGTTCGCCGCGAGGGCCAGAAGGGCGCAAAGCTGGGCGTTGGGGTCGTCGTTCAGCTTGCCGCCGAAGCCGCCGCCCACAAAGGGCTGAATCACCCGGACCCGGGACTCGAGAATTCCCAGGACCTTGGCGATTCGGCTGCGGGCGAAGTAGACCGACTGGCAGCTCGGCCAGACGGTCACCTTGCCCGAGGCGTCCACGTCGGCCACGCTGCCGATGGGTTCCATGAAGGCCTGGGATTGGTTGGGGGTCCGGTAGGTGTCCTCATAGACAGCGGCGGCCTCCCGCCAGCCTTTTTCGACGTCCCCCCGCTCGAGGCGGGTTTCCCAGGCCAGGTTGCCGGGCCACTCGTCGTGGACCTGGGGCGCGTCCGGCTCGAGGGCCTCGACCTGATCGAGGACGTAAGGCAGCGGCTCATACTCGACTTCGATGAGCTCCAGGGCCTCGAGGGCCGTCCCCTCGTCTATGGCCGCGACCGCCGCCACCTCCTCCCCCATGAACCGGACCTTCCCACAGGCCAGGGCAGTCTGGTCGTTGTTCTCGTGCCCCCACTTGATCTGCGGAATGTTGTCCCAGGTCAGGACCGCCTTCACGCCTGGCATCTTCCGCGCGCGGGAGACCTCGAGCCTGGCGATGCGGGCGTGGGCGTGCGGACTGCGGAGCAGCTTGCCGATCAACATCCCCGGAAGGACGAGATCCGGCGCGTAATCGGCCGCGCCTTGCACTTTCTCCGGGGCGTCGACCATGGGGTGGGGCTTGCCGAGAAGCGTAAAGCCGTTCTCACTCATCTGCGAAAATCCTCCAGTGGCGTCCTCCGAGGCGGAAGCGCCCGAATCAGGCTCGTCATCGAGGGAAAAATCAACCGCCGCCGCGGGTGGGCTCTCATCGTCTTGTGTAGTGCATCAAAAACAGGAGATGCAGGCGGGCAAGGGGTCAACCGCCCGGCGCCCGCCCCACCTGTTTGAAAATGCCGGCTTCCCTCCGATCCGGTAGGCTGTGCGTTTGGGGCGGGTGATCCGTTGCCCGGCCGCAAGGGAGAATTCGGGCCTCGATAAGTAAACCGGGATTTCCCAGATGACCACTTTTAGCCATCCTGCGGTCCTAGTGTACCATCAAGGTGCTCCATTTTACCGCTAATCCAGGGTCTCTTTACTGCACCCTCCGCTCAATCGAGAGGCTATGGCTGTCTGAAAGGCGGTTCGGCCACAAGGCCGCTCGGCTGTACCCATGCTTGGGAAGGAGGGTTCAAACACCGAAAGGACCGCTAGGCTAAATTTGTACCTTGAGAAAATCGTCCAAGATGGACTCCCTCTGGTCCCGAAAACGACCCGGGCTTGGGATTCAAGAAAGCCGCGCGGGTTGGCTCCGAAGGGATTTTCGGTAGAGGAAGATCGCCACTGACCATAGCGACAGAAAGAGGTGTGTGAGTGTGGGAAACATCGCCGAGACGCCCATAAGGAATCCGAAGTAGATGTTCTTAATATGCTCGGGCTTTGAGGGGTTTTGGACGGCGTCCACCAGTTTCTTTTGGTAGATCTGGTTCCTGACGGCGAGCGTATCGACCGCCTTCGGCTCGGGTGCGACATTGGTTGAGACGACAGCGGCCTTTTGCGCGGCCATGCTCTTTTCGTAGTTGCCTATGATCCAGCCCGAGAACGAGAAGACGAACAACACCCAACAGGTCGCCGCAGCGGCTACGACAAGGTCGATGCTGAGGTGTCCGAGATAGCTGAAAGTGGTCGAGCTGGCTAAGGCACGTCGGACAATGTAGATGGTGGCGAAGAAGGAGAGGCTGTCAAAGAGCGCCCCGAGGGCGCCGACGGGGAATTGGACCAAGAAATAGTGAAATCGGGTCTCCGCACCGAAGGCCAACTCCGGATAGGCTGTCACCATGGCCCACCAGTAGCAGGCCACGTTGATCAGGAAGAAGAAAAAAAAGAGCAGCGGGTAGAACCACCAGAGGGATCCCCGTTTCGTCTCGTAGAATCGCAGGACCCCTGACAGGTATATCCTCCATATGCTGATGATCGAGTCTGAGGATCGCGTCTTTTGCAATTGGTCGACCTGCAACTGAGCTTCCCCACGACGCTAGAGGAGGGTAACGGCCCCACACTCAATCATGAAGATCAGGACTCCGCAAACAGCAACGAAGGCGGATTTCGAGTGAGGCAAGATGCGGATGTTCCTCTTCCTATTGACCATGGGATGTCTCTCCGCTGATCTGTGGAACAGCGGTACAACTCCAGCGGATTAGGTATGAGTCGCCAGGGGCCTCCCTTCAATCTAGGCGCTCCCAGTCTTCGGGAAGCAGGTAGCCTTTCAACCTCTTGTCCTTCAAATCGAATATGGTTGCGAGCCCCATATTGCATTGGCTTGGGGTCTTGTCACATCCTCTGGCCTTGAGATATCCGACGCCCGCATAATTCAGATTTGTGTCGTGGGTTATGAGAACGACGTTCGTCCTCGCGACAACAAGCTTGGCTCTCAAGCGGTTCCATTCCTCTATCTCACCTAGGGCCTTGAGGTCTTCCATTTGGGCTGCGTGCGTCCAATAAAGTGGCTCCAGAATCTCGTACCCACCTTTGCCGAAGGCCACCTCGGCGGTCTGCAAAGTCCGGCAAGCCGGACTCGCGTAGACTGCCACGACATAAGGTCGCAAGGCCTTGCCGATTGCCATTGCCTGACGTTGACCCAACTCGGTCAGGACTTCTGAGGACTAGAGGCAGCCCGTCTTCAACGACAAGCCCGAGGCCTTCTTCGATTTTGGCCCCTTTTCCGTGTGACGAAGTACGATGACGTGGTTGGCAGCTTCTAGCCAACGCTTCACCGACGGCTTGATCCCATTTTTGGATTCTGCTAGCAATCGGGTGCAAGGCTTCGGGTCCCTTGGAACCGCGACATCCAGCCCCACCCAAGGGCTGGTCAACGTCGCGAGAAGCCAGATAGGAAAGGCAGGTTGCCTCCAAGGACCAAGGAATCGCCTTATAAGAATCACGTCACACACTCCCTTTGGGCGGTGGATGGGCGAAAATATGCATTCGCCTACGGCCAATGTAGTTTTTCCTAGAGAATACACTACTCTCTCCACAGCATAAGCCGGGATTTCCCAGATGACCACTTCTAGCCATCCTGCGGTCCTCATGTGACGTGAAAGTACCCCATTTTACCGCAAATTGAGGGTCTCTTTGCATAACCATCTGCTCAATTAATAGGCTATGGCCGTCTAAAGCCGCAATCCCTTGCAAACCCAGCCTACCGTCACAGTCATGGGCGATCGGCACAGACTGATCCCCCGTCTCCACCACGTTACTAACCCCAATGCGTCAAAAATTCATACAGAATTGTTCGCTCTCACGTTTATCAAAGATTCGGTTGACGCTACGTACATCATTCCACGCGAGCGTCGTTCTCCGTCGCGTGAGGGTGGGCGGGCGGGGACCCCCTGCCTCCGCAGAGGGCAGGCTTGAACCCGCCCCTACGTGTCGTTCGATGGGCGAGTTCCCATGGCGGATTCTCCGTCTACCAAGGCGCAGCCGATTTTTGAGGAACGCAAACCACTCGGTGCGAACACCGACAGACGCCCTGCCCGATGCACGCCGCTCTGAGGTGTAGGGGCCGGTCCCCGTCCCCGCCCGTCACACGCCCGCGAGGAACAGAATGTTGGGGTTTGCTCAACACACGCTCATTGGGCAAATCGTTGAGATGTAGCCGGGTCATTCGACCTGGCCCGTTCGGGCATTTGGTCTTGTGAGAAATCCAGGTTATCCAGTGACCCCAACGGGTCTGCGTATGGCCGGGCAGGATGCCCGGCCCACCAACGCAAATTCACCGGAACGTCTTCTTCAATAGCCCCCGCGTCAATCCCTCTCTCTCGCCTTTATCATCGCGCAACATGCCGACGCCCCGGCGAGGATCACCGCCGTGAGGATGAACGCCATTTTGTACTGCCCCGTCCAGTCGAAGACCGCCCCGGCGACATAGGGTCCCAAAAGCGCCCCCAAGGAGTGGCCCAGTAGGAGGTAACCGTAGAGGCTCCCCAGCGGCCGGCGGCCATAGAGCGCCGCGGCCATGCCGGGCGTCAGGGGTGTTGTGGCCAGGTGAAACACGCCGTAGATTGTGATGGCGACAAACAGCATTGTCTTCCCGGCCGTCAGCGTCAGAAGGATCATCCCCACGCACCGGATTCCGTATGAGAGCGCCAGGGGAGCCCGGAATCCGATCCGGTCGGCCAGGGTGCCCATTCCGACGACGCCGATGATGCTCAGCCCTCCGATCAGGCCGACCGTGTTGGCGGCGGTCTGCGTGTCCAGATCGAGCCCCGTCGCGAAGATGGGGAGGTGGACGTAGAGGGTGAAATCGGTGAACCCGCAACCCACATAGCTGACGAACAGGAGCCAGAAGGCCCGGTCTCCGAGTGCCTTGCGGACCACACCCCGGGGGATCCACTCGACCCGCGTCGCGATGGGTTCCGCACTCTCGGTTTCGGCCTCGGCGGCGTTATCGGGATGGAGGCCCATCCGCTCCGGATCGTCCCGCACAAGCATCGCCACCAGCGGGAAGACAACCACCCAGAGCACCCCCGCCCAGATGAGGAACGCGCCCCGCCACCCGACCGCGACGACCAGGACCTGGGTGAGGGGGATCAGCAGGAACTGCCCGGCGTTGAACCCCGCAATCGTCAGGCCGAGGGCCGTTCCCCGCTTTTTCACGAACCAGCGGGAGACCAGGACGGTGACGCTGTTCATCGTGGCGAAGCCCGTTCCCGCGCCGACGATGAGACCGTAAGTCCCCAGGAGGCCGCCCACCGAGGCAACACGGGAGGAGAGCAAGGCGCCGAGTCCCATGATGCCGACGCCGATGGCGATGACCTTCCTCGGTCCGAACCGGTTCAGCATCGCGCCGGCCGCGAACTGGCTCAGGGCCCAGATCACCATCCCGGAGGAGATGACGAGCGCCATCCCCCGTCTCGATCCCCCAAACTCCTCGAGGAGCGGCTTGAAGAACACGCCGAAGCCCGTCCAGATCCCCGCCCCGGAGGCCAGGACGACGAACCCCGCCAGGACGACCCACCATCCGTAGAAGATCCGGGCGGGGCGATTCTCAGGAGGCATGGTTGGAAATGCTCACATGAAGGAGGGATTCACCCGCTTGGGCTCAGTCGAGAAGCGCCGCCTTTCAACCGATGGATCGATGAGGGGGTGGCGGGCGCAACAATCCCGCCCCTGGAGGTCAGTTCGCCTCATACGTTTCGCGCGTGGGAACGGCGATGTTCGGTGAATTGTCCGGTCAACGGGAGGTCTTTCGTAGATTCATTCGGCCGGCATTGCGTTTGGGGCTGAGACGTCCGCGGACCGGCCGGCGAAGGTTGTCCCCCACGAACCGGGTGATGGCCTTGTTGCCGATGATGAGGGCGCCCTTCCATTCTCTCAACTCCTCCAAGGAGGTCGGGGGAGAAACGAAATCGCGGCCGAAGCGCTCCAGTGGCCGCCACTTCATCCCTTTGCCCCTTCGGACCAGGGCCTCGCCCCCGGCCTCCTTCACCAGGAGGACGCCGGCCGCCACGTCCCAAATCTTCGGCCCCGCGAAGATGGCGTAGTGGAAAGTCCCTTCCGCCGTGCGGGCCATGTCGTTGGCAATGCTGCCCGAGCCCCGGAGTTCCCCCGGCTGTTTCCTCAACGGGCTCTGCATCTCGAAGACTTTCCAATAGTTTCCGGGTACGCAGACGAGAAGCGTCGGCGCCGGGCGGTCCACTTTGGCGACGGAGATCCGGTCCCCCTCCAGGTGTGCGCCGCCTCCGACCCTCGCATGGTAGACGCGGCCCCGGCCTCCGGCTCCGCCGGCGAGAAAGATGGCCCCGACGACGGGACGGCCGTGGTGCAGGATCCCTATCGAGACACCGTAGATGTCGAAACCCCGCAAGAAATTGGTCGTTCCGTCCAGCGGGTCCAGCACCCAGACCCATTCGGGCCGCTCCCCTTCCTGGCATAGTTTTTCCTCGCCCAGGATGGCGTGGCCCGGAAAGTGGATCTCGATCTCTTTCCTGAGGAACTCCTGGCTCCGACGGTCCGCTTCGGTCACGGGGTCCCGATTCTTTCCCTTGTCCTTGAATTCCACCTGGACGCCCCGGCCGAAATACTCGGCCAACATCAAGCCGGCCCTCCGGGCCATTTCGCTGACCTTGCTTTCCATTTCCTTCAGGGCTTCGGCTTCGGACGCGGTCATCGATTCGCGATTCTCCTCTGTCGACCTCCGTCGGCGAGGCGGCTCGGGGCCTCCTCTCCTCGGGCCGGCGTCACAGGATGCGGAGGAGTTCCTCCAGCCTGACGGTTGCGGTTCCCACCCGCTGGACGACGGCCTCGGCGGCCCGGATAGCCAGATGCGCCGCCTGCCGGATGTCCGCCCCGGCGACGAATCCCAGCGCCAAGGTCCCGGTCACCGTGTCTTTGACGCCGGTGGGGTCCAAGACCTTGTCATCGTTGATCGAGACGACCGTGTATCGCTCCTCGCCGGCTTCGGCGTAGAAGACCCAGAGCTCCCGGTCTGCCCGCAGGATGGCCAGGACTTCGCACCCGAGAATCCCCCGGACCCGGAAACCGGTTGTCTCGGTCTCCATCGGCACCGACCCCACCTCCTTCAGGAAATAGGTCTCGGCTTGGTCGTCGCTCAGGATCACAAGCCGGGCGCCTCGAATCTCTTTGAACAGATGGGCCTTGGATTCGACGACCGTGAACTTCTCGAGTTCCCGCGCTCTATCGAGAATCTCGCGGGCAAAGGTCACGCGTCCGAAGATGCCCTTGTCGTAATCGGAGAGGACGACAGCGTCCACCAGGGGCATGTAGTGCTCGATGTACGTCCGCATCGAGGCGGTTTCCAGGTCGGTGGGCGGGTCCGTGACCTCGTAATCGAGGCGGATGAGGGGCGAGGACCCGTCGGCCGACATCACCCGGACCTTCTGGGTCGTCGGCCGGTCGCTCACGGGAAAGACGCCGCTCGTCTTGATCCCGGCCTCGTTGCAGCCCCGCCGGAACCAGTGAGCGGCATCGTCGTAGCCGACCAGGCCGCACAGGTAGACCTCGGCGCCGAAGGCGATCAGGTTATGCGCCACGTTCGCGGCGCCGCCCAATGCGTAATCTTCCCGGGTGGATTTCAGGATGGGGGGCCGCTGGGACGGCGGGAAGTGCGCTTCCGTCCAGACGTACTTGTCGGCCATCAAGTCGCCGATGACCAGGACGCGGCACTCCGGAAACTTTTCGAGCAAAGGGGCGACTTCCGTCACGACCTTTCTCCATCAGGCGAATGAAATTCCCTATTAGGACAGGGAAAGCAATGAGGATCATAGCGCATCCCGCCGGCCCGGCCAACGGAAGCGGCGTCAGCCACCTCCGTCATGATTGGCCAGAACCCAGGCGCTGTCGTAAACGGCGATCACGCGGGTCCGCTCCGGGTAGTGGAAAAGCAGCTCCCGGGCGGAATCTCCCCATCGGGTGATTAACAGGATCGGCTCCCCTCTGGCCCAGAGTCGCTCGAACGCGGCGGGTTCGATGGAGGGGTGATAGGCGGCGTCCCACCGGATCCTCCCCTCGCTCTCTCCCAGGCCCGTCCGCATCACCCTGACCTTTCGACCCGTATAGAATTGGAGTCCCTCGTAAAGGCTCCGTCCCGCATAGAAATCCAACCCCTCGTGGATTTCATAGTAGCCGTCGACGATCAACCTTTCCCGGATGCCGTTGCGGGCCCGCAGGGCCCCGGACACTTCTCGCATGGACAGATAGGGGTCGAGGCGGGAAACCGCCTGTTGAACGCCCAGGATGGCGAACATTGTCCCGCAGGTCACGGCGAGGCCGGCTCCGGGAAGACGCCCCCGTCGCAATGTCCACAAGGCGAACATGGTGATGGCGGGAAACACCAACGCGAGCAGACCCCAGGTCAGGACGCCGGCGGCCAACGCCGCGGAAAACGCAAGGAGATACACACGCGAGCCGTTCTCCCCCCTTTCCCAGGCTCTCCAGAAAGCCCAGAGCGGAACGCCCGGAACGCGATGGCCGGGATGTCTGTCGTGAGGAATCGCCCGTAGATGGACCAGGTCATCCCCGTCAAACAGGATGAATCCCGCCAGCCAGCCGCCTGTCTCCCCGTAAAACCGCCGGCCCAGGAGGAACACGACAAAGGCGGCCAGCAGGCTGCAAAGCACAGGGATTATGCGGGCGTTCGCCTCGCTGGGTCTGAGAAGGGAGAAGGAAGCGGCCGTCAACCAGTACAACAGGGGGGAGGCCAGGTGGACCTCCCCATTGACGCGAGGAACGATCCAGTCCCCGGTGATGACCATGGCGCGGGCGGCTTCGGCGTAACGGCCCTCCTCGGGCGCCAGAAAGCCCGGCCGCTCGAGTCGGGTGAGGTAGATGAAGGCCAGGAGGAGCGCAAGAACGACGGCTATCCGGCGCTCAAGGGAGGACATAGCGGTTTTATCCCACCTACAAGGCTAACGAGACGGATTGCGATGACCGTTAGCGCGTCCACGACCTTTTGGGGAGATTTCAGGGTGGGCGGGAAACTTACCACACCGTAGTGACCGGGTGTCACGGAAACGCGGCTCCCCTTCTTCCCCGCCCCCGTTCGGGCCTTTCAACCCTGGCCGCCATTACAGTTTCAAGCAGGCTTAGAAGGGGTAATCCAATCCTACGCGGATATTTATTCCTTCGTCGGCCGCTCCGATGTCTATCTTTGCCACAACGTCCGGCCGAACCACCGCCCGAATACCCAAGCCATAAGACACCTGAAGCCGCCGGGTTTCGATGTCTTCCAGATCGTTGAAGACTTGGCCGAACTCGACGAACGGGGCCGCTTCCACGTCAAAGGGAACCCGAAGAAGCTCCAAGCGAATCACCCGGATTCTCTCTTCCAGGTTGACGGTGAAAACCCCCCGGTCTACAAAGCGACCGCTGGGAAACCCTCGAAAATCCTTTCCGCCCAGAACGCTTTGCTCATAGTGAGGGACGCCGCCATTATCTATGAAACTGCTGAAAACCCGCACCGCGCTGATCCACTGCGTGTTGGGCCAGGGGATGAAGGCCTTGGCCTCACCGTAAACCCGCGTGAAAGATTGTTCGCTTCCCAGCGCTTGTTGTGAGATTTCAACGCCCACCATCCCGAAATATCCCCGCGTTGGTGTGGTCCCTGAATCGCGGTTGTCGAACAATACGCTCAATCCCCGGGCCGAGATGGTGCTCCACGTGCGAACTCCCGAAGCATCCGAGAAGGTGTCGCCGATGAACGGGTCTTGCGACCCCCCGCCGCCCTCAATGAGCGCGACGCGCAGCCGCTCGTTGTAGCTGACCCGGAAAAATTCGAGGAGGTTAATCCCAGCGCTCAAAGAGGCGCGGTATTGCCGTTGGATTAAGCCCGACTTGTCTTCTTCCCGGCTGTCCGGTCCAAAGCCGTAAAACACCTTCGTCGGGTCTCGTTCAAAGCGGACCCCCGTGGCGGCGGCGAAACGGTCGTTTGGCCCAATCCGGGGTGCTTCAATCTCCGCGATGTAATCCGAATCCACATCTATGGATTGAATGGCGATGAGTTGATACTTCGCGTCCTTCGGAAGATAACCCAGCCAGCGAAAGGCCCCTTTCAGACCGGTCTCCGTATTGAAAATCAGCGAGGGAGCTAGGATGTTCTGAATCCGGCCGTGGTTTTCCTTGTCGAAAAACAGAACGACGGGAAGGATGCCGAAATCCTCCCCCTTGTTCGGATTTGAGGCAATGGCCGGCAATGGGAGAAACAGCGGCCGGGTCCGGCCATTTTCCTCTTTAATTTCAGGTCGCCGTCGCAGGGTGGACGGTTGGAACTGGGCGTGAATCAACAGGTTCAAGGAGGATGGCAGAGCCGGCGGCTTGGGCTGTGGACGGAGAACAAGCAGTTGTGGTTGCTGAGGGCTTTTCTTCAGGGGGGGGGGCGGGGACGTTTCCGCGTGCAGTGAAGACAAACCCGCACATTCGACCGAAAGCCAAACGGCCAAACTCAACGTCCACCCCAAAACCCGGATTTTATCGTGCACCCTACGCCTCGCATACATATCGGCATTCCACCGCATGAAACGTCCTGCTCAAACGCATTGCGTCAACGGGGGGGATAAAAAGTGCAAAATCCGGTCCGTTGTTTTTTTCGTTTCGAGCGGATCGAAATCAATCAGAATGTACCGGAAATGTTTATCTTGAAATCGGATTATACGCCGTCGAAAAATGCGCTTGCAAGGCGACTCCGATGAGATAACCTCTAAGACAGCCTGACAAAGATGGAGAACGGTTCGATAACCCTTTTTTTGACAAAGGGTTGTGGGAGCCTTTATACTCAAGTAATACCTCAAGGATTTTAAATTGGTTCTCTCTGCGAGAGATGTGTTGCCGTTTTTGTGTCGCCCGAATTGGGTGCTTGCCAGATTGCGGATGTGGATTGGCGTAACGTCCGGTGTCCTGCTGGTGGCCGCGGTTTGCGGCGCCGCCGAGAAAAAGGGCTCCGGTCAATCCGATCGGATGACATCCAGTCAAGCCGAGCTGATGGATCCTCGGGAAATCCTGGGCCCACTTCCCATCCGAAACCTTCAGCCCATTCATCTCCTTTTCTTCGAATTTACGCCGGAAAGGGCCTATGCGCTCCGGAAAGGGCGGCTCCTGGTGCGCTTGGACGTCACGGAGACCAACACCCTGTTGGACGATACGGGGAAGGACCCATTCTTCAAGGCCGACGCCGAGATGACGCGCGTGACCGGGAGGTTCCGATATGGTCTCACCAAATGGGTGACGCTCGGGCTGAATGTTCCGATCGTTTATATCCATGGTGGGTTCCTGGATGGGTTCATCGAGGGGTTCGAGCGCTCCGTGGGCAAGCTCCGGGGCGATCGGGAGGACGAAAAGGCGAACCAGGTCGACATCCGGCTGATCGACGGCGGCACGACGGAAATCGACGTCCAGGAAGCCACCTTTGGCATCGGAGACGTTTCCTTGGAAGGGCTGTATCAGGTGATACAGGAAACTTTCTGGATCCCGGCCGTCTCGCTCCGACTGGCCGTCAAGTCCCCGACCGGAGATTTCGATGATCTCCACGGGAGCGGTAAGTTCGACGTGGCCGCCGGCGTGGCGATCCAGAAGATTTGGGGACGGTGGAGCGCATCCGTCGGTGGCGGCGTGACCCTCCCCGGCAACCCTTTTCAAACCTTGCGCCTGGAGCCCGACCCCATTCTCTATGGCCATTTTTCTCTGGAACGGCTGCTCAGCGCGGAGTGGTCCATCGGCGGTCAAATGAAGATTGTGGGGGGCTTGACGGATCTGGACGCCGAGGAGTCGGTGGATCCGGACACCGTGCTGAGGGTCCGGCCTTTGACGGACCGGAGCTATGAAATCAACCTGGGCGTCAAATGGGCGTTTAGACAGGGCTGGCTGGCCCAATTCGGGATCGTCCAGGACTTCAAGAATTCGGCGGCCGTGGACGCGGATTTCAGTCTTTACTTTTCCCTGGGCAGTCAGTTCGATTTGAGATAGCGCGGGCCGGACCGGGACTTAAGTCCATTGACGGTCCCCGGCATTTCAGTTGACAACATCGCGATGCCCAATTAGCATGAATTCAATGTTCACGGCGAAGCCGGCCGGCGGGGGAAACCCCTTGAGCCGCGCACTCCAGAGCCGGGGTTCGCAATAGTGCCCCGTTGAATCCCCGAATCTCCGGCTCGTTCGTTGCTGTTGGCGTCTTTCGTTCAGGAATCTGGCCGTGTCGGTCCCGCTGATACAGCAAATTCGCGTTGGCGCCTATATCCTCAGGCAGCGCATTCAAGGGAACAAGAAGTATCCCCTGGTGCTGATGCTGGAGCCCCTCTTCCGGTGCAACCTGGCCTGCGCCGGATGCGGAAAGATTGACTACCCGGACGACATCCTCAACATGCGGCTCAGCGTCGAGAAATGTTTGAAGGCGGTCGATGAATGCGGAGCGCCCATCGTTTCCATTCCCGGCGGCGAGCCGCTGATTCACAAAGAGATCGACGAGATTGTGGCGGGCATCGTCGCGCGGAAGAAGTTTGTTTACCTGTGCACCAACGCCCTGTTGCTGGAAAAAAAGCTTCACCTCTTTACGCCCAGCCCATACCTCACGTTTTCCCTCCACCTGGACGGCGACCGGGAGCACCATGACGCATCGGTTTGTCAGGACGGTGTGTACGACAAGGTGGTGGCTGTCATCGATGAGGTCCGCAAGCAGGGGTTTCGCGCCAACGTCAACTGCACCTTTTTTGACGGAACCGATCCGCAAAACGTGGCCGAATTCTTCGACTCGGTGATGGAGATGGGGGTTGATTCCATCACCGTTTCGCCGGGCTACGCCTACGAGCGGGCGCCGGACCAAGCGCATTTCCTCAACCGGCAAAAAACCAAGAACCTGTTCAGGGAAATCTTCCGGCACGGAAAAGGACGGAAATGGCGTTTTAGCCATTCGACCCTCTATCTCGATTTCCTGGCTGGGAATCAGCAGTACCATTGCACTCCGTGGGGGAACCCGACGTACAACATCTTCGGCTGGCAGAGGCCATGCTACCTCCTCGGCGAGGGCTTCGTTCCCACCTTTCGGGAGTTGATGGAGGAGACCGCGTGGGAGGCGTACGGCACCGGCAATTACGAGAAATGCGCCGACTGCATGGCCCACTGCGGATACGAGGCCACGGCCGTTACGGACACCCTATCGAACCCGCTCAAAGCGATGAAGGTCGCCCTCCGCGGCATCCGGACCGAGGGGCCCATGGCGCCCGAGATTCTGTTGGATGGCGCCCGGTCCGCCGAGTACCGGTATGAAAAACAGGTCAAGGAGCTCAGCATTCAGGTGAAGCGAAAAGAAGTCCTGGACCGCGAGACCGCGGGTGTCGGGTAACCTGTCTTTTCATATCGCATTCCGCACTGAATCGCCTTCACGCCTGAAATCCTGAATTGAAGATATTCGTCACAGGCGCCTCCGGTTTCGTCGGGGCCAATCTCGTCCGCCTCCTCGTCTCGGAGGGCCACACGGTCCGGGCGCTGATCCGGCCGGGCAGCCTCCGGGCGCACTTGGCCGATCTGCCGGGGGACCGGCTGGAGTGGGTCGAGGGGGACCTGACCTCCCCGGAGTGGCTCCGTCCGGCCATTGAGGGCTGCGAGCGGCTCTATCACGTCGCTGCCGATTACCGCCTCTGGGTGCCCGACCCGGAACGGATGTTCGCCGTCAACGTCCGGGGAACGCGGGCTGTGTTAGAAGCGGCTAGGGACGCGGGGGTGGAAAAGGCCGTTCACTGTAGCTCGGTCGCGGTGCTGGGGAATTCTCCGGATGGAACGCCCCTGGACGAGTCTTCGGACCCGGGGGTGGATGCACTGGAGGGGCAATACCGAAAAACGAAATACCTGGGCGAGAAAGAGGCCTTGGCCGTGAGCGCAGAAGGGTTTCCGGTCGTTGTCGTCAACCCCAGTGCCCCCGTCGGTCCCGGGGACGTGAAGCCGACCCCCACAGGCCGAATCATTCTGGATTTTCAGAAGGGAAAGATGCCGGCCTACCTGGACACCGGCCTCAACCTGGTGGACGTGCGGGACGTGTGCCGCGGCCACGTCCTGGCCATGGAGCGGGGGAAACCCGGCGAGCGCTACATCCTGGGGAACGCCAATCTGACGTTGAAAGAGATTTTAAGGCTGCTGGCGGACATCCTGGGCAAGCGTGCCCCGAGAATCCGGATCCCCCACCGCCTTGCCCTTTTGATGGCCCACGTCAACGAAGCCGTCTCCAGATACGTGACTCGCCGCCAGCCGCTCATCCCGCTCTCCGCCGTCCGCCACGCGGCCCATTACATGTTCTACAAATCGGACAAGGCCGTCCGGGAGCTGGGCTTTCAGCAGACCCCTCCCGAAACCGCCCTGAGCGACGCCGCCCGGTGGTTCGAGGAGAACGGCTACGTGGCCGGAAGGCCGAAGTTCGGCGGCAGCTCCTGAGCCTCTCCTCCGCACCTATCCCGGGTCCGGTGGACTGGGTCCGTCGCCGGGGCGGCCGTTCGGTCGCGCACGGAGGCTTTACGCGGCTCTGTCTTTCGCGCGAAAATCTGGGAATCGCTGAATCTTATTGAAAGGGTCTTGGGGTGTTGGGATAGAACCCTCGGAGTCCGGTTCATAGGCAGGGCGCCCACTTCGGCACATCGCCGGTTCCCATGCAGAGGAGACGCACAACATGCCGCTATATTGGGTTTTGTCCAAGCCGGTCTCGGGCGTGAGTCCCGAGTGGGCCGATCAAAGCCTCAAAGATCACCTGAAATTTCAGTTCGAGTCCGAGCATGCAGGAAAGCTCTTCGCGGCGGGTCCGCTGGGAGAGCTCGCCCCCGGCCGCGACCCGGTGGGGTTTTACGTTCTGTTCACCGAGACGGAGGAAGAGGCCCGGGCGATCGTCGAGAGAGATCCCTTCCACGCCCGGGGTCTCGAGACCTACGAGATGCATCTGTGGAATTTTCACGAAAGCTCCATCATCGGGCTCGGCACGCGAGCGTGGCTCAACGGGACGGACACGTCTTACAAGGGTTACTGGCCGCCGGAGGACTAGCACAAGGAAGAATCTCTTCCAATCTCCGCCACTCAGAAGGAAGCGAGTTTTGGACCCATCGATGAGCGGCCCCGGCTGGGGCGGCGGTCCCTATCCCAGGTTTTCCGACGCGGAACACCGGCGCCGCTTCGGCCTCGTCCGGGACATGATGCGGACCGAAGGCGTCGAAGCCCTCGTCGTCCACGGGACCACCGCGATGGGCTCGGCGGTCCACTATATCAGCCATTACATTCCCGCCCGGCCCGCCTGGCTGGTTTTCCCCCTAGAGGGCCCCTCGACGCTGTTCCTGCACTTCTACAACCACATCGCGTGTACCCAGACCTTGTCCCTGGTGGAGGACGTCCGGTGTTCCCATCCGAATCCCGGAAAGACCGTAGCGGAGAACCTGAAGGAGCGGGGGTTGGAGTCGGCCCGCATCGGCGTGATCGGCCTGGGGAACTCCATCCCCCACGGCCAGTTCGAGACCCTGAAGGCGGAAGCGCCGGACGCCGAGTTCGCCGATCTGGCCGGGCCCTATGGCCGGCTCCGGATCATCCGCAGCGAGGAGGAGTTGGCGTGGCTCCGCGAGAGCGGCCGGCTCTCCGACCTGACCTGCGAAGCCCTGGAGCGGGAGATCCGACCGGGACTCTCGGAGTACGACCTGAGCGCCGTCATCCACGGCGCTTTCCTGCCCGAGTCGGGCCACATGGGCATCCACTTTGTGTCCACCACCCCGATGGAGAACCCGGAGCGCCCTGTGCCGTGGCAGTTCCTCACGCCCAGGAAGTTGGAGAAGGGTGACGCCGTCATCACGGAGATCACCATCACCTATTGGGGATACGCCACGCAGATCCACCGGCCCTTCGCCGTGGCCGCCGAGCCGACGCCGGTTTACCGGGCGCTCTTCGATGTGGCGCTGGAGTGCTACGAAGCCGTCCGGGAGGTCACGCGACCTGGAGCCACGAGCGAGGAGATCGTCGAGGTGTCATCGCGAATGACAGAGGACAAGGGCTATCCCATTCTCGACAGTCTGTTCCACGGCGAGGGGGGCCGCAATCCGGAGCTGGGAACGCGCGGTTCCCACCACGCCTTCGAGCCGTTCACCCTGGAGGAGAACATGGTCGTCGTCATCCAGCCCAACCCCATGACGCCGGACGGGAAGGCCGGCCTTCAACTGGGCGCGGCCGTCGTCGTCAAACCCGGCGGCGGGGAGTCCCTCCACCGGTATCCGTTCCACTTTCCCGTGTGCGGGTGAGAGCCGGGAGCGCGGGATGGACCTGGGAAAATGGAGAGTTTTTCTTGATTTACAACTATCCTTTCCCGGGCTTGAGAGAGTGATCTACGCGCTGTGCGCCGCCGCTGAGCTTGAGCGTTATGCGGGCGGGAAGAGCGTTTCTCTTTCGACGATTCCTTCTTGACAAGTGCTACCGCTGGAGGTAACGCTTTTGCCTAGGGAGGATTCGACGGGGTGGCTATGTCTTCGTCACCTGGAAGGGTGATCATCCCCCTCGACACGTGCATGTCTATCTGGACAGGAAGCTCGTGGTGAAATGGGATTTGGACAACAAGAAACCCATGAAGGGCAAAGCGGTAAGGAGAGTTCTTGAACTCATAGAGGACCTCGATGCTGAAGGCTTGTTATAACGATTGACTGAACGGATTTTTTGGCGAAAAAGGCGCCGCTCCGGCGATTTCACGGTAGGGACCGCCAGGGCCCGGGCCATTCCCGCGACTGCCTTTGCCCTCCTGCTATCCTCCGGCACGCTTCTCGGCCAGCCCCTGTCTGAACCCGTTGCCATAACCAGAATCACCCTGAGCTCCCAAAAGCCGCCCCGCCTCCTTCAGGGGCCAATGGTCGGGTTCGTCTCGGACCGGGAGGCGAGGATCTGGGTCCGCGTGAATGGCCATCACCGGATTCAGATCCGCTACCGGGCCGTGAAATCCGAAAAGGACGGGCGGGGACGGGCGTCACGGGCCATCGCGGCGCTTCCGGAAAACGATTACACGGCAGTCATTGCGTTGTCCGACCTGGAGCCGGACACGGCCTACCGCTATGAACTTCTCATCAATGGGAAGGAACCGGCGGTCGGGGGAAAATCCGGACCCGCGCGGGTTTTCCGGACGCTTCCCCCATCCCGGACACCGGGAAAATTCCGGGTCGCTTTCGGCTCGTGCGCGTCCGTAGACGTGGACCCGGTCCAGCGGATTTGGCGGGCGGTCTCTTCGATTCGTCCCCACGCCTTCCTGTGGCTGGGGGACAACATCTATGGCGACTCGGGGAATCCGTCGGTGTTGCGCCGGAAATACCGGCGTCAGCGCAAGGTGAAAAACCTTCTCGATTTCCAGGCCTCCGTTCCGCAGATCGCCATCTGGGACGACCACGATTTCGGCCTCAGTGACGGCGACCGGCGGTTTTCCGGCAAAGGGAATTCCTTGCGGGTCTTCCGGGAGTATTGGGCCAATCCCGTATATGGCCTTCCCGGGACGCCGGGCGTCTTCTTCCGGTGGTCCATCGGGGACGTGGATTTTTTCCTCCTCGACACCCGCACGCACCGCGATCCAAACCGCACCTTGGACGGACCGGACAAGACCCACCTCGGGACCCGGCAGAAAGAATGGCTGAAGGCGGAGTTGCGGAAAAGCCGGGCGGTTTTCAAGGTCCTGGTCGCCTCGGGCGCCTGGACGGAGGGGAAAGGCAGCTTCGGAGATTCGTGGGGGGCGTTCCTCAGCGAGCGGGACGAGGTTTTCAGGCATATCCGGGACCATGGGGTCACCGGAGTTTTTCTTCTGGCGGGCGACAGCCACCTGCCGCAGATCAACGTCATCCCCTGGTCGGATTTCGGGGGGTACGACCTCTATGAGGTCATCAGCTCCCCCCTCGCCCAGGGGGTGTATCGAGGGAGGTTCCTGCCCGGGGGATTTCGCCCCGTTCGCCCCCCGAACGCGTTCTCGACGAATTTCGGACTTCTCGAGTTCGATACAACGGCCGAGCCCGCCCGCGTCACCCTTCGCCTCATCGGGGAGAGGGGCGGGGACCTGTTGAAGCCCGTGGTCTTGACGACCGATGACCTGAAGCCGGGTGTGAGGAGTTGGGACCGGAAGTGAGCGGGAATGGCCAGGCTCTCGACCCCGTCTCGGCTGTAGGGCGGGTCCGTGGTCGCCCCTTCATACCCCGCGTTGCGCCTCCTCTCTCTCGGGATGGACATCCCTTAGAGGTTGCTACTCCCAGAGCGGGGCGTTCTTCGCGCGGGATTCGGCCTCGAGGTCTTCGCCGAGCCGGGCCACGCGCTCTCCTTCCCACATTTCATCCGCTTGATAGGGGTCGGCGGGCGATTGGACGCGGAGGATGTCGAAGGAATAAATCCCGGTGTCGTGACCGTCGCTCCAGACGAACTGGAGGGCGTACCGGCCGACCGGATGGGCCTCGATGATCTCCGTGGACCCGACCGGTCTCGGGGCGGCGTCCGGGAGGACGTTCAGGTTCGTGAAGCCGCCGCCGGCCGGAGGTTGAGGCTGTGCGTCGGAAAGCTTCTGCCGGAGGTCGTTGCACGTCGCGCACGGGCAGAGCTTGCGGAGATAGCCGAGGGGAAACCGGCTGACGTGGCCGTCCTTCCAGGCAACGTAGAGCAGCCGCTTCTTGTCGATGCGGATATCAACAGGCGTCGTGGCGTCCGTGGCCATCGAGGCCGCTCCCCGAGGAACGCTTTTCGGCTAAGTGGATTTTGGCCCGGCCGCGACGACCTCCTCGGTCGCCTGGTCGGCGTACTGCCGAAAGTTCTCTTCGAAGCGCCTCGCCAACTCCCGGGCCTTGGTCTCGTATTCCTTCTGATCCTTCCAGGCCTTGGCCGGCTTGAGGATTTCGGCGGGAACGCCCGGGCAGGAATCCGGAACGAGGACGCCGAAGATGGGGTCGGGCGAGGTGCTCACGTCGTCGAGCTTGCGGCCCAGGGCGGCCGTCAGCAGCGCCCGGGTGTGGACAAGCTTCATCCGGGGGACCGTGCCCGCCGCGCCGCCGATCCAGCCGGTGTTCACCAGCCAGACGGCCGAGCCATGCCGGGTCACCTTTTCGCGCAGCAACTCGGCGTAGCGGGTGGGGTGATGGACCAGGAAGGGGGCGCCGAAGCATGTGCTGAACGTGGCCTCCGGCTCGATGAGTCCGGCCTCCGTGCCGGCCACCTTGGCCGTGTAGCCCGAGAGGAAGTAGTACATGGCCTGGTCGATGGTGAGCCGGCTGATGGGCGGCAGGACGCCGAAGGCGTCGCACGTGAGGAAGATCACGTCCGCCGGCTGCCCGCCCACGCCGGGTATGACGCAGTTGTCGATGTGCTCGACCGGATAGGTCGCGCGGGTGTTCTCGGTGATGGTGTCGTCGTCGTAATCCACCTCGCGGGTCTCGGGATTGACGATGACGTTCTCGAGGACGGAGCCGAAACGGATGGCGTCCCAGATCTGGGGCTCGTCCTCGCGGGAGAGGTTGATGGTCTTGGCGTAGCACCCGCCTTCGAAGTTGAAAATGCCGTTGTCCGTCCAGCCGTGCTCGTCGTCGCCGATGAGGCGGCGGTTCGGGTCGGCGGAGAGGGTGGTCTTCCCCGTGCCCGAGAGGCCGAAGAAAAGCGCCGTCGAGCCGTCGTCCGCCATGTTGGCCGAACAGTGCATGGGGCAGATGCCTTTTTGGGGGAGCAGATAGTTGAGGATGCCGAAGATGCCCTTCTTCATCTCCCCGGCGTAATGGGTGCCCCCGATGATAATGACGCGCTGCTTGAAGCTGACAGCGATGAACGTGGGCGAGCGGGTGCCGTCGGTCTCGGGGTCAGCGTGAAGCTCGCAGGCGTCGATGACGGTGAACTCGGGCTTGTGGGACTCGAGCTCCTCCCGGGTCGGCCGGATGAAGAGGGTTTTGGCGAACAGGTTGTGCCAGGCCTTCTCGGTGATGATGCGCACGCCCATCCGGTGACGGACGTCGGCCCCGACCCAGCCGTCGAAGACGAAGAGGTCCCTCTCCTGGAGGTGGGCGCGGACCTTGGCGATCAGCCGCTCGAACTTGTCCGGCTCGATCTTCTGGTTGACGGGTCCCCACCAGATTTTATCCACCGTCCCCGCCTCGGCAACCGTGAACTTGTCCTTGGGCGTGCGTCCCGTGAAGGGGTCGGTGCGGGCGACGAGCGCGCCCGTAGGGGCCATGTAGCCTTCCCCCCGGGCCACCGCCATCTCCACGAGCCGGACGGCGGGGAGGTTCCAGTAGACCGTCTTGGAATTCGAGATCCCGTGATTCTCCAGCCCGTACCCGTTCACCGGGCCGTTGGGGGATCTGCCGCTTGAGGTCATGCCTGCTCACTCCTCCAGGTGTGTCGGCCCCTGAATGATTCCGATGATGGACAGCGGTCTAACCGGGTGGGTTGCGGAATGTCGAGACCTTCGGGCGAATCCTCCGGCCGATCGGGAAGCGCAAATGCCTTGCCGCAACCCGTCGTCCCCTGACAAGGGCCAGAATACGCGCGGGGGGTGAGGTTGGCAAGGGATTGAATGCTGTGCGGGGAAGCGGCCCTCGATGTTTGAAATGCGTCACGGGGACTGTCCTTCCCGCCAAAAGGAGTTTTGGATTTCACGTTGCGGCGGTCTTCGAGATCCATCGATGAAAGGAATGCCCGGCGGGTGATGGAGATCACGCCTTCATCCCCAACATCTCCCGGGCGTGCCGGCGCGTGGCGTCGGTGATTTTCCGCCCCCCCGACATTCGGGCGATCTCATCCACGCGCTCTTCCGGACCCAGCGGCCGGATGGTGGTCCGCGTCCGTTTTCCGCTTTCCTGTTTGGCAATTCGGAAATGCGCGTCGGCCAGGGCCGCAATCTGCGGAAGATGCGTAATGCAGAACACCTGGTGGCTCCGGGAGATGGCTTTGAGCTTCCGCCCAACCACCTCGGCGACGGCCCCGCCGATCCCAGCGTCCACCTCATCGAACACCAGGGAGGGCACGCGATCCCGCTCCGCCATGACGGTCTTGATCGCCAGCATGACGCGGGACAGCTCCCCCCCCGACACGATGCGCGCCAGGGGCCGGACCCCCTCTCCCACGTTGGGCTCGAATTGGAACTCGGCGTGGTCCACGCCGTCATCGAACAGCCGTAACCGTCGCCCGTTTCGTTCAACGAAACCGTCCGGGTTTTCCTCGTCCCGGAGGGCGACCACAAAGCGGACCTTCCCCATGCCCAGACCGCTCAACTCCTTCTCAACGGCCTTGCCCAGACGGGCGGCGGTCTTCTTGCGCTCATCGGAAAACTTCAAGGCCTCCGCCGCGACCCGGGGACGAGCCGCTTCGATCTCTCGGGCGATCTTTTCCAGGGCCTCGTCCCGTCCCGAGATCCCCTCCAGCTCCGCCGCCCCGCGCTCCTGATGGGCCAGGACCGCTTCGATGGAGCCGCCGTATTTCTTTTTCACCGTCCGGATGACGTCGAGGCGGTCTTCCACAGTCCGCTGCCGGTCGGGGTCGAAATCCACGGCGTCGGCATATCTCTGAAGCCGCCTCGCCGCGTCCTCCGCCTGGGCCGTCAGGGAGCGGAATTCTTCGGCCGTCTCCCGCAGGGCGGGATCCAACTCGGCCAGGCGGTCCATCCGGCCCGAGACGGCCGCCAGCCCATCCACCAGCGCGCCCTCTGACTCGTAAAGCTCCTCATGGGCGCCGCGCGCCAGGATATGCCGTTCCTCCGCCGTCGCGAGCAGAGCGGCCTCCTCCTCCAGCGCTTGGTCTTCTCCGGGAAGAGGATTGATTTCCTGGATCTCCCGGGTCTGAAATCGTAGCAGGTCGATGCGGTCCCGCTGGTCCGCTTCGCTTCTGGATAGCTCCGTCTGACGGGCCTCCAGTTGGCGAAACCCGTCGATGAGTCCGGCCATCTCTTTGCGGCGCTCACGCAGTTCGCCGAAATCGTCCAGGGTCTCGAGGTGATTCTCGGGGTAGAGCAGACGCTGATGCTGGTGCTGGCCGTGGATGTCGACCAGGAATTCACCCGCGGAATCCAGCATGGTCAGCGTGACCGAACTCCCGTTGATGAAGCAACGGTTTCTGCCTTCGGCCGGAATGACGCGCCTCAACACCATTTCGCCCTCATCACCGGTCTCGACTCCCAGGTCCCGGATTCGTTGCGTCGTTTCGACCCCCGGGCCGTTCGCGGCGAACTGGAAAAGGGCCTCGACGGCGGCCTCCTTCTCGCCGGTCCGGATGATATCCGCCGAGGCGCGGCCGCCCAAAATCAACTGGAGGGCGCCGAAAATGATGGATTTCCCCGCTCCGGTTTCTCCTGTGAGGACGGTCAGACCGGCCCCGAATTCCACCGAAAGCCGTTCGATGAGCGCGAAATTCCGGATTTGAAGGGCCGCCAACAAGACCATGTCTCCCGGCCGGGGTGGTGCGGGGTTCGGCGAGAGGGAAACCCCTGTTCAGGCCGAGGATCTCCCTTTTTCGATTTTCCGGTCGCGCCCGTGTTTTCCGTCCGGACCGGCCGGTTTATCCACCGCTTTCTTCCGTTTTCCGATTCGAGTCGATCTCTTCTTCGCCGCTCGGATTCCCCCTTGGGCGGACGGGCCCTGGTGGTTGACCTCCCCCAGCTGCACCCCCCACCCCAGCTTGTTTCGCAACAGGCTGAAATA
>CAYRGS010000012.1:46515-52467 GCA_964423875.1 uncultured bacterium
AAATAGTCGTTTCCCGGTAGATTGATCAACCGGACCCTGTGAGGCCCTTTTTGAATCTCGACCACGTCCCGAACCTGGAGGGCGCACCCCACCTGGCCGTCGAGCGTCACGTGAACGTCCTGGTCCGGCGTGGTGAGAACGACCTCGACCACGACATCATCGGGGAGAACCAGCGGACGGTTCGAGAGCGTGAAGGGACAGATGGGATTCAAAATGATGGCCGGAAGGGAGGGCATCAAGATGGGACCGCCCGCCGAAAGCGAGTGCCCCGTGGAACCGGTCGGACTGGAGATGATCAATCCGTCCGCGCGGTAGGTTGTGACGAACCGCCCGTCCACAAAGGATTCCAACTCGATGATCCGGGCCAGGGCGGCCTTGCTGATCACAACGTCGTTGAGGACTTCGTGTTCGAAGACCGCCTTCCCGCCGCGCAGCACCCGGCCTTTCAACATCGGGCGCTCCTCGATCCCGTATTCTCCGGCGAAAATTCGCTCCAACGCCGGGTAGAGGTGCTCCAACGGGACCTCGGTCAGGAAGCCCAGGCTACCGAGGTTGACGCCCAGAATCGGGACGTTCAGGCCCAAGGCCATTCGCGCCATCGACAGCATGGTGCCGTCGCCGCCCAGGACGATGAGGAGGTCCACCCGGCCGGGAATGTCCTCCCGGCGGTGGGAAGACTTCCTGCCAATTAGGCCGGCCGTTGTCCGATCCAGCAAGACGCCTCGGCCCCGGTCTTTCAGCCAGCGCACAAGCTCAGCCAAGACGGGCCCGGCCGGGTCTTTTTTCGGTTTGCAAACGATTCCAATCCGCTTCATTACGCCTTACTTTCCCGGCCGGATCACGCCCCGGACATAGACCGGCACAATCCGGCTCCAACCGGTACGCGCGCAAAAATCCAAATCGGCCCCGAGACCTATTTCCTGAAGGCGCTTTCCCCAGGAGGATTCCCGGAGCATGCCCAACAGGTTCACTCGGTGTCGATCATATAGATTCCAACACGCTAGGGCCGAATCGGTCAATTCCCCCCCCTTCCCACGCAAGTCGCCGATGATGAGTCCGGCGCACACCGCGTCTTCCAGGCAAAACCGGGCGTCTCGGCCCGAACAAACGAGGTTCACACAGTTGCGCCTTCTCTCCATGATGAGATCGGCGGCTCGCCGGGCGACGGCCGCGGCGTTCGCTAGCGACGCCGCCCAGACCTCCCCGGCCCCCGCCTCCGCGGCGGCCCGGATCGTCCGGGTGCCGTTGCCCGTTGTGAGGATGATGCCCCGCCCGGCGACCCGCTCCGGGGTCATTTCTCTCGGGGAGTTCCCCAGGTCGAAGCCTCGGATGGGTTTTCCGTTCCTTTCACCCGCCAGAATCCGCCTGCCGGCGCCGGAACCCCCCCGAAGCCGGCGGGCTTCCCCGATACCGATGGCTGGACGGATTGTCGCACACCCCGCCTCAAAGGCCGCCACCATGCTGGTCGTCGCCCGCAGGACATCGATGACGATCCAGACGGACCTTTTCGCTCCCCGCTTTCCGATCTCCTTGACAACACTGGAGAGCTCCGCCCTGGAAAACAGCACCCTCAGCATGAGGCGTCCTTCGCGCTCATCAAACCTCCGTCGCCGCCGACCCGAGCCTGAACACCTTTGTCTTTCCCGCAACATCCGTTCTTTCGGCCCAGTCCGCGTACGCTTCTCTTGCGGCCAGAAAGATGATCTGCGTGCGTGCGGCCATCCGACCCAGCCAATCCAACGCCCTTTGGAGCGTCGCGTCGTCGTAGTGGACAAAGGGGTCGTCCAGGACGAGGGGAAGCGGCTCCTCTCCGCCCAACAATTCCAGGCAAGCGACCCGTAAGGCCAAGAACAACTGGTCGGCGGTGCCGCGGCTCAGGTTCCGGGGCTCGGCCCCGGGATGGTCCGGGAGGGCGACCGTCACGGCCGGCCATCGGGTGGTCAGATCGATCCCGAAATCCCGGCCGATCACGGAGCGGAAATGGTTCTGTACCCCCTGTTCGAGCCGGGGAAGATAGGAATCTTCCAGCTCACGGACGGACTCCTCCAAGGTTTCAACGGCCACACCGTATGCCCGGTGGAGGAGGTCGAGATTTCTCAGGCGTCCTTCAATTTCATCCAGCCGCTCTTGCAGCGTTTCGACGGAAGGGAACCCTTCCCCCGTCTTTTCTTCGAGCTGGGTTCGGATGCGGATGAGCTCCATCCGGTTCTTGTCGACGGCCTCCGATAATGACGCATGCTCTCCGCGCCATGTTTCCACCTCGGAAGAAGACGGATGGAACAGGTCGAATCCCCTTTCCTCGGATTCCCGGCTCAGGTCGCGGCGCCGGCGGTCCGCGTCATCCAGGCGGTCGGCCATGTCCTCCTCAGACCCCTCGGCTAGGAGCTCCTTTTCCCGCGCCGTGAGATCTTCCCGACGCCGGAGCAATTCTTGGGCCCGGTTGTGCGCCTCTATCAGTTCATTCTCGTGATTCACTTGGAATCGGTCGAGGATCGCCCGGATTTGTTCGTTCAGTTTTTCCGTAACGGCGGCGGACTTTTTCAAGTCCCCTTCGGCGCGGCGGTGAAGGTCTTCCAGGGACTCCAAAGCGGACAGGATGTTCCGAAACCCGCGAAGGCCTGCCCGGGCCTCGTCGGCGGTTCCCACTTTGAGGAAGCGCAACAACCCCGCCAGACTCTCCTGGGGATCTTCCATACGTTCCTCCGCTCGGCTTCCTGGAGAAGCCCCTCCTGCGTTGGCCTCCCGGCGCCCCGTTCGAAGATTCTTGAACAAACGCCGGTTGAGGAGCAGGACCGCCCACAGGAGAACCGGAAACCCAAGACCCAGGAAAGCGGCGAGATATAGGGGGGCTTCACCTCGAACGGCCCAGTAGATCACGGGCGTGGAGATCGTGAGGAGGAACAAGATCATGGCGAAAACAATTTTCCCCCACGGAGGAACGGATGAAATATTCCCCCGGCCTCGGCCCGCTTTCTTTCCTCCGGGAAGGGCGCGGGCATCCTCCCGCAAGGCCCCTTGCCAGACTGGGAGTTTCTCCTCGATGAATTCGGATTGATCTCCGAAATGCTCAAGACGCGCTCTATCTTCCCGAAGGGATTTCAACTCCCCCTCAAACCGGGAGACTTCGTTTTGGAGCTCGGCCGACCGCTTTTCCATTGCGTCCCGCTCTGCCCGCAACGCGGGAAGGCGCTCGGTGACCGCTTGGTTCAACCCCTCCACGTCTCCGATCTCGCGCAACGCCTCCCGGGCGGGAATCAGCGTCTCCCGAATCTCTTGAAGTCTGCGAAGGCGTCGGTTGTGGACGTCCGCTTGCGCAACCGTTTCGGCTGTCTCCTTTTCCAGGGCTGTCTTCCGCTTCCAGCGGTCAACATGGGCGGTCACTTCCTCTAATCGTCTCTGATTTTCCGGAAGGGTCTTTTCGAGCGCGACCTTTTGTTCGGAAAGCGACAGGACGACCCGATAGGTTTCCTGGGTCCGCGCTATGCGGTCCCGCACCTCATCCCGTTCGATCAACAGCCGGTCGTACTCTCTCGGGTTTACCGGCCGATGGCCTTTTGTCCCCTCTGCTTTGACATCCCTTTGGGCGGAGCGAAGCTTATCGAGAATGTCCGCGACATTCGCCTGGGGCGCGCCGGATATCATTGCGCGCAGGAGTTCGCCCATCCGCTCCAGATTGCCCGATTCCGCAATCCGTGCAAGGTCTCCCTGCCGCAGGTAGGCGGTGGCCAGAAACAGCTCCGCACGGTCGATTCCCGTAATTTTCTTGACTAGGGCGGAGATTTCCTGGTTATCCGCCGTTTGGAGCCGCCATCCATCCCCATCTCCCACGCGCAGAACCGACCGGCCTGATTCCAGGTCCCGCTCCAGCCTGAAACGCCCTTCCCCCGTTTCCAGCTCGACGGCTGTCCGAAACTCGGCGCCCTTACGCTCCCCGGCCCCGTCCGCGCCGGTGTCCGTGAGACCGGCTTGCCAGGTTTGGAGATCCGCTTTGGCCAGGGGGCTTCTTGACTGCGACCGGTCGGGGCCATAAAGCGCCACCGCCAAAGCGTCCGCGAGGCTGGTTTTTCCCGCCCGGTTCGGTCCCACAAAAACGTTCAACTCGGGCGAAAGCTCCAGCCGCCGGAACTCCCGGTAGGATCGGACTCCGCAAATTTCCAGGGCGATGATTTTCATGAAGCGGATAGGGAGAACGATTGGGCCGAGGACTTCGAGGGATTCGCGGCCGCCAGCCCCAGACGGAGCGCCATCTCGTAAACGACCCGTTCCTCTCCTTCGGTTTGTCGGATCCTGGATTGAAGCTTGTTGCAAAAGCGGCCGAGGATAAACCGGTCGTCGTCGGGAATATCTTCGAGAGCCGCCACCCCGCTTCGGTCCACACGAAAGTGAAAGAAGACCCCCTCGAAGCGGTTTTCCAACTCACCGGCGGCCTCCCAGACCTCCGGTGAAGGAACGCCGGTGAGGCGCAAACTGAGTAGGTCATCCGGCCCGGCCGCATGACGAACCGCCTCGAAAAGGTCTTCCGGCTTTGCGGAACGGGAAAGGTCGAACTCCTTGACGTGGATCGTCCGTCCGCCCGCGGGGATCCTTTCCAAGTGAACACTCCTTTCCGCTTCACCCGTTTCCACCCGACCCAAAAGAAAATAACGCTCACCGGCTTCGCGAGAAGTCATCCCGACCCCGCTGGGCGAGCCGGGATAGGCCGCGAGGGGCCGCTGTCCGATCTCCCGCCAACTGTGATAATGGCCAAGGGCGACATAATCGAAGGGAAGCCGGGAAATTTCCGCCTCGCTGAAGGGGGCGTCGTCGTAACCCTCGCCGAGGACCTCGAGGGAGCCGTGAAAGAGAAGAATCCGAGCCCCCGCCGCGCCCCCCCCCCCCCCCCTCGGCCTGAAGGTCGGCCAAGGGTCGAGACCGGGGCCGTTCCCGATCATAAGCCATGCCGAAAACGCGGATCCCCGCAGGTGGAACCTCCTTCCATTCCAATTTCGGGTGCGAAAAGACCGTGACGCCGGTAGTCTCCATCTCGGACCACACCCCGCCGGGAATGAAGAAATCATGGTTGCCGGGAATCGCGAAGGCCCGTACGCCGGCCTCGCGCAAGCGTAAGAAACCCGCCCGGGCCGCTTCACGGTCCGCCGGCGGAGGGCAGGGGGAGTCGAATAAATCACCCGCGACCAGGAAGAGGTCGACCTTTTCCTTCTCCGCCCGTTCGACCATGCGGCCGAACGCGGCGCGCAGGTCCTCCCGCCGTTCCGGCATCCGGCCGCCGAGGCTGTCGAAAGGACGCCCCAGGTGTAGGTCCGCAGTATGGATAAAGGTAATGTTTTCAGAGATTCGATCGGACATCCAGAACCCGCCTCACGCCAAAAATCGCCCCATTTTACGTTGGGTTTCTTCCGGCAATCAAGGCGGGGCTCGGTGAATCCTTTTAACGGGGCGTCATTGAAACGAGCGGATGCGCATGGGGGGATGGTAACATGCACCCTGGATTCATGATTTTCAGGGATTTTTGAGGTCCGTCCGCATCCATCAAAGACGAGATCGCCATGGATCATCAAGGGTCTGACTTCTTAATCCAGTCGGTGGACCGCGTTTCCGGAATTCACCGGACGTTGGGACGATCTCTCTCCCGGCTGATCCCCCTATTTGGGGTTCTCTTTTTTCTCGGAGCCGGATTTGCCGCCGGACCCCTTGAACCCGGGCGATACTCGAGCCGGCTCGGCAAGGCTGAGCTCATCCGGCAGGGGAACTTGTTTCAACTCAGCATTCAGACCGCTGAGGGTCTTTACCGGGTGGTGGGCAAGGAACAAAACGGCGGGATCTAGTGCATGGTTGTTACACCGGCTGGAGGAGAGCTTCCTTGAGCGGCAACCGGAGGCCTCCGCCGGTTCCGGGTCCCCCGGGACCGGGACAGGCGCGCCCCATGCACAAGGAGAGATTGGCGACCCCTCG
>CAYRGS010000013.1:0-50084 GCA_964423875.1 uncultured bacterium
AGTTCCGAGGTGTCCTGGCCCTTAAGGCCGATTTTGTCCAGATTCTGGCCGCGACAAAATCCGTCGACCTGATCTGTTTCAATCATCAGTAGTGAAATACCGCGCACACCCGCGTCGCGTTGTGTTTTCACCACCAGGCAGATCAGGTTTGCCGTCTGCCCATTGGTGATAAAGGTTTTGGCGCCGTTGACCCGAAAAACACTATCCTCCAGCACTGCGTGCGTCTCTACAGACTGCAGGTCCGAGCCTTGTCCGGGCTCGGTCATAGCCAAAGCAGAGATACGCTCCCCCGACACAAGTTGTGGCAGCCAGCGCTGTTTCTGTTCTGTTGTTCCATAGGCAAGTACGTACTGGACGACGATCGTATGGATTACAAAACCCCAGCTGAAATCCCCCACAAGTGCTTGTTCGTACGTCGTGACGACGTCAAAGGGGATCCAGGCGCCTTTGAGACCCGGACCGTCGACATCACGGGTCCCGGGTTCTCGCGGGGAGATCGAGGCCTCGCATCCTTCAGCCGATTTGAATTTTCCGGAAGCGGAGAATTGCGGACTACGCCGGGACGTGAAGGAGGTCCTTCGCGATCAAGACCTCGGCGATCTGGATACTGTTGAGGGCGGCGCCTTTCCGGAGGTTGTCCGAGACGACCCACATGTTCAGACCGTTCTCAACGCTTTGGTCCTCCCGCACCCGTCCCACGTACACCTCATCCTTCCCGGCAACGTCCCGGGCGAGCGGATAGACATTATGCCTTGGCGAGTCGTAGACAATCACCCCCTCGGCCACCGATAACAAGGCGCGCGCCTCGTTCGCCGTAATCGGCCGCTCGGTCTCGACGTTGACTGATTCCGAGTGACAGTGAAAGACGGGCACCCGGACCGTGGTCGCCGTGATCGCCAGATCGGGCAACCCCAGGATCTTCCGGGTCTCGTTGATCATCTTCGTTTCTTCTCCCGAATAACCGTCTTCGCCGAAATCAGCGATGTGGGGGAGGCAGTTGAAGGCAATTTGGTGAGGGTAGACGGACGGCTCCGTCTCCTGAAAATTCAAAAGCGCCCGGACCTGTTCCTCCAACTCGGCGATGGCCTTCTTTCCGGTTCCGGACACCGCTTGATATGTCGAGACCACCAGCCTGCGAATCCCGACGGCGTTCAGGATGGGTTTCAGGGCGACAACCATCTGCATGGTCGAGCAGTTTGGATTGGCGATGACGCCCTTGTGCGACTCCAGGGCCTCGGGATTCACCTCCGTGACGACCAGGGGAACCTCCGGGTCCATTCGAAACGCGCTAGTGTTGTCCACGACGACCGCCCCGGCCTCGACCGCCCGCGGGACAACCTCGAGGCTGCGCGCCGCGCCCGCCGAGAACAGCGCCAGATCGACGCCCTCGAAGCCGTCGCCGCTCAGCAATTCAACCTGGTAATCCCTCCCGTTGAATTCCAACACCTCGCCGACGCTACGCTCCGAAGCGAAGAGCCGTAGGCTCGCCACGGGAAATTTGCGCTCTTGCAGGATGGAGAGCATCTCATTCCCCACGGCGCCTGTGGCCCCCGCCACGGCGACATTCCATCGATCCGGCATTTCAGCCCGCCTCCATCGCCTCGGCGATACGCCCGCTCATGGCCTTCGTCCCCACCACCGCTTCCCCCTCGGGAGCAATGTCCCCAGTCCGGACCCCGGACTCAAGGACCTTCGCGACCGCGGCTTCGATGGCCCGGCCCGCCCCGCCCTCGCCGAGACCGTACTCCAACATCATCGCGGCGGACAGGACCATGGCGATCGGATTCGCCATGTCCCGGCCGGCGATCTCCGGAGCCGTTCCATGGACGGGCTCGAACAGCCCGAGCGGCCCCTTTCCCGCTGGTCCGCCCTTCGCCGGATCTCCCAAGCTGGCCGAGGGCAGCATCCCGATAGAGCCCGTGAGCATCGCCGCTTCGTCGCTGAGGATGTCTCCGAAGAGATTGCCGGTCACGATGACGTCGAATTGCTTGGGCTGCCGGATCAGCTGCATCGCGCAGTTGTCGACGAGCATATGCTCCAGCTCGACGTCGGGGTACTCGGACGCGCTCTCCTCCACAACCTCCCGCCACAACCGGCTCACCGCCAAGACATTGAACTTATCGACGGACGTGAGCTTCTTTCTCCGTTTTCGAGCCAACTCGAAACCCAGGCGGGCGATCCGCTCGATCTCGGGGGCCGTGTAGACCATCGTATTGACGCCCACCCGTCCGTCCCCGTCTTCCGTCACGCCTTGCGGGTCACCGAAATAGATGCCCCCCGTCAGCTCGCGCACGACGAGCAGATCGAGCCCCTTGACAATCTCCCCGCGGAGCGACGAGGCCGAGGCCAGGGCGTCGTAGAGCCGCGCCGGCCTCAAATTACCGAACAGCTCCAGCTCCTTCCGCAGGGGCAGCAGCGCGCCCCGCTCCGGGCGCAATTTCGGCGCCAGACCATCCCATTTCGGACCCCCGACGGCGCCGAGAAGGATCCCATCGGAAGCCTTGCAAAGCGCCAGGGTCTCCGGGGGCAGGGGGTGTCCTGTCTCGTCAATCGCACAGCCTCCGATAAGGGCTTCATTCAGCTCCAGCGACAGGCCGTACAGTCCGGCGGCGGTCTCGAGCACCGCACGGGCGCCCGCCATCACTTCCGGTCCGATTCCGTCGCCGGGGAGGAGCGCGATTTTCAGGGTGTCCGCCATGACGGCTCAATCCAATCCACAAGTTCCTTGGGACCCATCCGAACGCCCCTGCCGGTTGAAACCTTCACCGCTGCGGAATGGGGTCTTTCATCGTCGGAACCCGAAATATAGCCAAGATGGACGCGGCTTTCAAGGAAATCAGCTGGATACGCGGCCAAACGGGGCCATCGGCGAGGGGGACAAGCTCTTGAGCCGCATCGACGCCGTTCTGCGCCGACCCTCCAACAGATGACCCACCGCAGGATCCAAACCAGCCTGGTCAACTATTTGGCCGGCCATCATCAGCGCAAAGGCTACGAGGTCTTTTCCCCCTATCTGCCGGAGACCCTCGCCGTTCCGGGAAATTGGAACGGGCCGTCGCCGGACCTGACGATCGTCCGCAATGGCCGAACCATCGCGGTCGGCGCCAAATCCATCCAGTCGCTCCTGCGTGAAGACACCCCTGACCGCTGGATCGCCTTTCTGGAAAACGACATGGAAGGACTTCGGATTGTGGTTCGCGACCGGGAGAGCGAGCGCACCGCCAACCGGATCCGAAAGGCGCTGAAGCTTCCCGTTCAAGTCAACCGGGTTCACCACCGCTCCGAGAACCTGGAAACGCCAAAGATCCGCTCCCTCCGGTTAAAGAAGAAGCAACGACGCGCGATCGCGATCGGAGGGGTCGTCCTTGTCTTGGGGGTCAGCATCGGATTCACCCGCCCGGCCTCCCACCTGCTGACGCTGGGAAGCAACGCCATCTTGTGGTTTGTGCTTCAAGCCAAGCACTATCAGCCCAAAGACATGGAACGCCAAATGATGAAAGCAGCTGCAGCCAAAGGCCAATCAAAATTGCGGAAACGCGGAGGCGGAGCGTATCGACGCGCGAAAGCCGGACGGGGGAAAAGGTGATCATCGGCAGACCGGTCTTCTCCACCCCATTCCCGCTCCCGCGCCGGGCCTAACGACCTACATTCGGCATCTCGGGAAGGGCTCCCCGAGGCCCCTCGACCCGATAAAGCCTCACCCTCTCCGTTGAATCCGGCAGACGCCGAAGATTCCGATTCAGAAACGCCTCGACGGCTCGAAGCTTTTTCGCCCCCCGTTGGCTGTCCGGTTTGGCCCAGGCCGGGGCGTCCCGGTGCAAGACCACGTACCGAATCCCGACCTTCGACAATCCTTCCGTGGACATGACGGGCACAGGCCCCGCCAAGCGTTCGGGCTCGCTCAACAGCCGCAGAAACGGCTCCTGCTCGATGAACCGCAACGCCGATCGATTGACGTGCGATATCGTCCCCCCCGTGATGGGACGGCCATGGTGGATCTGGGCGAACATGTAGGCTTCCCCTTCCGTCCAACCCAGAACGGGAACTTCGAGTATGGCAAACCGGCCCTCATCACGCGCGATCTTTCGGTAAACGGAAGGAACCCTCACCTCCCGGACCGGCAACGGGGCCACCCAGAACTCAAAGAGAATCCCGAGCGACGCGAGACCCGCCGCCGACCATTTCACCCTCCGGCTCCGTCCCCTTGCGAGCTCGCGCAGGCCCAGGCCGACCAGGACCGCCAGGCAGAGGAGCGCGACCGAGACGAACCGGCCAGGGTCGCGCGCGGCGTTGAGAAGCGGGACCTTCTGGACGAACCAGTTGTAGGGAAGCCGCGTGAAATCCAGCCACTCGCTTCCCCCGATTTGAAGATCCGGCCCCAGCGCCAGGAGACAAAAGGCGATCGCCGCCGCCGCCCAGAACCTCGCCCCCTTTCGCCACGCCCGCACGGTTCCCGCCACGCCCAGGACCAAGGCGACATACCCGAGGGCGACCGTTCCTTCCTCCAGACTGGCCGAAAAGTCGCCGTACATGGATTGAAGGGCGCTCCATCCGCGCGTCCACGGATGGAAGGGAGAGGGGATAAAAAACGCCAGAAGGTCCGCGGACGCGCTCTTGGCCCCCCCGCTCAGCTTTCCGAAATCCCCGCTGAACGCGGCCTGAATCATCGGGGCTGCAAAAGGCGATAGCAGAAGGGCGGCCATCAATCCGGCGACGCAAAGCGCCGCAATCTGTGGACCTTTCCGCATGGGCCCATCGCGCCCGGCCGCGAACCAGATCGAGAAAAACAATGTGAAATAGAGGGCGAAAACCCCGTAATGCCAGGAAGACATGGCCAGCAATGTGAAAACAACGCCCGCCAGAACGCCCCGCGCGCCCGATGGACGGTCCCGCAATCTCAACAACGCCAGGACATAAAACGGCAAAAATTGAACGGATGTCACGGTCAAATGCTGAACATGCGAAAAATGGAAAGGAGAAAACGCCAGGATCAACCCGGCGGCGAGACTGGACGGCAAGTCTCCCCCGGTGACCCGAAGCGTCAGTCTGTAAGTCCCGTACGCGGTTAATGGAAACGTCGACAGATACGCGAGGTTGTACGTCCCCACCCATCCCAGAAATCTTTGGAGGGGGATCCCGAGAATGAGCGTGTTGTAGAAAGAGAGGGTGTGGAACGCGAGATTCGCCCCCTCGGGATAAAAAAGCATCCTGGTGAAAAACGGACTCGTCCCATCATCCAAAACGGCCTTCTTGACCCACCAGAAATTCCAGAGCGATTGATAATCATCCTGCCCGTATCCAGGGATTGCCGAAAAGAACCCCCAAGCCACGGGATACGTCGCCAGGATCGCGATGAGCCCGTAACCGGCTAGAATGACGGCCTCGCGAAGCCAGACCGCATGGTTTCTTCGGTTTGCGATCCCGGTCACAGCGGCGGAATGCATCGCACCTGATTCATCCGGATTTCTCACCCATGGATCGACGCAAGGGGGGGCGGGGGGCGAACTCGCAACGCGCGGGTCCACGCATCCCAAGAGCGACGCAACGTGAAGGCGCGGCCCTCTTATCCTACAACGAAACCCTCTTCTACAAGATCAATCTTCCATACTGTGAAAACCACCGTATTCTATGATATAATTCAATGTACAGTATGCAATTGCAAGGCGTGCGCGGACTTACTCGTTTGGGATCCCCGGCCGCGTTTGTGACCGAGAGAGAAATTTCATGAGAACGGTGATCCAGGGCGGCTGGGTTGTCGGATTCGGCCGAGACACGCATACGCTCATACGCAACGGCGTCGTCGTATTCAAAGACGACCGCATCGTTCACGTCGGCGCGAATTACAGCGGGTCGGCGGACCGCGAGATCGACGCGCGCGGCAAGCTGGTTTCGCCCGGATTTATCGACACCCACGTCCACTCGGGCCATTGGGCGTCACAGCGCCTGATCACCGACACCGGCCGCCGCGAATATTTCGGCCAGCCCTTCCTCGAGGTGAGCGCGCCACGCGAGGGCACAGCCGTCGTGGGCGATCCGCGATGGCGGGAGGTCACGGGATGGCCGACCGGCGGAAAGCCCGGCGAGACCGTCATGGATGAAGCCCTCCAGCTTCACGCGACGTTCACGGTCGCCGAGATGCTCCGCAACGGCACGACCACGTTCATGGAGTTCGGCAGCGGGCGACACATCCAGGATGCGTTGAAAGTTGAGGTGACCCGTCTCGGGACCCGGGCCTACCTGGGCGCGGGGTACGACTTGGGACGGTGGGTCACCGACGAGAAGGGCCGGCTCAAGAGGGTGCTTGACGAGAAGGGCGGATGGCGGGCCTTCGAGGACGCAAAGGAGTTCATTCGCCTCGTGGACGGAGACAGCCAGGAGCGGATTCGAGGCATCCTCCTGCCGACCCAGGTAGATACGTGCAGTCCCGAGCTGCTCGAGGCCTCCCGAGAGGCCGCCCGGGAACTGAACGTGCCCATCGCGACGCACGCGTGCTACCACATCCTCGAGTACTTCCAGGTCATGCGGGAGCATGGGATGACGCCCATCGAACTGCTGGACAGCGTCGGGATGCTGGGGCCGGACTTGATCATCGGGCACTGCAACTTCGTCGCCGACAACCCCATGATGCACACCTCCGCCGCGCGGGATCTCGAGCTGATAGCGGAAAGCGGCGCGTCGGTAGGGTCCTGTCCGGTGAACCTCGCCCGCCGGGCGCGGTATCTCGATCATTGGGACCAGTACCGCAAGGCGGGGATCAACCTCACCCTCGGGACGGACACCTATCCGCGCGACTTGATCATGAACATGCGGGTCGGCTCATACGTCGGGAAGATCATGGGTCACGACCTGTTCCACGCGACCGCGGCGCACATGTTCGAAGCGGCGACGCTGGGCGGCGCCCGGGCGCTCGGACGCAACGACTTGGGACGCCTCGCCCCCGGCGCGAAGGCGGACATCATCATCATCGACCTGAGCGGCCGCGGGACGCTACGCTACCGGCCCATCCTCGATCCCATTAAGAGCCTGGTGGAGTGCGGCATCGGCGATGACATCGAGACGGCGATCGTGGACGGAAAAGTTTGCATGGAAAACCGCCGGATCCCGGGCGTGGACCTGGATGCCGTCGGACAGGAAGCCCAGGAGGCCGGGGAGATGCTCTGGACGCACGTGCACGAGTGGGATCCCCTCGGACGGACGACGGAGGAAAGGGCCCCCTGGTCGTTTCCGCTCATGTCCTGAGCACCGCGGGCCGCGGGCCCGGAATCGGAAGGATTTCTTCAACGTCGGCCACACCACACCGACCGGGGAGTGCAGACTATTCGAACGCTGATCCAGGGCGGCTGGGTCGTGGGTTTCAACGGGAACACGCACGCGCTCTATCGCGACGGCGTGGTCGTGTTCGAAGACAACCGCATCATCTACGTGGGTCATCGGTTCGACGGTCAGGCGGACCGCGAGATCGACGCGCGCGGAAAACTCGTCTCGCCCGGATTCATCGACACCCACGTCCACTCGGGCCATCGGGCGTCCCACCGCCTCATCACCGATACCGGCCGCCGCGAATATTTCGGCCAGCCGTGGCTCGACATCTCCACGCCCCGCGAGGGGACGAAAGTGGTCGGCGATCCCCGGTACGTGAAGCCGGACGATGCGGAGGCGGAGCAGGGTCCGCCCCTGGTCGCGACATACACCGTCTCCGAGATGCTCCGCAACGGCACGACCACGTTCGTCGAGTTCGGAAGCGGGATCATTGTCCAGGAGGCCATCCTGCGCGAGGTGGAGCGCCTCGGAATCCGGGCCTACCTGGGCGCCGGCTTTGACCTCGGCCGATACGTCACCCTGGAGGGCCGGCTCAAGCGGGCGCTCGACATGGAGGGGGGCTGGCAGGATTTTAAAGACGCCAAGGAGTTCATCAAGCGAATCGAAGGGTCGTGCGACGGGCGGGTCCGGGGCATCATGGCGCCGCGCGAGACGGAGACCTGCGGCTCCGAGATGCTTCGCGCCGCCCGGGAGGCCGCCGGTGAGTTGAACGTTCCCATTTGCACACACGCGGCTTACAACATCATCGAGCACTTCGAAGTGATGAGAGACCACGGAATGACGCCCATCGAGCTGCTGGCCGATACTGGGATGCTGAGAGCGGATCTGACAATCGGGCACTGCAACTTCCTGGCCGAGCACGCGGAGATGCACACCTCCGGCTCCCGCGACCTCGAATTGATCGCGGAAAGCGGCGCCTCAGTCGGCACGTGCCCGATCAATCTCGCCCGCCGGGCGCGATACCTGGACCACTGGGAGCGCTACCGCAAGGCGGGAATTAACCTCACGCTGGGGACGGACACCTATCCGCGTGACATGATCATGAACATGCGGATCGGCTCTTACATCGGCAAAATCATTGCGCACGACCTCTTCACGGCGAGCGCGGCACACATGTTCGAGTCGGCGACGTTGGGCGGAGCCCGCGCGCTCGGGCGGGACGACCTGGGTCGCTTGGCGCCTGGCGCCAAGGCGGACATCATCATCATCGACCTGAGCGGCCGCGGGACGTTGCGCTACCGACCGATTCTGGATCCCGTCAAGAGCCTCGTGGAGTGCGGCATCGGCGATGACGTCGAGACGGTGATCGTGGACGGCCACATTCGCATGGAGGATCGCCGGATCCCCGGGGTCGATCTGGAGGCCGTCGGACATCAGGCGCAGAAAGCCGGGGAAGAGGTGTGGGCGCGCGTTCAGGAGTGGGACCCGCTGGGACGAACGGCAGAGGAAAGGGCCCCGTGGTCATTTCCGCTGGAATCCTGAGCACCGCGCCGCCACGAAATGGCACCTGTCTGCGCCGGAAACCAAGGGCCATCTCAGGCTGGAGGAACCTCCGGAGCTATGAGGTGCCTCTTTTTTTCGGCTGGCACGTGACGCATCGAGCGGCCGAAGAAGAAACCGGAACGGACGATCCGTTCGGGGATTTCGACAGATACAGGAGGAAAAGGCAATGAGGAAGGCATTCAAAAGGACGTTGGCAATCGGTCTGGTGGCGGGTTTGATCCTGGTGGTTGCACCCGGGGGAGCGTTGGCCGCACGGAAAAAGATCAAGGTGGCGAACTTCTATATCCTCAACATCATCCCTCTCCTCGTCGCCAAGGAGAAGGGATTTTACGCAAAGGAGGGCTTGGATGCGGAAATGATCCGCGTCAAGTCAAGCCGTCTGGGGGCCACCGCCCTTATCACCGGCGAGGTGGACATCTCCGGCAGCACCCCTTTGCGCGAATCCATTCTCGCCCATAAGAAAGGCAAGAAATTGATCCGCTTCTACAGCCTGGCCGACCGGATGACGATGGACCTGATCGTCCGAAAAGAGGTGTTCGAAGCCCGGAAACTGAGCCGGGACATGCCCATCGAAGAACGGTTCAAGGCCCTGAAGGGGATGAAATTCGGCGTCAACATTCCGGGCTCCCTCTCCGACGTCATCACCCGCTATTACTTGCGAAGGGGCGGCCTCGATCCCGACCGTGACGCCCACCTCGTCAACTTGGCGGGAGGAAGGAACTTCGCCCCCGCCCTCAGAGCCAAGCGCGTTGACGCCTTCATGCTCTCGCCACCCGTACCGGTCTGGCTGGAGCAACTGGGATTCGGGACGATCTTCATCAAGAGCTCGGCCGGAGACGTGCCGGAGTTCAGCGACTATGCCTACGTCGGCGTGACCGTCATGCATGGTTGGCTGGGCAAAAATGGGGACACCGCCCGGGCTTTCAGCCGGGCGATGAACGGCGCGAACAAGCTGTGGAGAAGCAACCTGGACGTCGCCGCCGATGTGGCCATGAAGACGTGGCGCAAACTGCCCCGCAATGTGATCCTACTGGGCCTCAAGGCCCTGCTGCCGCCGCTCTCTCCGAACGGAATCATCAAGCCGTCCTCGGTCACGAAGTACATGGACTTTCTTTACAACTCGAATCCCAAGAAGTGGCCGCGAAGCATTTTGGATCCCAGGGAGGGTGTCCACTACACCAACAAGTACAACCCCAGCGCGTCCTAAGGCACGCCTTTCGCCGGGCATCCGACGAAGGATCTCGCCCCGGGCGATTTCGGAGCGCCGCCCCTACATCGAACACCCTCCCGAAGGGCGCGTCGATGTCGGGGCGGTCTCCGCACCTGCTTGAAAGAAGCTCATTCGACACACCCTGTCTGTCCTTGAGCGGAACCCTCCGTTTCCGGAAGACGATCCGATCCCGCCGCGCCTCCACTCCCCTACTCCACCACGATGTCTTTTCCGCCTTTTGGTTGCCAGCGGGTCAGCTTGGATTCGAGCAGGTTGACCCCGAAGTTCATGGCCATCACAACGCCCAGAAGGATGAAGATTCCGGCGAACAGCATCCCCGTCTCGAAGGCCCCCGCGGCCTCGGTCAACAGGTAGCCGATGCCCCTGTTGGTGGAGATGAACTCGCCCACAATCGCGCCAATCATCGCCAGGGGCACGCAGATCCGCATCGAGGTGATGATGAAGGGCGTGGCCGCCGGAAGGATGACCTTCCACATCTTTTGCCGCTCGGAGGCCCCCATGACCGAGACCACCTCGATCAACTGCGGATCCACGTTCCGGATCCCGGTGACGGTGTTAATAAAAATTACGAAAAACACCAAAACGGCGGAGATGACGATCTTCGCCAGGATTCCCAGGCCGAACCAGAGGATGAACAGCGGTGCCAATGCGATTCTCGGGATTCCGTACATGGCGATGACGAACGGCTCCACCATTCGGTACAAGGCCGTGTATCGCCCGAATATCACGCCCAAAAAAATTCCCGACCCGATGCCGATGAGGTAGCCGTACACCGCCTCCTGAAGGGTGAACGTCAGGTGATAAAGGAGTCTCCCTTCCACGGCGAGGAGGTAGAGCTGGTAAATGATATCAGAGGGCTTGCTGACGAAAAATTCATCCACATATCGGCCCGAAAGGAATTCCCAACCCAGGAATATGGCAAGCGTCAGCCCAATGCGACTTGAAATCGTGGTGACCCGGCGTCTCCGCTCCGCCTTGATGAAGTCTTCGACGACACGCCTACGGAGCCCCGCCTCCTTTTCCACCTGGGCGGCGTCTTCGGCCAAGCTTGCGGCTGCCGCTTCCCGGCTCTCCACCCAGTCTTGACTCATCGTCGTTTCCGACTCGGAAGGCATGGTCTCTCTGTCCACTTCAAGGGACGATAACCTGCGGTTCTCACCAACCATCCGACGCAAAGGGCGGTGAGTGGTCAATGAGCAATGGCGGGTCCACCCATTCGCGAATGCTTGGTGAGAAACCCAGGTTAAGGCTCCGGAACGGACCGGGAATCGCCGCCGTTAGACCCGTTCTCGGCGAATATTTCCCGCTTCAAGTCATCCCAAAGCGCCTGGTATAAAGGCGCGAATCTCGGGTGTTCATGGATGTGAAAAACATCCCGGGGCCGGGGGATGTCCACGTTGTAAACGTTCACGACGAAGCCCGGCTGGCGGCTCATGACGACAATCCGGTCTGATAGGGCAATGCTCTCCACCAGATCGTGCGTCACGAAAAGGGTCGTCTTCTTGCTGCGCGCCCAAAGCTTGAGAAGCTCATCCTGCATGATGGTCCGGGTCTGGGCGTCCAGCGGGCCGAACGGCTCGTCCATCAACAGCGCCGGAGGATCCCACGCGAGCGTCCGGATGATCCCGGCCCGTTTGCACATCCCGCCGGACAATTCATGGGGGTAAAATCCCTCGAATCCCTGGAGTCCAGCAATCCGAATGAACTCCTGTGCCCGAGCCTGTCGCTCCTCGGGTGGAAACCCCTTGAACTCCATGGCCAGCTCGACGTTGCCCACGAGAGACCGCCACGGTAATAAATTGTCGGCCTGGGTAATGTATCCGACGCGCGTATTGACTTGGTGAATCTCACGGCCCTCATACCAGACCTTTCCCTCGGTCGCGGGCAGAAGACCCGCGGCCATATGGAGCAAGGTCGATTTTCCGCAGCCGCTGGGTCCAACCAACGTCACAAACTCTCCCGGCTCGATGGACAAGTTGATGTTTCGCAGTGC
Organism: uncultured bacterium; assembly: GCA_964423875.1. GTDB lineage: Bacteria > UBA8248 > UBA8248 > JACPRG01 > CAYRGS01. The sequence goes on from CAYRGS010000013.1 coordinate 12,048, forward strand.
CAGGAGCGTCCCCTCGCCCACCCCAGCCCGGGTGGTGTAGACCTTATAGACCCCTTTGAATTCGATTACAGCCGTATCCAAAAATACTTAATCCTTTAGGTTAGAAAGAGTTTGCAATCTACTTATTATGATGGACTTATATAAATTGTTGATTGCATCATGGCTATTGTCCGACACCCACCTTCCCCAAAGACACATAATCCTCAATCCGGATGTCCTCCACCCCCGGGATCTCCAGGCGATCCGGGTAGTCGTAGGGCAGGCCCATGGGGATTGTTGCGTCGATTCCCATCTTCGTGACCATGCCGTCTCTGGCCAATCGCGTGATCGTATACGTCGTCGGATCGAGTCGGTTCCCCCGCGCGCCCGGGATCATCACAATGTCCCGGTCGGCCACGACACGGGTAGCGATCGCCCAGTTCACGTCGCTCTCGTTGTTGATGTCGATGTCCGGGTCAACGACGACGACGAACTTCAAGTAGGGACTCATGGAAAGGGCCGCGAGAATCACGTTTTTGGCATCGCCCTCGTTGACCTTTTCCAACGAGATATAGGCCACATACCGGACGCCGGAATTCGGCAAGGCGGCTCCCCGCACGGTCGGAACGACCTTTTTCAGCTCGGACAGGAGAAAGCCCTCGCTCAGCGGGGTCTGGATATAGAGGTGCTCCACAACGATCCCGACGTTCTGGTACATGGCATCGCGGCGGTGCGTAACGGCCTTCACTTGAATCTCCGGGGCGTCCACGATTTGGCCGTAATACTGATGGAACTCCCCGAAGGGGCCTTCGGTCTGTCTCACGTTGGGCAGGATTTCCCCTTCGATGACGATCTCCGCCTCCGCCGGCACCTCGAGGGGGATGGTCTTGCAGGGGACAAGCTCGACGGGCTCGCCGAGCAGCCCGCCCACAATGGCGTACTCATCCTCCCCCATGGTGTCCGAGACAGGGCTTACGCCGCCGATGTGCAGAGCAGGGTGCATCCCCAGGATGATCGCGACGGGCAGGGCCTCTCCCTTCTCCTCGCAGTGGGTATGGGCGTATTGAAGGTGCTTGCCCCAGCTGTAGTAAATCCCCAGGCGATTCTTGCCGAGCAGCTTATGACGGAAGATCCCCAGGTCCCGATGTCCCGTGTCCGGATCAACGGAGACCGTCACCCCAATCGTGATATAGGGGGCGTCGTCCTTGGCGCTGTGGGTGATGACGGGGAATTTCGTCAAGTCCACGTCGTCGCCCGTGACGACCACTTCGTGGACGGGCGCGTCGGCGGCCTGTTCAGGGGACAGGGTGAAGGGCGGGATTTTCTCGCCCATCCGGTCGGCGATGGCCTCGGAAAGCCCCTCCACCGGCAGGTTCAGCGCCAGGGCGTACTTCTTCCTGTCCGCCAGGACGTTGGAGATGACGGAATGCTCGAAGCCGCGGACGTTCTCGAAGAGAACGGCGTTGCCCCGGCCTTCCAGGTCCAGCCGCCGGATGAACGCCGGGATTTCATACTCGGTGGACACCTCGCGCTCGACCCGCAACAGGTCGTCGGGATACCGCGCCTCGAGCTCGGCGAGGAACGTCCGCAAATTCTGCCCCATGGCTCCAGCCCTTTCGGTCCAAGAGATTCACAACCCATCCGGGAGCGGTCTTTCAGTCGAAGCCGTCCGTCCACTCCTCCAGATACTCTTCCAGCTTCACGCCCTCTGTGCCCGGAATCCGCGTCGGCTCGGGGATCGCGTACGGCAGGCCGATGGGCGTCGTGGCGTCGATTCCCAGCCGGGTCACCATCCCTCCCCTGCCCCTGCGCGTAATCTCGTACGAGGTCGGGTCTTCCGATTCCCCCAGGACGCCGGGGACCATGAACAGGTCCCGGTCAGCGACCACCCGGGTAGCGAGCACCCACAGTACCTCACGGTCCACTTCCATTGCGACATCGGTATCCACGGCAAAGACGGTCTTCACGCCGGGAATGGTCCCGAGGGCCGCCAGGATGGCCATCTTGGCCTCGCCCATCCGTTTCTGGTTCACCTTGACGTATGCGTGATAACCGTTCGAGACGGCCGGGATCCGGACGTCCACAACCGCCGGGACGGCCGCCCGGAGGATCTCCAGGGCCTGGGCCTCACGGATGATGGTGGGGAGGAAAAGCCTCTCGCCGAAGATCCCCGCGGCCTGGAAGACGGGGTCCTCGCGCCGGGTGAGGGCACTCAAGCGCAGGACAGGCGCGGTTCTCTCCCGGCCCTCGTAACCGATGGGAGAGGCGGGGGCCCGCAAAGTCCTGACGTCACCGGGCGAGATGCTTCCCTCGATAACGATCTCGGCCTGGGCCGGCACGGGGAGATCCCCCGCCAGGCTCCGCGTGACGGAGAGGGACTCTCCCATCAGCGATCCGATGCGGCCTAGGGATTCGGGACCGTCCGCCCCGACGGCGGCGGACAAATAAAACGCCGGGTGCATCCCGATCACCAGCGCCACGTCCAGGGGCTTTCCTTCCTCCGCGGCGGCCGAGACGCAGGCGGCCAGGGGGGAGTCCTCCGCGGGGAGAATCCCCAACGCGTCTTTCCCGAGAACGACGGTTTGGGGAAGGCTGACGGTCACCGCGCCCGAGCGGGGGTCCCGCGCGACGGCGGCGCCCATCAGGAGGCTCGGGGCCTCGTCCGACTCGGCATGTGTCAGGAAGGGGAGCTCGGAGAGGTCCACCTCCTCTCCCGTGCGCTTGACCTCGTGAACCGGTCCGGTTTGGACCTGTACGGGAGGAAGGAGCGCCTTCAACTTGTCCCGAAGCGTGCAGGAATAGTCTTCGGAATCCGGCGCCAGGCCCAGGGCGAGCCCGGCCCGGGCGCGGTTTGTGAGAAGGTTGCCCACGACGGGAAAACGGCTTCCCTCGACCGAGGAGAAATAGACGGCGGCCCCGCGCCTCTCGCGCCGGGTCTTCTCCAGGATGGCCGAAATCCGGTGCCGGGGAGAGACCGGCTTCTCGACGCGCAGGAACGCCTCGGGCAACTCGGCTTCAAGTGCGGACAGGTAGTCTCTCAACGATTGAGGCATATGGGAAACCTTCAGTTTATAGGGGGGGGCGCTTTTTGAAAGGCGCCCCCCTGGGATTTTTTCCGCCCATCCACAATAAGGGCTCCCGTACTACTTTGCCGCCGGCTGGATGAATTCATCGAGACTCATCTCCTCCACCCCCGGTATTTTTGCCCGCTTCGGGAACGAATCGTCGTATCCGGTCGGGACCGTGGCGTCCACGCCGATTTTCGTCACCATCCCGTCCCGGCTGAGGCGGGTGATGGTGTACGACATCGGGTCCAGCCGGTTCCCCCGGGCGCCGGGGACGATCATGATGTCCTGGTCCGGAGCGACGCGCGTCGAGAGCGCCCAGAGAACGTCGTCCTCATTGAAGATGTCCACATCCGTATCGAATACGAAGGCCCCCTTGATGTAAGGCGTCCGCGTCAGGGCGGCCATGAGGACGTTTTTCGCGTCGCCCTCGTTGGTCTTCTCCATCTGAATGTAGGCGTGATAAAGAACGCCGGAGAGCGGGGCGTGAACGGCCCTCACGGTGGGGAAGAACCTCCGCAGCTCCCGGAGCATGTGGCCTTCGTTGGGGACAAGGGTGGCGGTAACGTGCTCGATGTATTGGCCGACGTCGTGATAGATGGCGTCCTTGCGGTGGGTGATGGCCGTGACCTCGATCTCCGGCGCGTCGACAATCTGGCCGTAGTACCGGTGGTACTCGCCGAAGGGGCCTTCGGTCTGCCGAACGTGCGGGAGGATCCTCCCCTCGATGACGATCTCCGCGCATGCCGGAACTTCCAGGTCCACGGTCTCGCACTTCACGAGGGCGACCGGCTCGCCCAACAGCCCGCCGGCCACCTCGTACTCATCCGTCCCGTTCTTCCGGGCAACCTGGGTCTGGGAGGCGATATAAAAGGCGGGATGCATTCCCAGGACGATGGCGCATTCCAGCGGCTCGTTCCTCGCCTCGGCCTTGCGGTGGATGTACTGGAGGCGCTTGCCCCAGCTGTAGTAGACGCCCAGCTTGTTGCGGCCCGCCTTCTTGTGCCGGTAGATGCCGAGGTTCGACGCCCCGGTCTCGGGGTCCTTGGTCACCATCACGCCCATCGTGATATACGGGGCGTCGTTGTGCTCATGATGAAGGAGGATGGGAAGGTGGCCGAGGTCGACCTCTTTGCCGGTATAGATCACGTCCTTGACCGGGCCGGTCTCCACAAGGGTCGGCGGAACCTGCCGGATCTCGCGCGCTCCGATCTCCTCGGCAATCCTGTCTTCGGTCGTGTCCAGCGCGACGGCAAATTTCTTGCGGGTGGACAGAATGTTGGCGATCACCCGGAACTCGAACCCCTTGACCCGGTCGAACAGGACGGCCGGATACAACCCCTCCCGGTCCATCTTGGCGATGACGGCGATGGGCTCCCACTCGTGGGAAACCTCCCGGCCAACGCGTCGGATCTGGTCCGGGGCCGCCTTATGGAGTTGCTTCAGGTAAGACCGCAGGTCCTTGGGCATGTAAGAACCCCCTGTTGACGGGCAATGATTGATCGCTTCGGCAAATCATTCAAGGATATTATCCGTCATTGTCAGTGAGGCCGCAATCGGGAAGCCACCGAGTCTTCAAATTTTCGACAGCGGACAAGAACCGGACCTCCTCCGGGAAGGTCTAACATTCCTGAGAGGAAGCGGCCCGGACCATGCCCTTGGCGAAACCCCGGAAATCCCCATTGCGGAGACTTCCGGCTCAGTGTAAATTATCCGGAACCGGATTAGAGAGATTCTTGCTCGTTCAATGGGAAGTTCGGCGGTGAGACCATCAGCGGGGATCGCAATTCTGACGGCGCTCGTATGGACGTTTTCGGCCGGGGCCGCCGCTCACGCCGCCGATCGCAAGGCCGGCCGGGCCAAATACCTTCAACTGTGCGCCTTCTGCCATGGAAACGGCGGCAAGGGCAACGGACCCGCGGTCCGGGGCTTTCCCGTCAAGCCAGCCGACCTCACGAACAAGGCCAAGATGAAGAATCTCTCGAACGCCGACTTGGCGAAAATCATCACCCAGGGCGGCCGAAGCGTCGGCAAAAGCCCCCTCATGCCCCCCTTCGGCCAGCTCAAACCGGCGGATGTGCAAAACCTGATCACCTTTATCCGGTCGCTGGCGAGGTAGGTCATTGGGTCACTTCATCGTTGTTTGATTCGGAAGCCCCCCCCCGCCCTTCGCCTGCCGCTTTCCCGCCGAATTCCGCTTCTCGACCCCACTTTCAGGATGGCCTGTTTGATTTGAAAACCCGTGATTACGGGTGAACCGTCGAATCAGTCAGCACCCTGTCCGAAACCGCGGGAAACTCGGCACGGGTCTTTGAGACAAGGGACAGATCGACTTCGGCGGTCAGGACGCCCTCCTGGTCGTCCAGCGACGCGACCGTTTCCCCCCAAGGGTCCACGACCATGCTGTGCCCCACGTACCGCATGCCCCCCTGCTCCCCGCAGCTGTTGCACGAGATGAGGAAGCACAGGTTTTCGACAGCCCGGGCGCGGTTGAATAATTTCCAGTGCTCGAGTCTCGGATAGGGCCACCCGGACGTGATGATAAAACATTCCGCCCCACCGTCCAGCAACGCGCGGAAGAGCTCCGGAAAGCGGAGGTCGTAGCACGTGGCCAAGCCAAACTTTCCCAGGGGCGTCTTGACGACAGCCGGGGTTTTCCCCGCAACCATCATGTCCCGCTCCTTGGACTGGTATCCGAAAAGGTGGATCTTCCGGTACGTCTTCAAGACCTCACCTTCGGGCGACAGAAAGACCGCCGTGTTGTGGAGACCCGCTTCCGAACGCTCGACCCAGCTGCCCGCGAAAAAGTGGCATCCCTTCTCCCGGACAATTTCTTTCATGGCCGCAAGGGTGGCTCCCCCTCCGCCCAGCGGTTCGGCGTCGGCCTCCATGCGCTCATACGCGAAGGCCCCGGACGTCCAAAGCTCCGGCAGGAGGATGAGGTCGATTTCCCCGAGACCGCCGATCAACCCCCGGGCGCGGTCGATCTGCTCCTCTTTCGTTCGATCCCCGGCGGCGAGCTGAATGGAAGCGATCTTCATGCCTGGCATTTCCTCATGTATTTTATAGCTTTAATAAGATAGATATAAATAATTGAAATTACACAATTTCAGCCGCTTTCAAAAAATCCTCAATCTCATACGCCTCTTTGTCCGGATAGAGAAGGAGGAACCGCTCCCGGAACTTCTCGGACTGGCTGACAAGGATGTCCACATGCGCGAGACAGCAGAGGTGGAGCATCTCATCGTCGTCGCTCCGCTTCCGGTCCTCGAACCGCATTTTAAAAAGGTACTGCTTCAGGAGCGGGATTTTAACGAACGCGGAGACGGCCGGGCACCGGTTGACCTTCGTATCCACCCGCCGGGCGATCTCGCCGGGCTTCTCGGCCCTGATCACGTCCCCCACCAGCCTCCGGATGTGCTCCCGCCGCTCCTCCTTTTCATACCGGACAAGCAGCACAGGAAAATCTTCAATTCCATCATTATCGAACGCCGACTCCTTGAACAGGTGGTGCAGAACGCGGCCGAACGCCTCCCCCCGGCTCATCCGCTCTCGGAGGTCGAGCTCCGCCGAAACCTCGTACTTGCCTTCGGAAAGATCGGCCACCAACCGCCGGACCTGGTCGGCGTCCTTGTCCTCGTAGTGCCACCAGTACCGGACGATCATCTCCATCAGGGCCTGGATCTCGTCGCGGACGATCCAGCCGAAGTGTTTCAAAATGCGGTCCCCCACGACTTGCCGGAGCAACTTAAACAACGCCGCCCCCTCTTCCGAGTCGCCGAATCGGAACGCGCCCGCAAGGTCGACCAGGACGTTGTCGTCGAAGGTCACCTCGATGTCGTCGTGCTCCCGGCTATCTTTGTCGATGGCCGTGCCCGCGGGATCGATCCCCGCTTCCCGAAGATGGTGATAAACCGATGCGTCCAGATACACGATGGGCATGGAGAAAACCTCGTCTCAGGCGTGAATCTCAATGGTCACGTGTTCGTCAACCCTGGCGTCCAGCAATTCGGCGGCGTTGCCCGAGGGGACAAATACCTCCAGAAGACCCCAGGAATTGAACAGGGCTCCACCCTTTTCCTCAGCGTCCTCGCGCGCGGCCCCCGCCTCCTCATAATACCGGACCCACCCGGCCACCGCCCGGTTTTTCAAAATGACACGCGCGCCGACACCGCGGCCGGCGGCCCAAGCCTTATCGAACAGGGCGCGGTCCACGTTCGTGATGAGATTGCCGAACCGATCGATGTGAACGATCACACCGTGAACCCGCGTTCGGTTTTCCTCCTCCTCCACCTCGATCAGGGGAACGGGAAACGGGAGCCGGACCGCGTCCGCAACCTCCGGGCCAGCGTCGGCCGGGGCCGCGCCCGAGGCCAGGCGCGCCGCCGCGGGAGCGAAGACGTCCCGGCCGTGAAACGTCGCCGACGGCTCTTCCAGGAACCAGCCGCGGTTGGCCAGCTCGCGGACCCTCGCCCCTTCCCGGTCCAGGGCAAAAGTCAGAAGCCCGTTGTCCGGCCCGAGGAAGAGATTGTCTTTTGCGTCCTGAACGAGGATGGCCCGGCGATCACTTCCGACCCCGGGGTCCACGACGGCCACGTGGATCGTTCCGTCGGGAAAATACGGACAAGCCGCCCCCAGGATCAGCCCCCCCGCCCGGATGTCCTGCGGGGGAACGTCATGCGTGATATCGATCAGGGTGATTTCGGGAAAGATCCCCAGCGCAACCCCTTTCATCGCCCCCACGAAGCCATCGGCCAGACCGAAGTCCGTGGTCAAGGTCACGACGGAAGGGCTCATACCGCAACGGGGAGACTTAAAGCCGTCCCCAGAACGTGATCTTCATCCACCCGCTCGACGCGAACCCGAACCAAGGTGTTCATCCAGACCGCCGGTCCCGCTGTCAGGACTTTGATGTAGTTCTCCGACAGCCCCTGAAGGAGACCGGTCTCCCTATGGCGGCTGTGCTCGATCAAGACCTCGACCTCTTTCCCCCGGTGCTCTTCAAAGAACGCCCGGCGCTTCTTCAATCCCAGTGCGCGCAGGCGCGAGACCCGCTGCTTTCGGGCCTCGGCCGATACGCACGTTTCCATCTGCGTCGCGCGCGTGCTCCTGCGGGGCGAGTATGGGAAGACGTGAAGATACGTAATGGGTGCCTCCTCAATCAGGGCGTACGTGCGCCCGAAGGCGTCTTCGGTCTCGGTGGGGAACCCGGCGATCACGTCCGCGCCGATCCCGGCGGACGGAAAGCCCCGCTTGAGCGCCCGGAGCCGCTCGACATAATGGGCCGCCTTGTAAGGCCGGCGCATGGCCTTCAGAACGACGTCATCTCCACTCTGAAGGGGAATATGAAAATGCGGACATACGCATCGGGTCTCGGCGCACGCCTTGATCAGGGCGTCCGGGATCTCCCAGGGATTGAGAGAGCTGATGCGCAGCCTGTCCAATCCGGGGATCTCCCCCAGCCGCCGGACGAGATGAGCCAGGTCGGTCGCGGGCTCCAGGTCCCAGCCATAGCTGCCCAGGTCCACCCCGGTCAGGACCACCTCCCGGAACCCGTTCGCAATCAGGTCCCGCACTTGCCGGACCGCGCCGGTCAAGGGCAGGCTCCGGCTAGGTCCCCGGGCCAGCGTGATGGCGCAGAACGAGCAGCGAAAACCGCAACCGTCCTGCACCTTGATGAAAGCGCGGGTGTGATCCGGAAAATTCCGGATCGGGACCTCGTCGAACTTTTCAACGCGGTCCATCTCCGCGATCTCCACAACCGGGTCCCCCGCGGCCCGTTTCCGAAGGCCGTTGCCCTCGAGGAAAGCCTGCAACCGCTCCGCCAACCGAAGCTTCTCTCGGTTTCCGAGGATCAGGTCGACCCCCTGGAGATGGGACACCTCGTCGGGATTGGCCTGGGGATAGCACCCCGTCAGGACCACAACCGCGTCCCGGTTCGCGCGGACGGCGCGACGGGCAAGCTGGCGAGAGCGATGGTCGCTCTTCCCGGTAACGGTGCATGTGTTGATCACATAAACGTCGGCGAAACACTCGAAGGGGACGATCCGATAACCTGCCCGGAGAAGACCGTCCGTCATGACCGCAGTTTCGGACTGGTTCATCCTGCAACCCAGCGTGTCCAGCGCAACGCGAAGTCCATTCGGATCGTTCGGCATCTTGAACCCTTACACCGTCCTGCCCCCGCTTGGCGGAGGGGGGAGCGTGACGCGCTCCGTTATTGCTTCGATTTCGCGACCTGGGTCGCGTACGCCGCCCAGGTGCATTCGACGAATTCGCTGAATTCAATCCCGTGGGTCAGTCCGCCCTCGATGTGGTCCGCCTCAATGGGCCTTGGATCTCCCACCAACCCGGCCGTGAGTTGCAATTTGGCCGTGTCTTCCAGGGCGATCAGGACCGTGACGGACTCCTCGATGGAGCCACCGACGCAGACCACCCCGTGACCGGCCAACAGGAGGGCGGGCGTCCCGCCCAGGGCCTCGGCCACTTCCTGACCCAGCGCCGGGCCGTCGATCTGCCCCGGATTGCCCAGAACGGGGACCTTGGGCGCGAAGATCGTCCCCCGGTGTCCTATCGGCAGGATATCCGTCCCCGACACACTGAAGGCAACGCTGGTGTGCGGATGGGCGTGGGCCACGGATCCGACGTCCGGCCGGGCCTTATAGATCTCGGTGTGGATGAACCGCTCCCCCGGCGGCTTCAATTCGCCCTCGACCACCTCGCCGCTTCCGTCCATGATCGTGAGGTGCTCGGGCGCGAGGTCGTCGAAGCTCTTTCCCAGGTGGTGAATGTGGCCGATGATCAGGTAGCGCTCAGGTTCGTTCAGCCGGACGCTGACGTGTCCCAGGTTCAACTCGAACGCACCATAGATCGAAAGAATCTGGTGCGCGAGAAGAAGCTTGTCTCTTAACTCAGGGCTTGCGGTCATCACTTTCGCCACTTCAAGTGGTTATACAACAGTATCATTATAATGCATTGATATCATATATACTATATCGTTTTAACAACTGTTTCATCCGACGAAACCCCGGCTGGGCTCCGGGCGCCCAGTCGCGACCGCTCGATCTCATGAATCGCCTGAACGATTTCATCCCGGACCGTCCGATCCTCCTCCGAGGCCAACCGCCCCCTCAAGAGGTTTTCGGCTTCCACCCCCCTCCCCCCGCCGCCGAGATTCCCCAGCGCCCAGGCGGCGTGACCGCGGACGATGGGCTCGGGGTGGTCCAGGGCCCGGCCGAGGGGCTTCACCGCCCTCCCCTCCTCCCCCTTCCCCGAGTTGCCCAGGGCGACAGCGGCGTTCCTGACGATACCCGCCCACCGGGTGCGCCGGACGGGAGAACCCTCGAAACGGCGGTCGAAGGTCTCCTCGTCCATTTCCAGGAGCTCGACGAGCGAAGGGGTGTCCAGGCCCTCCCGCGGCCCAAAATCCCGGTTCGCCGAGACGGGGACGTCCTCATTATAGGGACAAACGGTCTGGCAGTCGTCGCACCCGAAGACCCAATTTCCCATCAACGGCCGCAAGTCGCGCGGTATCCACCCCCGAAGCTCGATGTTCAGATAAGAGATGCACCGCGTGGCGTCCATGACGTAAGGCCGGACGAGGGCCCCCGTCGGACAGGCCCGGATGCACCGGTCGCACGTTCCACAGAGGTCGGCTTGAGGCTCTCCGGCGGGCAGGGCCACGTCGAGGAGCATCACGCCGAGGAAAAACCATGAGCCGAGACCGGGATTGAGAAGAAGGGTGTTTTTCCCGATCCAGCCCAATCCGGCGCGCGCGGCCCATTCCCGCTCGAGGATGGGCCCGGTGTCCACGTAGCACTTCACCGCCCGCCCCAGACCCGATCCCTCGACAGTCCGCGCCAGCTTCAACAACCCCTTCCGGACCCCCTTGTGATAATCGCGCCCCCACGCGTACCGGGAGATCGCCCCGATCAAGCCCCTGCCCTCTCCCCCCCCCTCCCCCGCCGGAGAGTTCCCGGTGTGGTAGTTCATGGCGACCGTCACGACGGATTCGACTTCCGGCCAAACCTTCCGGGGATCTTTTCGGGAAGCCCGGTTCCGGTAGAGATAAGACATCCTCCCGCCGAAGCCGCGGTCCAGCCAGCAGTCGAGATAGTCCCCCCGGGCCAGGGACGCCGCCCGCGCAATCGCCAGGGCGTCGAAGCCGAGAGCCTTGGACTCCCGGTTCAGGATCTCTACAAGCCGGTCGGCCTGCCCGGACGTCAATCGGGACATCCGTGCTACTCCCGGGAAACGTTCGAAACGATTTTCCGAAAATCCGCGAGCTGGGCGAACAGGCCGCCGATAGACGCGAGCAGGCTGAGGCGGTTATTCCGTAAATCGGCGTCCACCGCCATAACCAAAACGTCGTCGAAGAACTTGTCCACCGCCGGGCGCAGGGAGGCGATCTCCCGAAGGGCGTCCACGTATTTCTTGTCCTCTAACAAGGTCTGTATCTTGCGCTCGCGCTCTTTATAGACAGCATAAAGTGCTCTTTCTGCATCCTCGCACAAGAGATGGTCCTGGACTACTTGGGGAGTTCCTCCCGCAATGATGTTCATTACCCGTTTAAAGGTAGTAGTTAGCGGCTCAAAGCCCTCGTCCTTAGATATTGCTGTAAGAGCCCCGAGACGCATTCTGGCATCCACAATATCCCGACTTTGTTTCCAGGCTTCGAGAATCGCGCGAATAAGATCAACCCTGAATCCTTCGGTGAGGAAGAGATTCTCCAACCTAGATGCGAGGAAATCTAAAGCTTGGAATGCAAGGTCGCCATGTTCGGGTATCCCTAATTGCCGAGCCAGAGGTTCCGCAGCCACATCAATCAATTCGAGAAGATTCAGCCGGTACTCGTGTTCGAGGATGGTTCCTAGAACCCCCCTCGCCGCCCGCCTCAAGCCGAAGGGATCCTCCGAGCCGGAGGGGAGCTTCCCGAGCCCTACGTACCCGACGATGGTGTCGAGCTTGTCGGCGACGGCCACGAAGGCCGCCGATCCGGGCGAGGCAAACCCGTCGTCCGCGCCTCTCGGGCGGTAGTGCTCGTCGATGGCCCGGCAGACGGCCTCCTCTTCCCCGGAGAGCCGGGCGTACTCCCTGCCCATGATCCCCTGGAGCTCCGGAAACTCGTAGATCATCCGGGTTTCAAGGTCGGCCTTGCAGAGCCACGCGGCCCGGGTCGTTCGCTGAGTCTCGTCCGGAGCAAGCCTTCCGGCCAGCCACCGGGCCAATTCGACAACCCTCTCAACCTTCTCGAATGATGTACCTATATCTTTTTGAAAAATAACGTCTTTAAGAGATTTAACATAGTCCTCAAGCGGCCGCTTGACGTCCTCCCGGTAGAAGTAGGCGGCATCCGACAACCGGGCGCGCAGGACACGCTCATACCCCTTCCGGATAACGTCCGGGTCTTCCGCACGCGTGTTGCTGACGGCGACAAAATTCGGCAGAAGGGCTCTCTCTCCCCCCTCCTTCCCGTTGATGACGGAAAAGTACCGCTGGTGATGCTTCATCGTCGTAATCAGGACTTCTCGGGGCAGGTCCAGATACTCAGATTCGATGGTGCCCAGGATGGGCGTCGGGTATTCCACCAAGCCGGCGACTTCTTCCAGCAGGTCGTCGTCGGGGAGAATCACCCCGCCGGCTTCCCGTGCGGCGGCTTCGGCCAGCTGCCGCGTGAGGGCCTCCCGCTCTTCCGGATCGACGATCACGAACCGCTCCCGGGCCTCCTCGATATATGCCCCCAAGCCTTCGACAACGAACTCCCCAGGCGCCATGAACCTGTGGCCCCGGGACCGATCCCCGCTCGCGATGCCGCCCAGCTCAAACGGGATCACCCGCCCGCCCAGGATCGCGACGATCCAGTGGATGGGCCGAGCGAACCTGAGATCGCCGTCCCCCCACCGCATGGATTTCCGGAAACCGAGCCCCTGAATCAGCGCGGGCAAGCGCTCCTGAAGAACCTCCGCCGTCGGGCGACCTTCTTCTTTCCTGACAGCGGAGACGTACTCCCCCTTCCCGGTCTCGACAATCTCGAGCGACTCGACGGGGACGCCCTGGCCTTTGGCGAACCCCGTCGCGGCCTTGGAAGGATTGCCCGACTCGTCATACGCCACGCTCTTCGCCGGGCCCATGACGTGCTCCTCTAGGGATTCCTGTGTTTCGGCCACGCGCGAGACCGCAAGGACCAGACGCCGGGGCGTGCCGAGCGCGCGGACCTCCCCGTGGGCGATCCGGGCTTCCCCCAGGGTTTTCTTCGCCAGACGGCAAAGGTCCTCGAAGGCCCGCCCGAGGAATCCCGAGGGGATCTCCTCCGTACCGATCTCGAGGATTAAATCGTCAGCGGGCATTCGTTGGGCGTCCGGTTCGGTTAAGGGTTTTACGGGGGTGGATTTCCGACAGCGGCGGGCCGTCGCCCGGTCTCAGGCGTTCTCGACGACCTCATCCGTCCGACGCAACGCGTCCTTCGCCCCCGCGAGCAGCGGGAACCCCATCTTCTCCCGCGCCTCTATATAGGTTTCGGCGCAACGCCGGGCGATCTTGCGGATGCGGCCGATGTAGGCCGTCCGCTCGGAGACGCTGATGGCCCCCCGGGCGTCCAGGACGTTGAAGAGGTGCGAGCACTTGAGGCAATGGTCATAGGCCGGCAGGACGATCTCGCCCGCCTCGAGGAGCCGCAAGGCCTCGGCCTCGTGGAGGTTGAACAGCTCCAGGTGCGTCTTCACATCGGCGGACTCGAAGTTGTAGGCCGAAAACTCGACCTCGCTCCAGTGATGGATGTCGCCGTAGCGGACGCCCGCGGTCCAGAGCAGGTCGTAGACGTTCTCCACGCCCTGAAGGTACATGGCGATGCGCTCCAGGCCGTACGTAAGCTCGACCGAGACGGGCATGAGGTCGATGCCCCCGGCCTGCTGGAAATACGTGAATTGGGTGATCTCCATCCCGTCCAGCCAGACCTCCCACCCCAGCCCCCAGGCCCCCAGGGTGGGCGATTCCCAATCGTCCTCGACGAAGCGGATGTCGTGGGCCAGAGGATCGATCCCCAGGGTGACGAGGCTGTCCAGATAGGTCTGCTGAACCTCCAAGGGGGAGGGTTTCAGGGTCACCTGGTATTGGTAATAGTGCTGGAGGCGGTTCGGGTTTTCGCCGTAGCGGCCGTCGGTGGGCCGCCGGGAGGGCTCCACATAGGCCGTCTTCCAAGGCTCCGGACCCAGGACGCGCAGGAACGTGGCCGGGTTCATCGTCCCCGCGCCGACCTCGATGTCGTAAGGCTGTTGGATCACGCATCCCCGGTCGGCCCAAAACCGCTCGAGCCGAAGAATGACTTCCTGGAACGTGTAGGCTTTGTCCACTTTCAGAAATCCAGAGCGTGGTCTTTCAGGTCTTCGAGGGGGCCTTCCCGCGCTTTTTCGGTCGAGGCGTCGGCTTGTTCCGGGACCGGCGGGCGGCCTGGACGGATTTCCCCGCGTTCTTCGCAAGCTTGTACTCGAAGCTGTCCACCAGGGCCTCCCAGGAGGCCTCGATGATGTTGGGCGAGACCCCCACCGTGGCCCACTTGGATTCGTGATCGCTCGATTCGATGAGGACCCGGGTCGTGGCCTCCGTGGCGGCGGACTCGTTGAGGATTCGCACTTTGTAATCGATGAGCTCCGTCTCGGACAGGGCCGGGTAGAACTTCTCCAGCGCCTTGCGCAGCGCCTTGTTCAGCGCGTCCACCGGACCGTTGCCCTCGGCCCCCGTGTGCTCGAGAACGCCGTCCACCGAGACCTGGATGGTGGCCTCCGCCCGGGTGGCCGAATTCTCGTCCAGCTTTTCCACGGTCACCCGGTAGCCGACCAGATCGAAGAACTTCCTGCGCTGCCCCTTCGCTCTTCGCATCAAAAGCTCGAACGACCCCTCGGCGGCCTCGAATTGATAGCCCTGGTTCTCAAGCTCCTTGAGCTCCCGGAGGATTTCCTGCGTCTCGGGGTCGTGGGAGTCCAGGTCGATGCCGAACTCCTTGGCCTTGTACACCACGTTGCCCCGGCCGGAAAGGTCGGAGACGAGGACGCGGCGGCGGTTCCCCACCACCTCCGGCTCCAGGTGCTCGTACGTGCGCGGGTCCCGCAGGACGGCCTGGACGTGTATACCCCCCTTGTGGGCGAAGGCGCTGTCGCCCACGAACGCCTGGTGGGTGTCCGGCCTCCGGTTGGCCAGCTCGTCGATGAAGTGCGACGCCTCCCGGAGTTTGCGGAGCTGCGCCGCCGTCACACACCGGTGTCCCATCTTGAGCTGGAGGTCCGGGATCACGGAGATGAGGTTGGCGTTGCCGCAGCGCTCGCCATAGCCGTTGATGCATCCCTGGACGTGGACGGCGCCCTGTTCGACGCCGGCCAGGGTGTTGGCCACCGCCAGTTCGGAATCGTTGTGGGTGTGAATCCCGATCGGCGTCGAGACGGTCCGGCGGGCGGCGGCCGTCCCGGTGACAATCTGACCCGGCAGCGATCCGCCGTTCGTGTCGCACAGAACGACGCAGTCGGCCCCCCCCGCCTCGGCGGCGCACAGCGTGTCCAAAGCGTATTCCGGGTTCAGCCGGTAACCGTCAAAGAAGTGCTCAGCGTCGTAAATCAGCTCATCGCAATGCTTCTTTAGATAGGCCACCGAATCCTGAATCAATTCCAGGTTCTTCGGGAGGGTGGTCCGCAGGGCGCGCTGGACGTGAAAATCCCAGGACTTGCCGAAGATGGTGATGACCGGGGTTTCCGCCCGGACGAGGGCCCGGATGTTGGCGTCCTTCGCAACCCGGTTTCCCGCCCGCCGGGTGCTCCCGAAGGCGGTCAGGCGCGCGTGGCGCAGCCGGAGCCGCTTTGCGGCCTCAAAGAAATCCATGTCCTTGGGATTCGAGCCCGGCCACCCCCCTTCGATGTAGTCCATCCCCAACTCGTCCAGCTTCTCGGCAATGCGGACCTTATCCTCGCCCGAGAAGGCGATGTCCTCCCCCCGGGGCCCGCCGCGAAGGGTGCAGTCGTCGAGCGCGATCCGCCGCATCAGGTGATCCCTAATTTCCTCGCCCGGCCGTCCAACGTGGTTGATCCGTTTCCCGGCGAAAAGGCTGTCGGGCTAGATGCCCGACCCACCAAAGGAAGGCCAGCCCCCTCCTTCCATTCACCGGAGGCTTCGCCCGCCTTTGACGATTCATCACAAGCCCGATCAGGCCGTATTCTCGGCCCTTTTATCCAACTCGAAGACCTTGTGGAGGGTTTGGACCGCGGATTCGGCGTACTCAGCGTCCACCACGCACGACACCAGAATTTCCGACGTGCTGATCATCAGGATGTTGATCCCGAGGTCCGCGAGAGAACGGAACATCTTGGCGGCGATTCCAGAGTGGCTCTTCATCCCGATCCCCACGATCGAGACCTTGGCGATCCGGTCTTTCGTCCGGATGGCGCTCGCCCCCAATTCCCGGCGGGTGTTCTCCATGATCCTTTCCGTCAGCGCAACGGACTCAAGCGGGACGGTGAACGAGATGTCCGCGGCCCCGTGGGACCCGACGTTTTGGACGATCATGTCCACCACAACGCCCGCCTCCGCCAGATCGCCGAAGAGCTTCCCGGCGATCCCCGGCCGGTCGTGAATCCCCTCCACGGTCACCTGGGTCTGGTTGCGGTCGCAATTGACGGCCGAAACCACGACCTGCTCCATACCTTCATCTTCTCGGGTGACCACGGTCCCTTCCTCATCCGTGAAGGAGGATCGAACCTCGACCTCCACATCGAATTTCTTGGCAAACTCCACCGATCGGGCCTGGAGCACATTGGCCCCGAGACCCGCCATTTCGAGCATCTCGTCGTAGGAGACGCGGGGCAGCTTCCGCGAGTCCGGAACGATCCGGGGGTCCGCCGTGAATACCCCGGTGACGTCGGTGAAAATCTGACACCGGTCGGCCTGCAGTGCGGCGGCCAGGGCGACCGCGGTCAAATCGGACCCGCCTCGGCCCAGGGTCGTCACGTCCTGGTTGTCGTCCGCCCCCTGAAAACCGGCGACGACGGGGATGGCGCCTTTTTCGAGGACGGCCACGATCTCATCGGCCGCGATGGTCCGGATGCGCGCCGAGGTGTGGGCGCTCGTCGTCCGGATTCCGGCGCGCAATCCCGTGAACGACATGCCCGGGTGGCCCCGATCATTCAGCGCGATGGCCAGGAGCGAACTCGTGACCCGCTCCCCCGAGGAGAGCAGGTTGTCCATTTCCCGCTGATTGGGAAATTCGCTCAGGGCGCGGGCCATCCCGACCAGTTTGTCGGTCTCCCCGGCCATGGCCGATACCACAACCACGACCCCATGCCCCTCGTCCGCCGTCCGGCCGACGCGCTCGGCCACCTTGCGGATGCGCTCCAGGTCTCCAACCGAGGTGCCGCCGTATTTCTGAACGAAAAGTGCCAAAATCCCTACAACCCCAAAGCGGCGTCATCGCAAATCGGCGCCAATGATAACACAACCGGATTTCCGTCCCGGCGGGAAAAACTCGGCGGCAGTCGGTCCAACGCCCTTCTCAGTTGCGTCCCATGAGAAAAGGGATGAGGTCCCCGCCGTCGGGCAGGCGAAGGCTTCCCCGGACCAGAAGCCGCTCGTCATATTGTCCGGGACGGTCCGCCTTGATGCCCGTTCCGCAAACGGCGACCGGAACGGGCGCGGCCGCGTGCTTCGCATCCACCGGACTGGTCCGGTGATCCGCCAGAACGGCCAAGCGGTGATCCCCCAGGGCCTTCAGTCGCTCCGCGACGGCCCCGGCCAGGGAATCGAACCGCTCGATGGCCTCGACTTTCCCGGCCGCGTCCATGCGGTGGGCGGCGCGGTCGCCCGCGTCGCAATGGACGTACACGACATCTCCGGTCCGGAGATAGCCCGAAACGGCGTCGGCCCAATCATCGGGGGATGAATCGACCCCGGGGGGCTCAACCACGTCCATCCCGGTCGAAACGGCCAGGCCCCTCAGGACGGCGGCCCGCGAGAGGATTCCGCCCCGGACGCCCCAGCGGTCCCGGAAGGCCTGGGTGACGGGAACCGGGCCTCCCGCGCCGGACGCCCAGATGCTGTTGACGGCCGTCCGGCCCGAGCGCTTCCGCTCCTCGTTGCGCGGATGGATGTTGAAGAGCATCTGGGCGTTGTTGTAGACTTGGCAGAGCTTCCGGCCGGCCTCCCCCCCGGGCATCGCGTCCGCGACCTCGGCGCCCAACATCGCGTGGGGAGGCGTCAGCTTGAGATCGGAGCCGCCCCCTTTCCAAAGCATGACCCCCCGGTACTCTCCGACGTGAACGAACCGGAACTCATCATCCCCCAGATCCTTCTCCAGGGCCTCAACGAAGGGACGCGCCTCGGCGTCGCGCCGGATGTCCGCCGTATGATCCGCGAGGATGATCCGCTGATAGTCGGTGAATAAATGGACCAGATTGAACCGCAGGGCCAGTTGATCTTTTTCGGGGGGGATCCCGATTCCGAGCGCCTCCAGGGGTCCTCGGGCGAGGCCCCCTGGCGGTGCGTCTAGGCCGAGGAGGTTCGCGGCGGCCGATTCCGCCGCAAGCTCCCATCCGGGCGGAACGGTCCGGATCAGCCCCGTCCGGCCTTCCGCGGCGACGTGATCCAGGTTCGGGACATTCGCGGCCTCCAGGGGCGAGCGGTTCCCCAGAAGCTCCAGCGACTCGTCGGCCATTCCGCCTCCGATCAGGACGACAGATTTCACCGCGATCCGCCTTCGCCCGCACCCTCCACCCGATTCCGCCCGCCGGCGGGCTTCCCCTCGATACCCAGGCAGGCCGCCACGGCATCGACGTTCGCTTCCACCGTGGCCGGTTTTTCGCTCATCCGGATCACGCTCTCCGGGTCCTTCAACCCGTGTCCGGTCAGGGTGCAGACAATCTCCGCGTCCCGCGGGATCCTGCCCGCCGCGGCATCCTTAAGGAGTCCGGCCACCGAAGCCGCCGAGGCCGGCTCGCAGAAGATCCCTTCGGCCGAGGCGAGCAGACGGTAAGCCGTTTGGATCTCCTCATCGGACACCATGTCGATCCGCCCGCCCGATTCCTCGGCGGCGGAAAGGGCCGATTTCCAGTTCGCCGGATTTCCGATCCGGATGGCCGAAGCGAAGGTCTCCGGGTTTTCCACCACGCGCTCGCGCACGATAGGGGCCGCCCCCTCCGCCTGCCATCCCCGCATCCGTGGAAGAGCGTCCGTCCATCCCTGCTCATGAAACTTCCGGTATCCCATCCAGTAGGCCGTTATGTTTCCGGCGTTGCCCACCGGGATGTAGTGGAAGTCCGGCGCCCGTCCACCGAGCTGCTCGCAAACCTCGAAGGCGGCAGTCATCTGCCCTTCCAGCCGGTACGGGTTGAGGGAGTTGACGAGTGTAATCAGGTGGTCCCGGCAGACCGCCTTGACGAGGTTCAGCGCGTCGTCAAAGCTTCCCTCGATCTGGATAACCGAGGCGTTATGGATAATCGCCTGCGTCAGCTTGCCCAGGGCGATTTTTCCGCGCGGGATCAGGACAACGGACCGAATCCCCGCCCGGGCGGCGTAGGCGGCTGCGGATGCCGAGGTGTTGCCCGTCGAGGCGCACAAGACGGCCCGCGCCCCCTCCTCGACCGCCTTGGACACGGCAAGGGTCATCCCCCGGTCCTTGAACGAGCCGGTCGGGTTCAACCCTTCCAGCTTGAGATGGACCGGACGCGCCAGGCCCGCCCGTTCGGCGATGCGGACTGCGGGAACAAGCGGGGTGTTCCCCTCGTTCAGCGTGATGATCGGGGTGGCATCCGTCACGGGGAGAAATTGACGGTATCGCCAAATCACGCCCGGCCATGGCCCTTCGCCGGCCTGGGAGGCCCCGCCGGAGAGAAGGTCCCGCTTGGGGGCCGCCTCGCCGGGCATGGGGGGGGAGGGATCGACGGACATCACATCTGGCCCTCGGCGGTTTCCACGCGGATGAGCATGGTGGGGGCGCTCACGAACTCCAGCCGGTCGATTTCCGAGAGCGCCGCCTGGATGTCCTTCTCGCGGGCTTCGTGGGTCATCATGACCAGGGGGACGTGGTTCCTCCCCCTCTCGCGGCGGCCCTTCTGGATGACCGATTCGATGCTGATGGCGTTGCGGCCGAGGACGCCCGAGATGGCCGACAGGACACCGGGCCGGTCTTCGACGGTGAAACGCAGGTAATAGGACGTGACAATCTCCGAAGACGGCCGGACGGAAATCGGCTTGCGGCCCTCCGGCGCGTAGGAAAGCGGCGGGACCCTGGCCCCCGCGCCCGCGACGCCCGCCAGCCTCCGGTTGCGGGCGATCTCGATGATATCCGCCGCCACGGCCGCGCCCGTCGGCAGCGAGCCCGCCCCCTGTCCGATGAGGACGTTGGCGTCCGACTTGTTCCCCTTGATGTAGATAGCGTTGAAGGCCCCGCCCACCTGCGAGATGATTAGGGATTCAGGCAGCATCGTCGGGCAGACCCGGACGTCCAGGCTGTCATCCACGCGCTTCGCCGTGGCCAGGAGCTTGACGCGATAGCCCAACTCTGCTGCGAACTCCAGGTCGACCGGCTCGATAAGGCGGATCCCCTCGATGAGAATGTCTTCCATCCGGACGGGCGTGCCGAAACAGAGGTTCGCCAGGATCGCAATCTTGTGGGCCGAATCGATCCCGTCCACGTCGAACGTGGGGTCGGCCTCGGCGAATCCCTTGGCCTGGGCCTCCTTTAGAACAGTCTCAAAATCCAGGCCCTCTTCGGTCATCTTCGTGAGAATGTAGTTGCCCGTGCCGTTGACAATCCCGAAGACCGTCTCGATAACGTTGGCCGAGAACCCTTCCTTGATCGCGCGGATGACCGGGATGGTTCCGCCCACGGCAGCTTCGAATCCGACTTCCAACCCCATCTCCCCGGCGACGGCGAAGATCTCTTCCCCATGCTGGGCAAGGAGGGCCTTGTTGGCCGTCACCACGTTCTTTCCGGCCTTGAGCGCCCGGAGGATAAAGGTCTTGGCCGGCTCGTACCCGCCGACCAGCTCCACCAAGACATCGATTTCCGGGTCGTCCAGAAGGGCGTCCACGTCCTGGGACAGAACGCCGTCGGGAACCCGGACGCCCCGGTCCGTGGTCACGTCCAAGTCGGCGATCCGCTTGAGGGTGACCGGATGGCCGACGCGCCGCGCGATCTCCTCGGCGTTGTCCAGCAGGGCGCTGACCAGCCCGGTCCCGACTGTGCCGAAACCGATGATTCCGATGTTGAAGACCGATTCTGATTTCATGCCTTGCCGGCACCCGTGAATGCGCGCAATCCCCCGCCGTCTTCCGCCGCGGGGGAACGCTTGTTCCGTTGTCCTTAGATCGGAATACGAACGTAGGTCCGGTCCGTCCGGGTCTCCGCTGTCCCGTTTTGCCGGCGGGCGTTTCGGAGCTTCGCCTGGATGGCCTCGTACACGGACTCGGCGTTGAAGGAGCTCCGAACAAAGGGACCCGAGGAGACGTAATCAAATCCCATCTCGAGCCCCATCCGCTCGTAGTCGGCGAACTCATCGGGGTGAACAAACTCTTCGACGGCGAGGTGAGCCGGAGTCGGCTGCAGGTACTGACCCACGGTCAGGATTCGGCACCCCGCGTCGCGCAGGTCGCGCATCACCTCGTGCACCTCCTCCTTTTTCTCTCCCAACCCCACCATGATCCCGGACTTGGTGAGGGAAAGCCCCGCATCGGCCACCAGCCGGAGAAGCTTCAGCGACCACGGGTAATCGGCGCCCAGGCGCGCGATCCGGTAAAGCCGCGGAACCGTCTCGATGTTGTGGTTGTAGATGTCCGCACCCGCCCCGATAACCCGCTCGATGGAACGCTGATTTCCCCGGAAATCCGGCGTGAGGATCTCAACCGACGCGTCGGGCACCCGCCAGTGCAGCGCGGCGACGGTCTCGACGAACTGGCTCGCCCCCTTATCAGGCAGGTCGTCCCGGTCGACAGAGGTGACCACAACGTGTCGCAACCCCATTTGGGCGGCCGCGTCGGCCACGTTATCCGGCTCCAGCGGGTCGACGTCCGAGGGCTTTCCCGTCGCGACCGCGCAAAATCCGCACTTTCTCGTACAAGTGTCGCCCAGAATCATGAACGTCGCTGTCGGCTTGGCCCAGCATTCAAACAGATTCGGACACCGGGCCTCCTCGCACACGGTGTGGAGCCGCTTCTTGCGCATCAGCGCCTTGACCCGGTGGGTCTCATCCGAAAAGTTGAGCCGCTTTCTCATCCAAGGCGGAAATCGCGGTGGCAAGTCGCTGTCCTCATCGGGGGGCGGAATCGCGCCCTTTTTCCGATAAATCGCCGAAACACCGTTGATCCAATGAATGGTATGCCCCGCCCGTAGGGCTGTCAAGGTCAGAAAGTTTTCGGGCGAATCGCCGGCCTATCGCGCCGATTTCGGCCCCCTTGGGCTACCCACTTTCAGGGTGTGGAGGGGGCGGAGAGGGAGGAAATATCACGGCGCGGACAGATTGCGCGGAGGGGTAAGCGTCAGGGGGAGCCGGTCTCCCCTTCCTTGAAGACGCGGGGGCGAACCTTTTCCATCCGGCCGAGCCGGCCCGCCTCTTCGGTCGCCCGATCGAGATCCTGATACCGGCCGACAACCACCTGATACCGTTTCCCCCTCGCTCCCAGGTCGGACATCCGAATAAACGCCGGGTAGGCATTTCTTCTCAGCACCTCTCTCTGCTCCAACGCATCCCGGCGGTCGGCATGCGATTCGACCAGAATGTAGTACCGACCTTCCCGGGAGTACCGGACCCGCACGGGCCTGGGGGCAGGGAGATCGGCCGGGGCCTTGCCCGGCGTCACGGATCTCAACCCGGCGGCGGTGGCGGGGGGGGGGGGGGGGGAGGGCTTAATCGTGGGCGGCATGCCGGCTTTCCGGATGCGGAACAGGTTCCGGGGTGAAGGAGTCCGTTCCGGCTCAAGCGACGGAGACATCGCCTTGACCGTCGTCTCCGCCCCGGGGGGCCGGGCCGCTTCGGCCGGAAGACGGGCTCGGGAAGAAGCCGGGCGTTTCCGAGGGAGGAGCCCGGATTGCGGGGCGGAGGCCTCCGCTTCGCTCCCCGCACCCACGTGCAACAGGAAGGAGGAAAGCCTTGTCTTCAAAGATACCGGCCGGGCCACGGACGGGCGCACCAAAGCCAGACCGTTGATGGGACGGGGGGGGGGAGGGGGGGGATGAAGCGTGGCTGCCTTTTTCGGAGGTTCGGCTTTTTTCGCTCGGACGGGAGGTCGTGGCTGAACCCGGCCGTTTTCAGGCGATTTCCCGGCCGCCGCCGCGGGAAGGAGGTCCTTTCGGGGAATCATCCGCTTGACCATGCTGCTCCCCTGGATAGCCTTCTTTAGTTTCTTCCTTTTCGTTGTTTTTATTGTTTCCAGGGCTTCGGCGGACGTGAATCGAATACCGGCGGATTTCTGAAAGCGCCCCTTGGATTCTCCCGTGGCTTTGGCGACCCAGTCGATTTCAGGGGTCAAGGATTTGCCGATCAGAAAACCGAGGAGAAATATCAGTCCGAAAACAACAAGCGTACCGGCGAGGATCATCCCCATCCGGCGCTGGCCGAACCGGAACTGATAAATCCTCTCGTTCTCGTCCTTCAACAGATTTCTGCGTCGTTTGCCCATGTGCCGCGCCGACCCCTTCTAAAGCGTCCTCCTGATTTGTAATTATAACATCTTACATACGCCTTGGCGCGGAAATTCCTAAAAGGCCAAGCGCCTGCCTCACAACCATCCCGAAAAAATCGACCAGAAACAAACGCGCCGCGTTTAATGCGGCGTCGTCGGAGATAAACCTGTGATGCCTGTAATAGTTGTGAAAGAATGCGGCGAGATCCATCAGGTAGTGGGTCAGACGGTGCGGCTCGAGGCTGAGGGCGGCGGATTCCACGATTTCCGGGAACCGCAGGAGCCTCAGGATGAGCGCGCGCTCCTCAGGCAGCGTAAGCGGGGAGAGATCCACCTCCCCTGGTCCGGGGGGGGGGATTTGGACGCCCTGCTTTTCCGCCTCCCTCAAGACGCTGCACACCCGGGCGTGGGCGTACTGGACATAATAGACCGGGTTCTCCGACGACTGCTCCTTGGCCAGGTCGAGATCGAACTCCAATTGGCTGTCCGAGCGCCGCATCAAAAGGAAAAAGCGCGCGGCGTCCGTCCCGACCTCGCGCACGACCTCCGAGAGCTCGACGTATTGGCCCTGCCGTGTGGACATCGCGACCGGCTGCCCCCCGCGGGTGAGCGAAACAAGCTGGACGAGCAGGACCTGGAAGTCTTCCGCAGGTCTCCCGAGCATCCGGACAACGGCGCTTATCCTCGGGATATAACCATGGTGATCGGCCCCCCAGATGTTGATGATCGTGTCGAAACCGCGCTCAAACTTGTTGCGGTGATAAGCAACGTCTGAAGCCAGATAGGTCGGCCGTCCGTCCTGACGGACGATGACCCGGTCTTTCTCGTCCTCATACGCCGAGGAGCGGAGCCAATGGGCACCGTCCTCTTCATAGACCTCATTCTTGGACTTCAGCGCCTCAATCGACCGGGAAACCTCTCCGCTGTCGAACAGGGACCGCTCGCTGAACCAGACGTCGAACTCGACGTTGAAGTCCTTTAGGTCTTCCCGGATCCGGGCGAGGATGGATTGCGCGGCGCGGCCCCCGAACTCTTCGAGAACAGCGTCTTCATCCCGATCTAGGTGAGAGGCCCCCGCCTCGGCGTAAATCACCTTAGCCAAGTCGGTGATGTACCGCCCCTGATAGCAACCTTTGGGGTACTCGATGTCCTTCCCCGCGGCTTCCTGATAACGGAGATAGACAGACCGTCCGAGGGTTTCAATTTGGTTCCCAGCATCATTAATATAGTATTCTTTTTCAATAAGATAACCTGAATACATTAATATTCTACTTAAACTATCTCCAACCGCAGCTCCCCGTCCGTGACCGATGTGGAGCGGGCCCGTCGGGTTGGCGCTGACAAACTCCACCTGGACCCGCTTGCCCCGGCCAACTTGGGACCTTCCGAAGTTCTCACCCTCCTTCGCGGCTTCGAGAAACTGTTCCCGAAGGTAAGCCGGGCGGAGAAAAAAATTCAGGAATCCGGGACCGGCGATCTCCACCCGGTCGATGATCGGGTGCTCATCACCGATCTGCCGGCTGAGCGCCTCGGCGATTCGGCGCGGGGGCATCTTCTGGACAGCGGCCGAGACCATGGCCAGGTTCGTCGAGAAATCCCCGTGCTCCTCCTGCGCGGGGCGCTCGACGGTGAAATCCAAGGCGTCGATGCCCGCGCCGTCCGATGAGAGGTCGCCGGCCTCGACCGCCTTGCCGAACGCCTCTTTGACCGTTTCTGTCAATGCCCGCTTCAAAGACCACCTCGATGGAATCAACGGATCGTCCATCCGCTTAGACAGGGGATATTTCGGTGCGGCGCCCGATGTGTCAATCCCCGCCGGCGCGGGTCAGGCGTCCAGGAATTTCAAGGATTTCAAGCGCCTGCCGCTCACCGCGGTGAGAAAGAGTCCGAGGAAGCGCTGCGCCTCCGTCCGGACGGCGGGCACGGTCGAGACCTGGAACGCGCGCTCGATCGGCAGAGACCCCACGGCCGAGAGGTGCTTGACCGCCCCGGCCGAGAGGCGGGTTCCGCCCGATGAGCAGCCGGGGCACCTCAGGTCCCCAGCGCCCGCCTGGAACACCGCCCCCTTCTCCGCCAGAACCTGACCGCATTTCGCGCAATGGTCCATGTTGGGCTGATAGCCGAGTTCCCTCAGAAACCGCGCTTCGAACAAAAGGAGGGGGTCTTCAGCCGCCCCGCCCCCCCCTCCCCCTCGCCCGGCCGTCTCCATCCGGTTCAGAACCGCGAGGGACAGGTTGAAGATTTCAGCCTGCGGCTCCCCGTCCTCGAGCATCCGGTCCAACATCTCCGCCATGACGAGGGCGCTTTTGACCTTCTCAAAGTCCCGCCGGAGGCCATCAAAGCTGTGGAGGACATCCGCGGAGTTGAGCCGAAAGAGGTCGGTGTTCTCCTTGCCGTAAAACTCCAGATGAACGTGCGTCAGCGGCTCCATGGCCCCAGCGAACTTGCTCTTGATGCGCCGAGCCGAGCGGGCCACCGCCCGCATCTTTCCGCGCTCCCGGCTGAGGAAGGTCACGATCCGGTCGGCTTCCCCCAGGTTTTGTCGCCTGAGGACTAGGGCGTCGGAACGATAAAGGGCCACAAATCGTCTCTTTCCCGGAAACGTCCTACCGCCGGTCGAATCCGAGCTCTCTCAACGTCCGCTCGGAGCGGCTCCAGTTCTTCTTCACGCGGACGCGCAGATCCAGGTAGATCGGCGTCCCGAACCACTCCTCCAGGGCCAGGCGGGCGGCGGAGCCGATCTTCTTGATCATCCGGCCCTTGCTGCCGATGAGCATCGGCTTCTGGGACTCTTTCTCGACGTAGAGGGTCGCCATGACGTTCAACCGCTCCACTTCGAGATCCGCCTGGATGCTTTCCACGTCCACGGCGGACGCATAAGGAAGCTCCTGGGCTGTCGCGCTGATGACCTGCTCACGGATCAGCTCGGCCGCCATCTCTTCCTCCGCTTGGTCGGTCACGATGTCCGCCGGATAGAGCGGCTCCCCTTCCGGCAGGGTCTCTTCGACCGCATCGAGGAGGCTTTGCACGTTGTCTCCCGTCAGCGCCGAGATCGGAAAAACCTCCGCGAACTCCCGCAGGCCCCGGTACCGGTCGATGAGGGGAAGCAGTTCGGGCTTCGAGGCGCGATCCACCTTGTTGATCACAAGGAAGGAAACCGGCCCGGACAGCTCCTCCAAAAGCGGCCTGTCGAGCTCGGCCGAGCGTGCGGCCGGCTCCGTCATGAACAGGAGGAGGTCCACGCCCGAGCGCGCGGCGTCGAGCTCCCGTTTCAGGTACAGGTTCATGAGGGAATCGGAGTTCGGGACCCCGGGGGTGTCGATGAAAACCGTTTGGGCGTTCTCCGTGTTGCGGATCCCCAGGATGCGCATCCGGGTCGTTCCGGGCTTTCGCGAGACGATGGCGACCTTCCGGCCCAAGGCCCGGTTCAAAAAAGTGGACTTACCGACGTTGGGCCGTCCCACGATCGCCACGAACCCGGATT
This sequence comes from uncultured bacterium, assembly GCA_964423875.1. Taxonomy (GTDB): domain Bacteria; phylum UBA8248; class UBA8248; order JACPRG01; genus CAYRGS01. The sequence continues at coordinate 39,225 of CAYRGS010000013.1, forward strand.
TCAATCGTTCATCTCCCGTTGAACCAACCCCGTTGGGGGTTCATCGAAACGACCACCGACTGCCTTTTTAAACGGGCGCCACTGGCAGCTTGTCTGCCGGCGCCGCCTCCATTTACTTTCCGTCCCAAAGGGACCAGCTTCCCCGCCGCCTCGCTCTCAGGACCGCGGCGCTCACCGCCGGCGGACTCGGCTTCCGCTCGATTCTCAACACCTGTCCGGGATGGATCAGGTCGGGGTCGGCGATCCTCTCCCGGTTGGCCTCATACAAGAGCGGCCACTTGAACGGGTCATTATAAACCCGGGCGTAGCCGGATATCATCCACAAACTCTCGCCCTGGACCACCCGGTGACGCGCGTCGGGACGAGGCGCCTTTGGTGAGCCTCCGCCATTCTTCTTATCCGGCTTGGCGGGGCGAAGGATTGCGGCCGCCAAAGCGCTCCGGCTCGCCGGGTCGCCTTTTTCCGCGGCCCTTCGGCTCTTCAACACAGCCTGGCGGCCTGCCCGCCAGGCGAGGTCCTCCGCCTCCAGGGCGACCCGCTTCGCCTCGACGGCGTTAGCCCGCGCCCGGCCGTAGCGCGAGGACTCCACATCGCGAACGGATTCATCGAACAGGTATTTGGCCAAGATGAATTCTACCGGCGCGCGCTCCTCGGCCCCGGCGGCCTTCGCGGCCGAGATGGCGACGCCCGCGCCCGCCATCTCGCCGACGGGCGGCCGACCGGCGCACGCGGTCAGCGTCAGAGCGATCAGGGAAATAGAGAAAAAGGGATGGAACGGACGAAACGGAAGCAGGACTCGTCGAATTTGACCCAACATCTAGGGACCTCTCTGCCGGTCCCTCCCGACGACCGCGGTGCGGCCCCTCCTCCGGGACCGCGCCTTCGAATTCAACCGATCAAGAATTTAGGCCGCAATGGAATTTCGTCAAGGGGGACGGGATGGGGCCTTTCCCCTCGCCCAGGTTATCCGCGTTACGCGCGCCCCTTTCCATACCCGACCCCCTCAAGCAGGGCCGCGATCTCATCGAGGCTCTCTGGGTCGTCGATCGTCGCCGGAACGGTGTACTCTTCAACGTCCGCGATCTTTTGCATTGTGCCCCGCAGGATCTTCCCCGACCGCGTCTTTGGCAGCCGCTCTGCGATGGCCGCCGTTTTGAACGAGGCGACCGGGCCGATTTTATCTCGGACGAACTGGACGGCCTCGCCGACGATCTCGCCGTGCTCGCGGACGACCCCGGCCTTCAGGACGAGAAAGCCCACCGGGACCTGCCCCTTGATTGCGTCCGCCGCGCCGATGACCGCGCATTCCGCGATATCCGGATGCGAGGCCAACACCTCCTCCATCGCACCTGTCGAGAGCCGGTGGCCCGCCACGTTGATGATGTCGTCGGTGCGGGACATGACGTAGATGTATCCATCCTTGTCCACGTAACCGGCGTCGCCGGTCTTGTAGCAACCGGGGAATTCCTCCAGGTAGGACGAGCGGTAGCCTTCTTCGTTGTTCCAAAGGGTCGGCAGGCTTCCGGGCGGCAGAGGCAGCTTGACGACGAGGGCGGCGATCTTCCCCTTTTTCATCTCTTCGCCCTTGTCGTCCACGACGCGCACGTCCCACCCGGGGGCGGCCTTTGTGGGTGATCCGGCCTTGACCGGAAGCCGCTCCAGCCCCATGCAGTTGGCCGCGATGGCCCAGCCCGTCTCGGTCTGCCACCAGTGGTCGATCACCGGCACGCCGAGCCGGTCCTCCGCCCAGTGGAGTGTGTCCGGGTCGCACCGCTCCCCGGCCAGGAACAGCGTTTCGAACCGGGAGAGGTCGTGCTTCTTGATGTGCTCCCCTTCCGGGTCGTCCCGCTTGATGGCCCGGAAGGCCGTGGGGGCGGTGAACATGGCCCGGACCCCGTGCTGCGAGATGACCCGCCAGAAAGCCCCCGCGTCCGGCGTGCCCACAGGTTTGCCCTCGTACAGGACGGTGGTGCAGCCGTGGAACAGGGGGGCGTAGACGATGTAGGAATGGCCCACGACCCAGCCGATGTCCGAGGCCGCCCAGTACACGTCGCCCGGATCGACGCCGTAGACATTCTTCATCGTCCACTTGAGCGCGACGGCGTGGCCGCCGTTGTCGCGGACGATCCCCTTCGGCTGGCCGGTCGTCCCCGAGGTGTAGAGGATATAGAGCGGGTCCGTGGCCGCCACCGGAACACAGTCGTGGGGCGCCGCTGCCGCGTTCACCTCTTCCCAGTCCAGGTCCCGGCCGGGCGTCAGGTCGCAGCCTTCCTGGGGCCGCTGGACGATGACGCAACCCTCCGGCTTGGCGGCGGCCAAATTGATCGCTTCGTCCAGCAAAGGCTTGTAAGGGATGATGCGGCTCACCTCGATGCCGCACGAGGCCGAGACAATGATCTTGGGTTTGGCGTCGTCGATTCGGGTCGCCAGTTCCCGCGCGGCGAATCCGCCGAACACGACCGAATGCACCGCCCCGATGCGGGCGCAGGCGAGCATCGCCACCACCGCCTCGGGAATCATCGGCATGTAGAGGAGCACCCGGTCCCCCTTACGCACGCCCCGGGCGGCCAGCGCACCGGCGAACCGGGCGGTCCGGTCCAGGAGCTCCCGGTAGGTGAACGTCCGGACGGTGTTTGTCACCGGGCTGTCGTAGATCAGCGCCGGCTGATCCGCCCGGCCCTCCTCGACGTAGCGGTCCAGGGCGTTCTCACAGGTGTTGAGCACGCCGCCGGTGAACCAGCGGTAGAAGGGAGCGCGCGAGTCGTCCAGGACCTTGTCCCACTTCTTGATCCAACGGACGTCCTCCGCCACCTCCGCCCAGAAGGCCTCAGGCCGGGCGAGGGACGCTTCGTACGCCGTTTGGTAGGCGCCGGTCATGGAATCCCCCCTCCTCCTTGTCCATCGAGAACAGCGATGCCCAACTCTCGAAGCTGCTTCTCATCCACGCCTGAAGGGGCGTCCGTCATCAAATCCAGGGCCCTTTGGGTTTTCGGGAAGGCGATGACCTCCCGGATGGAATCCACGCCCGCCAAGATGGCCACGATGCGGTCTAGCCCCAGGGCGATTCCCCCGTGGGGCGGCGTGCCGAACTCCAAGGCCTCCAGAAAGAATCCGAACTTCTCCCGGGCCTCCTCATCGGTCAACCCCAGGGCCTGAAACATTTTCCTTTGAATCTCCCGGCGATGGATCCGGATGCTCCCGCCGCCGATCTCCTGTCCGTTAAGGACGAGGTCGTAAGCCAGGGCGCGGATCCCTCCTGGGTCCGTGTCGAAAAGCGGCTCGTCCTCCGCGTGGGGCGAGGTGAACGGGTGATGGACGGCTTGATAACGCTTCTCGTCCTCGCTCCATTCCAGGAGCGGAAAATCGGTCACCCAACAGAACGCGAAACGCTCCGGCTCGATCAGATCCAGCCGCCGGGCGACATGGAGGCGAAGCGCGCCCAAGACCGGCTCGGTGACGGCCGGCCGGTCGGCCACCATCAACAGAAGGTCGCCGGACGCGGCCCCAACGACGGCCGTCAACGCGCTCAGGGTCTTTTCATTGAAAAACTTGACGATGGGCGACACCCAGCCGCCCTCCTCGCGCTTCATCCAGGCCAGCCCCCCTGCGCCCTGCTCGACGGCGAAGGCAGTCAGACCGTCCAGGTCCTTCCGGGAGGCCGAAGCCATGCCCGGCGCGGCGAATCCCTTGATCATTCCGCCCGATTCCAGAACTTTTCGGACCACGCCAAACTCGGTGTCCTTAACAATCTCCGTCACGTCGCGGAGCTCGAGGCCGAACCGGAGGTCGGGCTTGTCCGAGCCGTACCGCGCCCTCGCCTCCGCGTAGGAAAGACGGCGGAACGGGGCGCTCACCTCGACGCCGGCGCATTCCCCGAACAGCTCCGTCATGAGCCGCTCGTTGACCCCGTACACGTCCTCGCGATCGATGAACGACATCTCCACGTCCACCTGCGTGAATTCCGGCTGCCGGTCCGCGCGAAGGTCCTCGTCGCGAAAGCACCGGACGATCTGGACGTACCGGTCGAACCCGGCGACCATGAAGAGCTGCTTGAAGATCTGCGGAGACTGCGGCAGGGCGTAGAACCGCCCCCGGTTCACCCGGCTGGGGACCAGGTAATCTCGCGCGCCCTCGGGCGTGCTCTTCGTCAGGACGGGCGTCTCGAGCTCGATGAAGCCTTCGCGGTCGAAGAAGCGCCGTATACACCGGTTGGCCCGGTGGCGCAGGACCAGGTTCTTCTGCATAACCGGACGCCGCAGATCCAGATACCGGTATTTCATCCGGACGGCGTCGGAAACCTCGGCGTCATCCTCGATGGAAAACGGCGGCGTCTTGGCCTCGCTCAGCACCCACAGATCAGTGGCCCCGATCTCGACTTCGCCCGTCGGCATCTTCGGGTTGAGACTCTCTTCCGGCCTCCCGGCCACCTCCCCCCGGACGGCCAGAACGAACTCGCTTCGGAGGGTCTCCGCCAAGCTGTGGGCCTCCATTGAGCGCTCCGGGTCCACGACGATCTGGACGAGACCCGACCGGTCGCGCAGGTCGATGAAGATCAACCCGCCGTGGTCCCGGGCGGTCTGGACCCAGCCCTTCACCACCACCGCGGCGCCCACGTCGTCCGCCCGGAGGTCTCCGCAGTAGTGTGACCGGGCGGGAATCTCTTGCGTCATCTAGAAGTCAATTCCTTCCGCCTGGGGGCGGCGGAGGGAAGGGCTCGGCCTTCCGTCTCCGCCCCGTTTGATCGGCCGTAAAGCGTTCGATATCGCTCTCCTAGAACAAATACGGCCTGGCCTGCTTCTTCCATTGGTGAGACGTCTTGCGTCCCGGGCCGAGATACTCGAGGGCCGCATTGACCCCCTCCAGGACCTGAATCCCCTCTTTCCCGCGAAGGCCGTCCACCCCCCGGCCGATAGGGATCCAGGCCCGGTTGTGCAACACCTCGACCCAACGCTGATCGAACCCCATACTCACCTTCTGCAGGATGAGGCGCACCGCCTGGATATCCTTGAACCGCAGCCCGCGTCTGATGTCCGTCGGATGGCAGGAATGGATATCCACCCACGAGACCCCGTTCTCGGTCAACTCGATCGTGGCCGGACACGTCACCGCCTTGGGCAGATACCGACGCAGCGAGATCAGCGCGTCGGCCCTAGCCCCCTTCGGGAGCAACGAAGCCACCGAGTCGGGACGCGGCGCGGCGGGGGTTTTCCCGCAGCCCCCTAGGACGCCGACCCCGACCAGAAAGAGCAGGCCAAGGACCCTTCCGCCGTAAAGAACGTCCATCGAATCCCTTCCCCAACGCGCCCGGGCCGAACCTCCATCCAAAAGAGCAATGTTATATGGGCCGAAGAAGGCAGGCAACCCGATCCGTCCGCGCTCCGGTCCTCCCGCTGTGACGGTACGCCTCGGGGGATAAACGAATCCGTTGTTTGGTCAGTCCCGGAATGATATAAGACCTGAACTGAGCGCAAGATTGGCGAAAGAAATGATCGCTCCTTTCTTCCATGCGGCCATCGGTCTGGTGACGGGGATTGTGGTCTTGTCCCCCCGGACCTCCCTGTCTTTGACGGTCGCGTGGTGCGCCCTAGCCGGCACGTCCCTTCTCTGCCTTTTTCGCGATCCCAAAAACCGGCGGGCCGCCTTTGCGGCGGAGCACCGGCGGACCGATTGACTTCCCGGAGCCGCGGACCCATTCTTTCCCGGGGGTGTGCCACGCGCAGAGGACAAGGGCGTTTCGGATTCACCCGCCGGGAGAGCGCGCTCTGAACCCGATTCCAAAAATCAGCCCGGCGGGTCTGGCCGCCTGGGCGGGCGCCCGCCGCACCGTCGCGCTCACCGGAGCGGGCGTCTCGGCCGAGAGCGGGATTCCGACCTTCCGGGGCGCCGGGGGTCTTTGGAACGGCCGGCGCCCCGAGGCCCTGGTTTCCCCGGAAACCTTCGCGGCGGACCCGAAGCTGGTGTGGGAGTTCTACGACTGGCGGCGCTCGGTGATTCATCAGGCCGCGCCGAACCCGGCCCATGCCGCCCTCGCGGCGCTGGAAGAGGAATCGGAAGAATTCGTCCTCCTGACGCAGAACATCGACGGGTTCCACCGGGACGCGGGAAGCCGAAACATCGTCGAGCTTCACGGCAATATCTGGGAAGTCCGGAGCGCGGCGGGCGGAGAAGTCACCGAGAACCGTCAGGTCCCCCTCGACCCACTGCCCCCCCGGACCGAAACCGGGGCGATCCTGCGGCCCAACGTGGTGTGGTTCGGTGAAGGGCTGGACCCGAAGGTCCTGGAGAGGGCGCTTGAATTGGCTTCCCGATGCGACTTCATGATCGTCGCCGGGACCTCGGCCGTCGTCCAGCCGACGGCGCACCTTCCGGTCCTGGCCAAACGGAACGGGGCGTACGTCCTGGAGGTGAATCCGGAACCCACGCCGATCTCCGGGTGGGTGAACGAGACCCTACTCGGAAAGGCGGGAGAGGTCCTGCCGGAGATCACCGAGGCCGTCGGCCGGGCCGGGCGGTCGGGCCGGTGACACCCCGCCCTTTGCGCCGCCCATTCACCGACATGCGAGGAAGCGAAAAAAATTGAAACCGGAAACAATTCGCGCCGTGAGGGGCGTTCAGGACATCCTGCCCGCGCAGACGCCGGCGTGGCAGCATGTGGAGGCCGTCGCCCGCCGGACGTTCCACCGGTATGGATTCGGGGAGATCAAGATCCCCATCTTCGAAAAGACCCGTCTCTTCGCCCGGGGGATCGGCGAATCCACCGACATCGTTCACAAGGAGATGTACACCTTCGAGGATCGGAGCGGGGACAGCCTGACCCTGCGGCCCGAGGCCACGGCTTCGATCGTTCGCGCCTATCGGGAGCACCACCTCGACAAGACGGGCGACATGACGAAGGTCTACTTCATCGGCCCGATGTTCCGCTATGAGCGGCCCCAGGCCGGACGGCTCCGTCAATTCCACCAGATCGATTGCGAGGTCTTCGGCGCGTCGCATCCGGCCGTGGACGCGGAGATCATCGCGCTGGCGTGGGAGATCCTCTCGGCGCTGGGTCTGACGGGCCTGAACGTGGAGATCAACACCCTGGGAGACCCCGGCGACCGCCCGGCCTACCTGAAGGTCCTGCGCGCCTACTTTACCGGCCATCTGGATCGCCTGTGCGAAGACTGCGACCGCCGGTTCCGGGAAAACCCCCTTCGCATCCTGGACTGCAAGAAACCCGGGTGCCGGGCGGTCGCTGCGGCGTCCCCCGCGCTCCTCGACCACGTGAGCCGCGCCTCGCGGGAAACCTTCGAGAAGGTTCTTCGCCTCCTGGATAAGGAGAAGATCCCCCACCGGGTCAATCCGCACCTGGTCCGGGGCCTTGATTACTACACCCACACGGCCTTCGAGATCACGGCGGACGGCCTCGGCGCGCAGAACACGGTCGCGGGGGGCGGACGGTACGACGGTCTCGTGGAGGCCCTGGGCGGCCCTCCGACGCCGGCCACCGGCTTCGCCATCGGGATGGAGCGCCTGATCTCGCTCCTCCCCGAGACGGGGGACGATCGCGACGAGCGGAAGGTCTTCCTGGTCGTCTTGGGCAAGCGGGCCTCGGAGCGGGCGTTCGGCTGGGCGCAACAGTGGCGAAGGGCGGGGCTCTCGGTCCTGTGGGACTTCGAGGGGCGCAGTTTGAAGGCCCAAATGAAAAAGGCCGACCGCTCCGGCGCGGCGTTCGCCGTCCTCATCGGCGAGGATGAGATCAAGGCGGGGACGGCGCGCGTCCGCGATCTGCGCGACGGCGTCCAACGACCCGTGCCCTTCGATGAAATCCCTGCGCGAATCCTGGAGGGGCTCAGTTGATTTTCCGGGGAGCGTCCTCTTTGGGGGCGGGGTTGGACTCGCTCCAGACGGCGTGGGCCCGGACCGTGACGGTCGACTGTTCAAACCGGCGCATTACCTTCTGAACCACCCACCGCTGGATGACCCGTCGCGTGGCAGGAACCAGGCAAAAGAACCCGGCGGCGTCCGTGATCAACCCGGGCGTCAACAAAAGCGCTCCCCCCACCAAGATGAACGCCCCGTCGACGAGCTCGGAGGACGGCGGCTCCCCCACCTTGATGGATTCTCGGATGCGGCGAAGAACGCCGACGCCCTGCGCCCTGGCGAGCCAAGCCCCGGCCGCGCCCGTGATGACAACAATGGAGATGGTGTACACCGCCCCGATTTCCTGTCCCACACGGATGAGGATGGCGAGCTCCAGCAGGGGCACCGCCGTAAACAACAGGAACAGCTTGAAGACCATCGGAGAGCTCCTCGAAAACACCCTCGTCCAAAATCGGTTTCACCCTCTCCCCCCACGATAACCACGCCGCTTCGCCCCGTCAAATCCGACTTGCGAATGATACCGCCGGAAATGGCTTCTGCCTGATTGTGTTAAGGTTCCGTTGCGTACACGTATTTGCGTGTATAAAATAACCCTCAGGTCGGTCGATGAGGTGGACGGAGCTTTGGAGCGCGCATGTTCAGAAAAATCTGGGTGCTGGTCGGAATGCTTCTGGCCATCTTCGTGGTTGGCACCCTCGGCTATACGGTGATCGAGGAGGACTGGACTTTATTCGACGCCTTTTACATGACGGTCATTTCGTTGACCACGGTAGGATATGGTGAGATTCGGCCGCTGACGGTTCAAGGCAGGGTGTTCACCGTTTTTCTCCTGCTCGGAGGTGTCGGGACCTTGGCCTACGGGATCTCCACTACGACGGCGTTCCTGGTCGGCGGACAGTTCACCCAGTTGATGAGGGAGCGGAGCTTGGAAGCGAGGATCCAACAGTTATCCGGCCACATCGTGCTATGCGGACTCGGAGAGACCGGACGCCACGTGGCGGAGGAGTTCCGGAACACCGACCACGCCTTTGTCGCCGTGGAAACGGATCGGGAGAGGATCGAAGCGAGGCTCAAGGACGATCCCGGACTCCTCTACATTGAAGGGGACGCCACCAACGAGGGGTGCCTAGAGCGCGCCAACACCCAGAAGGCGTCGGGTCTGGTGACCTGTCTGCCCGATGACAAGGCCAACATCTTTGTCGTCCTCGCCGCGCGGGAGCTCTGCCCCGAGATCCGGATCATCTCGAGGGTCATTCACCGGGACGCGGAATCCAAGCTGCGGAAGGTCGGCGCCGACGGAACGGTGTCGGCCAACTTCATGGGCGGCATGCGGATGGCCTCGGAGATGGTCCGTCCGGCGGTCGTCTCCTTCCTCGACACCATGCTGCGGGATTCCCGGGGGACCTACCGGGTCGAAGAGACCGCCATTTGCGAAGGCTCATTCCTTTGCGGAAAGACGCTACGTGCGGGCGAAATCCCGCAAAAGACCGGTCTGCTCGTCCTCGCCGTCCAGAAGGCGGGCGACCCTAATTACCTGTACAACCCGGAAGCCGATTGCCTCCTTGAAGCGGAAGACCTCGTTGTGGTCATGGGGCGGTTGAATCAGATTCAAGACCTCCGGGAACTCGCCGGCCCCGCATAAGCCAGAGAACAGGCATGGCCAAGCGGCAGAAGACCAAACCCGCGCCCCGGGCGATGGACCACACGCTGGAAGCGGTCCCCTGGGCCATCGAATTCGCGAACACCTCCCTGTCCGAAGACAACTGGAGGGACCACCTGTGGAGATGGTTCGGCGTGAGAGTGGAGCCGGAGGAGGGGTCCGCGCCGGAGGCGGACGCGACGCACCCACGGGGCAAGCGCTCCCCGCAGTGGCACTTCGGCGGCATGGCCCCCACGCTGGGCCATATTCACCGGACGCAGGAAAGCATTCGCGAGACCCTGAAAACCCTGTCCGACAAGGGAACGGTCCCGCGGGACGTGGTCGAGCGGGTCAACAGCTACCTGATGGGCCTGCATGGCTTCAAGTTTCACATCACCTCGGATTCGCCGGACAGGGATCGGAACGGCGGCTGGGAGACCCCCGCTCCGCCCACGGGGGAGGCGGCTCCTCCGGCGGAGGGGACGGCTGGGCTCAACAAGAAGCCGGCCGCGTCGCCGGACGCCGATTCAAAGGCGGCGGCCCCCGGCCCGAGCGCCTCGGGCAACGACAAGGGCGTCCAACCTCAAACCCTCCGCCTTGAACCCATGACCTTCGACTTGAGAAGTCTGTTCTACTATCGCTTCTCCCTCTTCCTGATCAGCGCCGCCGCGCACCGCGTGCGGAAGTGCAAACAATGCGACGGACACTTTATCCAGCGCTTCAATCACCGAAAGCTCTATTGCAGCGATCTGTGCCGATTCCGGTCTCACAACCGGTCGCGCACGCCGAAGAAAACGACCGGACACAAGCGCGGGGCCCAAGCGCCGCCCCCGAACCCCTACCTCTGGTGGCGCAAGTACGAGGGGGAATCGACCCCCGACTGAGCGCCGAGGGCGGGTCTTTCCGTTGCCGCTTTTTGAACATCTGCGCAAGGATCGAATGCGCCTGTTCGCCGCTCTGTACATGGGCGCGTCGGTCTTCGTCGGGATCTCGATCCTTTGGGCGTTCGATCTGTTTGAGCTCGCCGAGTTGAAGGCGCTGGATCACCGCTTCGTTCGCTACGCCAACCCTGAAAAGGCAAACCACGACATCGTCGTCGTCGCCATTGATGAAGCCAGCCTGGACCATTTCGAAGACCAGTTGGGCCGCTGGCCGTGGCCGAGGACGGTGCACGCCTACGTGGTGGATTTCCTCAAGATGGGCGGCGCGAATCGCATCGCCTTCGACATCCTGTTCCTGGAGCCCGACAAGGCCAGCGACGAGGACGACGAGATCTTCGCCGCTTCGCTGAAAAAGGCGGGAAACGTCATTTTGCCGATGTTGTTCGATGTGAAGGCGTCCGGCGGGCGGGTGGCGCG